>JALYTW010000051.1 GCA_030854075.1 Pseudomonadota bacterium
TCCGCGATCGGCTCGGGCAGATATTGCCACACCACCGAATGCATCAGCACCCGCGATACGCCCTCGGCCTGAGGTTCTTCGAGCCTTGCCTCGACCCAATCCGCCGCGTCCGCCTGCACCAGGTCGACGCCGCGTTCGCGCATCATCTCGATCGCGGCGCGGACGCGGACTAGCCGCTGTGGCTCCTCCGCCCAGACATAGGCTGCCAGCCGCGCCTCTACCGCGGCATCGGTCGCATCCATCGGCGCGACGTCGCAGCCCGCGACCGAGACGATCTCGATCGGCGGCGCAGCGGGCGCGGTGCCGCGCCAGTCGGGAACGATCGTCACCGGGGCATCGTCAGGCCCGATGATCGTTCCTCCCAGATCGATCCGATAGCGATCGATCAGCAGGTTGAGCCCTGCGCTCGACCCGATTTCGAGCAGCTCCAGCCGGGGGCCGAACCGCCGCGCGACCTCGATTAGCCCGGTCATCAGCGCCGCCGATCGCCCCGGCTCGTTGGTCTGCGGTGGCCCGTCGAGCCACGGCAGTACCGCCGCATCATGCCGCACCAGCGCCGCGTTCACCGTCGCCGTCACTGCCGAGACCTCGGTCACCTCGCCGTTAAACACCGCCGCCAGTTCGTCATCCTTGCCTGCCAGCACCAGCGCATGCAGCCCGCCGATCAACCGCAACGGCAACGCATCGCGGGTCGGTTCGCGGGGCCAGTCGAGCACCCGCGCGCCAGTTTCGGACTCACGCGTCAGCCCCTCGGCGAGCGCTCCGCCGATCCGCGCGTAGATTGGCGACGCGTTTTCGCGGCAGTAATATTCCTGGATTCGAAACGCCCCGCGGTTGTTTGCTTCGCCAGCCATGTCGCTTCTCCCTCGAGCGCGTTGTTGCACCCGCGAAGCGCCCCTCGTAAAGCCCGCCCGTGGTCCAACCCTCTGTCCCCCCGCTCATCATCGCGGTGCCCAAAGGGCGCATCCTCGCGGAGGCACTCCCGCTGCTCGCCGCCGCGGGGATCCGCCCCGAACCGGCCTTCGCCGATGAAGCCAGCCGTGCGCTGCGCTTCGCCACCGACGTGCCCGGCATCGAACTGATCCGCGTCCGCGCGTTCGACGTCGCCACCTTCGTTGCGCATGGCGCGGCGCAACTCGGCATCGTCGGATCGGACGTGCTCGCCGAATTCGACTATTCCGAACTCTACGCCCCGGTCGACCTCGGCATCGGCCATTGCCGCCTGTCAGTCGCCGAGCCCGCCGCGATGGCCGCGACCGACGACCCGCGCGGCTGGAGCCACGTCCGCGTCGCCACCAAATACCCCCATGTCACCGCCGCCCACTTCGCCGCGCGCGGCGTCCAGGCGGAATGCGTCAAATTGAACGGTGCGATGGAACTCGCCCCCACCCTCGGTCTCGCGCCGCGGATCGTCGACCTCGTCAGCTCGGGACGCACGCTAGCGGAAAACGGCCTCGTCGAGGTCGAACGGATCATGGACGTGACGAGCCGCCTGATCGTCAACCGCGCCGCGATGAAGACCCGCGCTGAGGTTGTGCCGCTGGTCGAGGCGTTTCGCCGCGCGGTGGCCGCATGATCCGCCTTCATACCAGCGACTCCGATTTCGCCGCGCGCTTCACCACACTCGTGGAGACGCGCCGCGAATCGTCATCCGATGTCGCGGCGGGCGTGGCCGCGATCATCGTCCGCGTTCGCGCCGACGGCGAAGCCGCGATCGAGGACCTTACTTCCACGCTGGATCGACACGATCTCGCCACCACCGGTTGGCGCGTCGACCCCGCCGATTGCGCCGCAGCCTATGCCGCGCTCGATCCCGATCTGCGCCACGCGCTCGACCTCGCGGCCGCGCGCATCCGCTCCTATCACGAAAAGCAGCGGCCTGCCGATACTGACTATACCGACGACGTCGGCGTCCGCCTCGGCGCACGGTGGCGGGCGGTCGATGCGGCGGGGATCTACGTTCCCGGGGGGCGCGCGGCCTATCCCTCGTCGCTGCTCATGAACGCCATTCCGGCCAAGGTCGCAGGCGTCGAGCGGGTCGCGATGGTCACGCCAACCCCCGATGGCCAGATCAACCCGCTCGTCCTCGCCGCCGCGCATCTTGCGGGCGTTGACGAGGTGTGGCGCATCGGCGGCGCGCAGGCGATCGCCGCGCTCGCCTACGGCGCGGGGCGGATCGTCCCTGTCGACGTCATCACCGGCCCCGGCAACGCCTGGGTCGCGGAGGCCAAGCGACAGGTATACGGCGTCGTAGGAATCGACATGGTCGCTGGCCCATCCGAGATCGTCGTCGTCGCCGATGCGCAAAACGACCCCGCCTGGACTGCCGCCGATCTGCTCAGCCAGGCCGAACACGACACGACGACGCAATCGATCCTGTTCACCGATGACGCCGCCTATGCCGATCGCGTCGCCGCCGCGGTCGAAGCACAACTGACCACCCTCGCGACCGCAGCCGTCGCGCGTCAGGCATGGGAAGCGAACGGCGCGATCATCGTCGTGGATACGCTCAGCAACGCGATCCCCTTGGTCGACCGCCTCGCGCCCGAACATCTCCAGGTCGCGATCACCGACCCACAGGGCTTCTTCGACCGGATCCGTCACGCGGGCAGCGTCTTCATGGGCCGTCACACTCCCGAAGCGATCGGCGATTACGTCGCCGGCCCGAACCACGTCCTCCCCACCGGGCGCCGCGCACGGTTTGCTAGCGGGCTATCGGTGCTCGATTTCATGAAACGCACGAGCTTCCTCCAGCTTGATGAAACCGCCCTCGCCGAGCTCGGCCCCGCGACCGTTAAACTCGCCGAAGCCGAAGGCCTCCCCGCCCACGCCAAATCGGTCGCGCTCCGCCTCCGCCTCAACCGCTAAGGGCTGACACGCAGCGCGCCAGCGCCTAAAGCCCCCCACCTATGTCCCGCACTGCCACCCGCTCGAAGGCCCGCGCCGCCGCCCGCCTCGCCGCCGTCCAGGCGCTCTACCAGCACGACATGGAAGCGACCCCCGTCCCCGCGCTCATCAACGAATTCCACAACCACCGCCACGGCGCGACGATCGAGGACGCCGAATATGCCGAGGCCGACGTCGATTTCTTCGACGATATCGTCAAGGGCGCAACCGCGCGCCGCGGCGAGATCGACTTGGCGATCGAGGGCAAGCTCGCCAGCGGCTGGACCCTCGCGCGGCTCGACAAGCCGATGAAGGCGATTTTGCGTGCCGGGACGTATGAACTGATGGCGCGCGCGGACGTGCCGGTCGGCGCAGTGATCACCGAATACGTCGATGTCGCCGATGCCTTCTACGACAAGCGCGAAAAGGGCTTCGTCAACGGCCTGCTCGACGCCATCGCCAAGGACGTCCGCGCATGACGTTGCAACGACTGTGTCGCCGGATCAGGCGACGGCGGTGATCCGCTCGCCGGGCAGCGTGAACGTCGGCAGCATCCTGAATCCGGGCCGCGCCAGCAGATACCCCTGGATATAGCGGACCCCGGTCGCCAGCACCGCGTCATACTCGGCGACGGTCTCGATCCCCTCGGCAATCACCGTGATCCCCAGCGATTCGGCCATCCGGACCACCCCCTGGACGATCAAGCGCCGCGGCTGGCTGGTGTCGATCCCCCGGATCAGCTCCATATCGAGCTTGATGAAATCGGTCTGGAACTTGGCGAGCAGCCCCAGTCCCGCGTGCCCCGCCCCGAAATCGTCGATCGCGGTTGCAAAGCCCATCTGGCGATAGGATTCGACGATTGTCTTCACATGGTCGGTATCGGCCATTTCCTCGTTCTCAGTGAATTCGAAGATTAGCCGATCGGTCGGAAACCCCGTCGCACGCGCGGTCTTCAACGTCAGTTGGATGCACGCGACCGGCGAATAGACCGCGTTGGGCAGGAAATTGATCGACAACCGCGCACCGGTCGCGACGATCCCCGCCGCGACCGCACCCTCGATCGCGGCGACCCGGCATTGCTGGTCGAACGCATAGCGATTGTCGGGGGTGACGCCCGCCAGCACCTCGGCCGCCCCCTCGCCGTTCGGCCCACGCACCAACGCTTCGAACGCGAACGGGCGCGCGGTCACGACATCGACGATCGGCTGGAACGCCATCGCGATGTCGAACCGATGGTTCGCCGCCATGCAACCCTGACACCCTGCCCGCATAAACCCTCGCGCCAACCCTGCCCAGATCGCTAGCGTGCGGAAGCTAACAGCCCGTGAAAGCGGCGGAAAAATGGCTGATCCAGATCAGCTGAACCCAACCACCGCGTGCGGCACATAAGGCTCTTCAAGCCGCGCAAGCTCGGCCTCGGTCAGCCCCAGTTCCAGCGCGGCGATCGCATCGTCGAGATGCGCCGCCTTCGACGCGCCGACGATCGGTGCCGACACCTCGGGCTTGGTGAGCACCCAGGCCAGCGCCACCTGCGCGCGCGGCACCCCGCGTTCCCCGGCGATCGCGGCGACCGCCTCCACCACCTTGCGATCGGCGTCGGCACTATGCTGGTACAGCGTCTTGCCGAATGTGTCGGTCTGCGATCGTTCGGTCTGGTCGTCCCAGTCGCGCGTCAGCCGCCCGCGCGCCAGCGGGCTCCACGGGATCACCCCGATCCCTTCCGCCTCGCACAGCGGCAGCATCTCGCGTTCCTCTTCGCGGTAGAGCAGGTTGACGTAATCCTGCATCGTCACGAACCGCGTCCAGCCGTTCGCCTCGGCGACATGCAGCATCGTCGCGAATTGCCACGCGTACATCGACGACGCGCCGATATACCGCGCCTTGCCCGCCTTCACCACGTCGTGCAGCGCCTCCAGCGTCTCCTCGATCGGCGTGTCGTAATCGTAACGGTGAATCTGGTAGAGATCGACATAGTCGGTGCCGAGCCGGGTCAGGCTGGCATCGATTTCCTGCATGATCGCCTTGCGGCTCAGCCCCGCGCCGTTGGCGCCGGGGCGCATCCGTCCGTTCACCTTGGTGGCGATGACCAGCTCCTCGCGCGGCGCGAATTCCTTCAGCGCGCGCCCGACGATCTCTTCCGACGTGCCATCCGAATAGACGTTCGCGGTGTCGAAGAAATTGATCCCCGCCTCCACCGCCTTGCGCAGGATCGGGCGGCTCGCCGCTTCGTCGAGCGTCCATTCGTGGTTGCCGCGATCCGCGACACCAAATGTCATGCAGCCCAGGCACAGGCGCGACACGTCGAGGCCGGTCTGGCCGAGCTTGGTGAATTTCATGATGGTCTCCGGGGGGTATTCCCCCTGATTACGATCGGCAGCGACCGCGGGTTCCGCGCGCATCGCCCGCGCTGCCGTCGCGCGCGATCACCAGAACCGGCTACCCGGAATGCCCTTGAACGGCCCTGCCAGATCCGGCGTGATCCACCCGCCATAAAAACCACCGGGTTGCGGCGTCACCTGTTCGCCATCGACCAGGCACGCATCGAGCGGGGTCGCATAGAAGGCAAGGTGATTGGCGAGCGTTGCGAAATCGCGCGTCGGGGCGGGATAGCTCCACGCGACATCGGCCAACACCTCATCGCCAACGATCAGATCCCAATACACCGCCTCCGCCTTCCATTCGCACCAAGATCGCCGCGCCGATACGCGCAACAGTGCCATCGTGATGTCGCGCTGGGGCAGGTAATAGGTCGGGGGGTGGCTGGTCTCGAGCGTTCGGATCGCAGCGTGCGTATCGGCCACCACGATATCACGGTGGACGATCCGCAGATGCCGCGACGATGCTTCGGCGATCGGCGGGCGTGGATAACGCCAGACGCTCTCCTGACCCGGCAACGCGGCGTCGGGAGTCACCGGTGGCATCGTCGGCGCGGCGCGATCAGGCCGCGTGTTCGGCGAGATAATGTTCGACCGCATCGCTGCCGCCGATCCGCTCGCCGTCGATGAACACCTGTGGCGTGGTCGTCACGTCGTGGTTCTGCTCGAACGCATCGGTCTCCTCGCGGGTGCGTAGGATCTGGTCGTCGACGGCATAGCCCGCGTGCTCGAGCATCTGCTTGGCGCGGACCCCGAACGGGCAGGTGTGGTCGGGCAGCACCATACGATACAGCGTCGCGGTCTTGGTCGTGGCATCGGTCATCGTCGTTCCTTCGCGATCATGCCGACACAGCGCGCGTCCCACCGGGTTGTTCCGCCAGCCGCGCGGTCGCCATCGCGCGCACCGGCACCCGCGCCTTCAGCCGCGCCGCAAGCAGCGCGGTGCCGCTGATCTTGCGCTGAACGAACAGCGTGTCGACCGGCGGCACATGCCAGGTGCTGCGATCCTGCGCGATCCCCATCCCCTCGTCGCGCAGATCGGCGACGAAGCCGCGATCCCCGAAATCGAACGGCCCATCGCGCGCCATTTCGCGGATCACGACATCGATCATCCGGTCGATCGGCGCCTGGTGCCGCGCCACCGCCGCATCGCCCAGGAACCCTGCATCGAGCGCCGCGCGCCGCGCCGCTGCGCGATTCCCTGCCAATCCGGCCGACAGCAGCCCGCGATACGCCGCCTGTGTCGCCGCCGCGATCTCGCGCGTCGCCCCGAAATCGAGCAGCACCAGCCGCCCGCTGTCGGGCTGCCAGCGATAATTCGCGAAGTTGGGGTCGGTCTGCATCACGCCCCAGTCGAACAGTTCGGCGAGGACGAGATCGATCAGCGCGGTCATCATCGCATCGCGGGTCGGCTGGTCTGCGTCGTCCAGCCGTTCGACCGGCACGCCCTCGACGAAATCCATCGCGAGGACGTTGTCGGTGCTGAATTCAGCATCGAGCGCGGGGACGACGAACCGCGGATCGTCACCGACCAGCGCGGCATAGCGCGTCATCATCGCGCCCTCACGGCGATAATCCGCCTCCTCGTGCAACTGGCGCTTCGCCTCGGCGAGCAGCGGCGCGAGGTCGAGCCCTGCGGGCAGCAGCCGCGACACGCGTAGCAGCGTCGCGACATTGTCGACATCGGCGTCGATGCTGCGCTCGATCCCCGGAAACTGGACCTTGATCGCGAGGTCACGACCGTCGCGCGTCTGCGCCCGATGAACCTGCCCGATCGACGCCGCCGCGATCGGATGCGCCTGGAACCGTGCGAACCGCCGCCGCCAGTCCTTGCCCCATTCGCGGATCAACAGCTTGTCGAGCTGCGCGGGCGGCATCGCGTGCGCATTGTCGCGCAACCGCGCCAGGATCCCGGAAAGCTCGGCGGGCAGCATGTCGCCCGCGTCCATCGAGATCATCTGCCCCATCTTCATCGCCGCACCACGCAGGTTCGACAATTGATCGGCGACGCGCGTCGCGTTCCCCGGTGTCAGGATCAGGTCGGACAGCTGTGGCCGCTCTCCCGCCGCTAGCCGCCGCGCGCCCTCGGCAACGACTCCACCCGCAACGCCCCCCGCGAGCCGCCCGAACGCCCCCAATCGCGCCAATCGCCCGCTCGGGACCGCGCGCCCGCGGCGACGGTCCCGCCCCGGATCGTCACTCCGATCGTCGTCGTCCATCGTCAGCGCTCGACCAGCAACGCACTGCGGATCGCGGCAATCGCGTCATCCGATACCCCGAGCCGGTCGATCACATAGCGCTCGACCGATCCGTACCGCATCTCGACTTCCGCGAACATCGCGTCGAGATACGATGCCTCCGCGCGTGCCACCGGCGCGACCATCGCGCGCTGGAGCGTATCATTATGCCGCCGCAGCGATTCATGCGCATGCGCTGCAACCTGCTCCGTCACCCGGTTGGTCAGCAGGTAATCCGCGACCACGGTCTCACGCGTCACGCCTAACAGATCGAGAACCAGCGCCGCGGCGACCCCGGTCCGGTCCTTCCCCACCGCGCAATGGAACAGCAGCGGCAGCTCGCCCGCGGCGATCCGGCGAAGCAGCGCGGCATAGGCGTCGGCCTGTTCCTCGGGCAGCGCCCGATACGTCGCGCGCATCGCGTCGCTGACCGTATCGAGCGTCAGCGCGGGATCGGCAATCGCGCGGTGAAGGTCGGCGGTGCTGGTTTCGTAATCGCGCGACCACGTCGGCCACGTGCCGCGATTGGGTTTCACCCCGCGCTCGCGATTGGTGCGCAGGTCGACCACCAGCCGGATGCCGAGCGCCTCGATCGCCGCGATATCCGCCTCGGTCAGCGCATGCAGCGCCGCCGACCGGAACAGCCGACCCATCGCCACCCGGCGCCCGTCGCGCGTCGGATAGCCGCCCAGGTCGCGCAGGTTATACCCGCCCTCGAGCGAGACATCGCGCGCGACCTCAAGGATGCCGGGGTCGGTCAGACCATCTCCCCGATCAGTTTGTCGAGGGTCAGCGGATAGTCGCGCACCCGCACGCCGCACGCATTGTACACCGCGTTCGCGACTGCCGCCGCAACCCCGCAAATGCCGAGTTCGCCGACCCCCTTGGCCTTCATCGGCGAGGATTTATCGTCGACCTCGGGCATGAAATACACGTCCTGGTGCGGGATGTCGGCATGGACCGGCACATGATATTCGGCGAGATCGTGGTTGACGAAATAGCCGAACCGCTGGTCGACCACCGCGTCCTCCATCAATGCGGCGCCAGTCCCCATCGTCATCGCGCCGATCACCTGGCTCCGCGCCGACTTGGGGTTCAGGATCCGCCCCGCGGCGAACGCGCCGCCCATCCGGCGCACGCGGACCTCACCGGTCGCGGAATCGACGCCGACTTCGGCGAAATGCCCGCCGAAGGTCGCCTGCGCATATTTCTCGCCCAGATCACCGAACTCGATCGAATCCTCCGCCGCCAGCCCCTCGTCACCCGCGATGTCGGACAGCTTCACGCTGCGGTTGCCGCTCGTCACCTTCCCGTCGGCGAAGTCGACCTCGGCGGTGTTGAACCCCGCCTTTTGCGCGATCCGGTCGCGCAGCGCGACGCATGCGGCATAGACCCCCGCGGTCGAACTGTTGCCGCCCCATTGCCCGCCCGATCCCGACGAGACCGGGAAGCTCGAATCGCCGAGCAGGACGATCACCTTGTCCATGTCGACGCCCATCATCTCTGCGGCGGTCTGCGCGATAACGGTGTAGCTGCCGGTGCCGATGTCGGTCATGTCGGTCGCGACCGTCACCACGCCCTTCTTGTCGACGCCGACCCGCGCGCCGGATGTCATCGTGAGGTTACCGCGAAATGCCGCTGCCATTCCCATGCCGACCAGCCAGCGCCCGTCGCGCATCGCGCCCGGCTTGGCGTGGCGCTTGTCCCAGCCGAACCGCTCCGCGCCGGTGCGCAGGCACCCGATCAAATCGCGGTGCGAAAACGGTCTGTCGGGGTGTTCGGGGTCTACTTGCGTATCGTTGACGATGCGGAACTCGACCGGGTCCATCCCCAGTTTCTCGGCCATCTCGTCCATCGCGATCTCGAGCGCCATCAGCCCCGGCGCCTCGCCCGGCGCGCGCATCGCATTGCCTTCGGGCAGGTTGAGCACCGCGAGCCGCGTCGCGGTCATCCGGTTCTTGCCCGCATAGAGCAGCCGCGTCTGGTTCGCCGCGGTCTCGGGTTGGCCACCGGGGAGGTCGCCCGACCAGCTTTCGTGCCCGATCGCGGTGATATGCCCCGCCTTGTCCGCACCGATCCGGATCCGCTGGATCGTCGCGGGGCGGTGCGTCGTGTTGTTGTACATCATCGGTCGGGTCAGTGTGACGCGCACCGGACGTCCGGAAGCGCGCGACGCGACCGCCGCCATGATCGCATCGCTCCTGATCCACAGCTTCGATCCGAACCCGCCGCCGACATAGGGCGACATGACGTGAACCGAGTCCGCGGGCAGCCCGAACGCTTCGGCCAGATCGCGCTTCGCCCAGGCGACCATCTGGTTCGACGTCCAGACCGTCAACTTGCCGTTATCCCAATGCGCGATCGTCGCGTGCGGCTCCATCGGCGAATGGCACTGGTCGGGGGTGGTATAGGTCGCATCCAGCGTCACCGGTGCCTTGGCAAACGCACCGGCGAAATCCCCAACCGCGGTATCGGGCTCGCCGCCGAACCCGGGCTTGGGCTTGATCGCCGACGATTTGGCGGCCTTGAGGTCGTACGCCCCCTTCTCGCGCGCGTAATCCACCACGATCAGTTTCGCGGCGGAGCGCGCCTGTTCGAAGCTGTCGGCGACCACGATCGCGATCGCCTGATCGTAATGCTCGATTGCGGGCCCACCGAGCAGCGTGGCGGTAATCGCATCGGGCTTCTTGACCGTGCCCGCATTCTGCCAGGTGACGACCTTGACCACCCCCGGCGCAGCCGCGGCGGCGCTGGTGTCGATGCTCTTGATCCGGCCCGTCGCGATCGCGGAGCCCAGGATATAGCCATAGGCCTGGTTGAGCACGACATCGTGGCGTTCGTACGCATAGGGCGCGGTGCCCGTCGTCTTGTAGGGGCCGTCGATCCGGTCGTGCGGCTTGCCGACGACCTTCATCTGGTCGATCGGATTGGTCGTGGCGGGGGTGTCGAACTTCATGAGAATCAGCCCTTCGCTTCGGCGAGGACGGCGCCCAGAGTCCGTTCGACCAGGGGCACCTTGAAAGCATTTTGCGGCGTGGTTCTGGCCCCCGCGAGCACGATGCCCGCGATCGCCTTGGCACCCGCCAGCCGCTCGGCGGCCTCGACCCGCCACGGTTTGTGCGCGAGGCCGCCGAACGCGAACCGCCCCCGCCCATCGGACTGGACGACCGCGGCGACCGAGATCAGCGCGAACGCATAAGACGCGCGGTCGCGCACCTTTTGATAGATGTGCGTGCCGCCGATCGGCTTGGGCAGCGTTACCGCGGTGATGAATTCGCCGGGGATCAAATTGGTCTCGATGTTCGGCGTATCACCGGGCAGCCGGTGGAAATCGACGATCGGGATCGTCCGCGTCGTTCCATCGGGCTTGACCGTCTCGACGCCCGCGTCGAGCACCCGCATCGCCACCGCCATGTCGCTCGGATGCGTCGCGATGCACGCCTCGCTTGTCCCCATGATCGCCAGATTGCGGTTGAACCCGCCGATCGCGGCACAGCCCGATCCGGGCTTGCGCTTGTTGCACGCCTGGTTGGTGTCGTAAAAATACGGACACCGCGTCCGCTGGAGCAAATTGCCCGCGGTCGTCGCCTTGTTACGCAGCTGTCCCGATGCACCCGCGAGCAGCGCGCGGCTCAGCACGCCATAATCCTTGCGAACTCGCGCATCGGCGGCGAGATCGGTGTTGCGCACCAGCGCGCCGATCCTGACGCCCCCGCCATCGACATCCTCGATCTTGTCGAGCCCCAGCCGGTTGACGTCGATCAGATGATGCGGCGTCTCGATCTGGAGTTTCATCAGGTCGAGCAGGTTGGTGCCCCCAGCGATGAACTGCGATCCCGGGGTGGCGACCGCCCTGGCCGCCGCATCGGCGGGCGAATGGGCGCGCTCGAACGTAAACGCCTTCATGCGTCGACTCCCCCCTGATCGATCCCGGCGACTTCGGTCATCGCGTCGATGATGTTGGAATATGCGCCGCAGCGGCAGATATTGCCGCTCATCCGCTCGCGCATCTCGGTCACGGTCATCTGCGGCTTCAAGGTCAGGTCGCCGCTGACATGGCTCGGAATCCCCTCCTTGATCTCCGCGATCGTCGACACCGCCGAACATATCTGCCCCGGGGTGCAATAGCCGCATTGATAGCCGTCATGCTTGACGAACGCCGCCTGCATCGGGTGGAGCTTGTCGGGGGTGCCGAGCCCCTCGATCGTTGTCACCGCGTCGCCATCGTGCATCGCGGCGAGCGTCAGGCAGCTGTTGATCCGCCGGCCGTTGACGATCACCGTACACGCCCCGCACTGGCCGTGGTCGCAGCCCTTCTTGGTCCCGGTCAGCGACAGATGCTCGCGCAATGCGTCGAGCAACGTCACCCGCGGATCGAGATCGAGATCGTGGGTCCGCCCGTTGACCTTGATCGATACCGGCATCGTCGGAACGCTGTGCGCCTGCTCGGGTTTGCCCGCCGCCAGCGCGGGCGCGGGCAGCGC
>JALYTW010000083.1 GCA_030854075.1 Pseudomonadota bacterium
TCGAACCGATCGGATCGCCGGTCTAGCGCGACGGTCAGGGCACCAGCACGGTGTCGACCGGATCGGCCAGCGTTTCGGGGTAGTCGAGCGTGAAATGCAGCCCGCGGCTTTCGTGGCGGTGGAGCGCGCTGCGGACGATGAGGTCGGCGGTCTGAAGCAGGTTACGAAGCTCGATCAGGTCGGGGGTCACGCGGAAATGACCGTAATAGTCGTTGATCTCCCCGGTCAGCATCCGGATCCGGTGCTGCGCGCGTTCGAGCCGCTTGGTGGTGCGGACGATCCCGACGTAATTCCACATGAAGCGGCGAATTTCGGTCCAGTTCTGTTGGATCACGACCTCTTCGTCCGAATCGGTGACGCGGCTTTCATCCCACGCGCGGATCGTCGGCACGGGGGGTAGGTCATCCCAGCACGCGGCGATGCTCCGAGCCGCCGCCTCGCCAAACACGAAGCATTCGAGCAGCGAGTTGGACGCCAGCCGGTTGGCACCGTGGAGCCCGCTTTCGGTGCATTCGCCCGTCGCATAGAGTCCGGGCAAATCAGTGCGCCCGTCGCGGTCGATGACGATCCCGCCGCAGGTGTAATGCTGCGCGGGGACGACCGGGATCGGCCCGGTCGTCATATCGATGCCGAGCCCGAGCAATTTTTCGTAGATGTTGGGGAAATGCCCGCGGACGAAATCGGCGGGCAGGTGGCTGATATCGAGATGGACGTAATCGAGCCCGTCGCGCTTGATCTCGGCATCGATCGCGCGCGCGACGATATCGCGCGGCGCGAGTTCGAGCCGTTCGGGGTCGTAATCCTGCATGAACCGCTTGCCGGTCGAGGGGTTGATCAGATGCCCGCCCTCGCCGCGCACCGCCTCGGTAATCAGGAAATTCTTGACCTCGAGATTGTAGAGGCAGGTCGGGTGGAACTGCATCATCTCCATGTTGGAGACGCGGCAGCCCGCGCGCCATGCCATCGCGATCCCGTCGCCGGTCGCGCCTCGCGGCGCCGTGGAGAACAAATAGGTTCGCCCCGCGCCCCCGGTCGCGAGGATCGTCGCGCGCGCGGTGAACAGGTTGACGCGCCCGCTCGGCTTGTCGACCGCATAGACCCCCCAGACGTTGCCCGCGCCCGAATAGCGTTCTTCATGCCGGCTGGTGGCGAGATCGATCGCGACCTGATCGGGGACGAGGGTAATATTGGGATGCGCCTCGGCGGCGCGCTGCAACGCCTCCTGCACCGCCCAGCCGGTCGCGTCGGCGACGTGGACGATGCGGCGGTGCGAATGGCCGCCTTCGCGAGTGAGGTGGAGCGCCCCCTGGCCGTCGGCGCCCTCGGTGGCGAAGGGCACGCCGAGCTCTTCGAGCCGGTGGATCGCGGCAGGCGCGTTCTCGATCACGAATTCGACGATCGCGCGATCGTTCAGCCCCGCGCCCGCGATCATCGTGTCCTCGATATGGCTTGCGAAGGTGTCGCCGGGTTCGAGGACCGCGGCGATCCCGCCTTGCGCCCAGGCGGTCGAGCCTTCGTTGAGCGCGCCCTTGGCAAGCACCGTCACCGTGAACCGATCGGCGAGATTGAGCGCGGCGGTGAGCCCCGCTGCGCCCGAACCGACGATGAGGATGTCCGCGGTCATCGACAACGGGTGAAGTGGAGGAAGTGGAGAGCGTCGCGCGGTTTTGGTCGGACCGGGGCGGGCGCCCGCAGCGGGGCGATCGGAAAGAGACGCGTCAAGGCCAGCATCCGGTCGGTCTGGCAGCTATTTTCCTACATTCATAGAGGCGGGTCCGCCTGCCTGATGACGTGGCGTTGCGCCTCTACCGAGGCCGAGGAGCTACCGGGTAAAAGGCGCGGAGGAGGAGTTCTGCCCAACGAAGCTTTTTACCGGGCAAGACGGCACCCCATGACACTCACTCGACTACCGCGCGATCGACGTGCGCCGCTCCACAATCGGGGTCGACGTTTCATTGGGCCGGAGCACATCGAACCGTAGCAACTGCGCAGTATCCCGGTCTAACTTCCTTCAGGTAACTTGACCAAATTGCGAAAGAATGTGGGTGGCATCTGCCTTTTCGCCATCGATGTAGGTTTGCCATGTACTGGCGTTCCCGGTGGCGCTGACCAGGTTGCTGTGGATCTCGCCGATCTTGTCGTTGCAGGTTGTCACCGCGCCCCAGCTTTTTCCATTGGCGTTCGGCAAAGCTACCGTGGTGTCTCGCACCGGTATCTCGACGCCATCCGGTGAGGTAAACACCAACGTGCGCACAAGCGTGCGCCTGACTTCATTGTAGTAGCAGGCCCGATCGTCGGGCCATTTGGCATTGCCGTTCTCTCCGACGTGACTGGTCGCTGTCACGGTGAAGGCAAGTACAGCATGCCCCAACTTTCCGCCGGCCATCTTCACCGTGAGATTGTCGCGGTAAACCTCGCGTGACTCGGTGACGTCGGTGTCCCACGCATAGCAAGCCGTTGAAACGGCGAGCAGACTTCCCGCAGAGACGACTGTAAGCAATCTTCTCAGACGCACGCTCATATCCTGCCCTCCTGTTCGACTCGGAACGAGTCTGTTGCAGCGTCTGCCTATTTTAGGGTACCGTCAACTCTGCCATTTAGAGAATAGGAAGCCGCCAACTCGCACGAGCGCATGTATAATTCAGAAATTCTGGCTGTGGCCTAGAAACACTTGCCTAAGAACAGCTGGGTGCACGGCCCGTAGACTATAGGCGGTTGTCCTCTGTCGCCCAATTGCGGAATATCCGTTTTCCTCCCATAGCAGACGCCGCGACGTTAAGCGTTCGCCGCTCGCGTGAGGTTGAGGAAGACGTCTTCCAGATCGGCTTCCTTGGTCGTCACGTCGACGATGCCGAGGCCGTCGGCTTGCACCGCGGCGAGGACTTGGCCGGCGTTGACTCGGCCCTTGTGGTAGGTGATTTCGAGGACGCGGTCGCCCTTCAGCACGATCTTTTCGAAGCATGCGGCCACCGGCGCGACGGTCAGGTCGCGGTCGACCGTCACCGCGACGATCTTTTCCTGCGCCATGCCGACGAGGTCGCGGGTCGGTTCGTTGGCGATCAGCTTGCCGTGGTTGATGATCGCGATCCGGTCGCAGAGTTCCTCGGCTTCCTCGAGATAATGCGTGGTCAGCACGACGGTGACCCCGGCGGCGTTGAGGCTGCGGACATAGGTCCACAGTTGCTGGCGCAATTCGATGTCGACGCCGGCGGTCGGTTCGTCGAGAACGAGGACGGGGGGCGCGTGGACCATCGCCTTGGCGACCATCAGGCGGCGCTTCATGCCGCCCGACAGCGTGCGGGCGTAGGCGTTGGCCTTGTCCTCCAGATGGACCGCGCGGAGCAGCTCCATCGTCCGCCGCTGCGGCTTGGCGACGCCGTAGAGCCCGGCCTGGATTTCGAGCGTCTCGAAC
>JALYTW010000090.1 GCA_030854075.1 Pseudomonadota bacterium
TTCATGCCGCTCGCGACCCGGATCCGTCAGGACGGCCTGCCGGTCTATGGTTTCGGCGGCACCAAGACTCCCGAAGCGTTCAAGCGCGTGTGCACCCGCTTCATCGACGTCGACGCACTATTGAAGGAAAAGCGCGCGCCCGCGAAGCCGACGGTCGAAGTGCCGATCGACGAGGCCCTCCCCGCACCAATCGGGACGACCTCCCCCACCCGCGCCGCGGCCACCAGCAAGGACGCGACCGCGGTCGACGACGAGGTCGTGAAGCTGTTGATCGACGCCTATGATTCGGTGAAGCGCGATGAACGCGGCTATGTCAGCGTGTCGGAAATGGGCCAGCTGGCCGGCAACCGGTCGAGCTTCGATGCGCGCAATTATGGCTATCGGCGGCTCGGCGACCTGATCCAGGCGGTCCCCAATTTTCAGACCGAACGCCGCGACGATGGCCGATTGTTCGTCAAACGGGTACGGTGATCCTCGCGTTGGGGCGCGATTACATAATCCCGTTCGTGCTGAGCTTGTGGAAGACCCACCGCCCTTCGACAAGCTCAGGGCGAACGGATGCGGTCAGATCATGCTGACGTCAGCAAGCTTCACCCGCGCGGATCGGGGAAGCGCAGCACCGCCCTCGCCCCGCCGTCGGCATCCTCGAACGTCATCATACCTTTCAACTGACGTGACAGGCTGGCGATCATCCGCATCCCCAGGCTGTCGCGCGACGCGGTCGCGACCTCGAAGCCCGCGGGCATCCCCGGGCCACGATCGCTCACGGTCAGGACGACCTCGTCGCCCTCGATTCCCAGCGCGACCGCGATCCCGCCGTCGGCATATTTGATCGCGTTGGTGACCAGTTCGGTGACGACCAACCCGATAGGAATCGCGACGTCGGCGCTGATCTCGATCGCGGGCACCGCGCAGGCGATGTCAGTCTCGGCCTGTTCGGCCAGGCCGTCGACGATCCCGCCGACCAGTTCGTCGAGCGCGACCACGCCGACCCGGTCGCCGCGCCACAACCGGTCGTGTGCCTGCGCGATCGCCGCGATCCGCGCCTGCGCGTCGCCGAGCATCCGTGTGATCCGCGGGTCGTCGTCTTCGTGCATCTGCAGATTGAGCATCGCCGACACCATCGCGAGGCTGTTCTTGACGCGATGGCTCGCCTCGCGGGTCAGCAATTCCTGATGCTCGATCGCCGCGGCCAGCCGCGCCTCAGCGCCCTGGCGCTCGATCGCGACGCCGATCAAATTGGCGAACCCCTGCATAAACGCGATGTCGGCGGTCTCGAACCGGCCCTCGTCCGAACTGTCGACCTCAAGCACGCCATATTTCTCGCCCGATGCCTCGACCACCACGTTGATCGCGCGGCGGATCCCCGCCTCGGCCATGAACGCCGGGGTGCGGAAACGCTCTTCGCGTTCGAGGTGGTTCGAAATCACCGGCTCGCCGGTCTTGAACGCGAACCCCGCGGGCGAACTCATATCGGCGCGCATCTCGACCTCGCCGACCACGCCCTCGGGCCAGCCGACGCCGGCGCGGACGAGGAGCGATTCGCGATGCGGGCGGCATTCGAGGAATTTGGCGTAGCGCGCGGTCATGCCCTCGGCGCATAATTCGGTCGCGCGCTGAAGCATCGGCCCGAGTTCGCGTGCGCGCAGTGCCTCGATCCCGAAATCGGACAGCACCGACTGCTGGCGGAGGCGATAGCGCAGCTCGCCTGCGCTGGGGTGCGCATCGCCATCGGGAGACTCTTCGACCACGACCACTGGCATCAATCCATCCATGCGATCACATCGAGCGGGCAGCTTGGGCAGCGCACGCGCGTGTAAGAGAGTTTACTCATGACCGAGATGGTTCCTCTTACCACCGTCCCGTTGCCGGTAAAGCCTATGCGAAGAGATGCGAGGTGCGTTTCGGCGAACGGATCACTGCGGAGGCGACCGATGGCCTGTCGATCGAGACCGATCGGCTATAGCGCCGCGAGCAACGCCCGCGTTGCCGCATGATCGAATAACGCCAATGCGCCGCCCTGGAACTTGGGATCGTGCGAAATCTCTCGCACCGTCCACTCCGGCGCTGGAATGGCGATCCCTACCGCCGGGTCGGTGAACTCGATTTCCGCAAGCTCCAACCCGGCCAATGGCCCTTCGAACAAATCGATCCCAAACATCCCCGAGAGCGTTTCCACAGGATAACGCCGCTTGGTCAACGGATGCGCGGGCAACGCCGCGAACAGCGCGTATTCTGCCTCTTCCAGATACGCAGTCACCATCGGGCGCGCGAGAACGTCAGCAACGTCGTATTTCTTGCTCAGCTTCAACACGACGCGCCCTGTTCCGCTGTCGGTCATACGTCGGAGCCGCATCCGCGAACCGTCGATATAACGATCCTCGATCAGCAGGTGCGGCGCATCCGTCAGGTCGGGGCGCAATAGGGGATCGACGAGAAACCGGCGCTCGCGCTCGACATGCGAGTATTTGTGTGCGCGCAATTCCTCGTCGAGGCCCCTCAGCATCAGCTCACCGCGTCAGCTTTTTGTACGCCAGCCGCGTCGGCCGATCCGCCGCATCGCCCAGACGACGGCGCTTGTCTTCTTCATACGCTTCGAAATTCCCCTCGAACCATTCGACGTGGCTGTCGCCCTCGAACGCGAGGATATGCGTCGCGAGGCGATCGAGGAAGAAGCGATCGTGGCTGATGACCACCGCGCAGCCCGCGAAATTCTCGATCGCTTCCTCGAGCGCCCCGAGCGTTTCGACGTCGAGATCGTTGGTCGGTTCGTCGAGCAGCAGGACGTTGCCGCCGCGCTTCAACATCTTGGCGATGTTGACGCGGTTGCGTTCGCCGCCTGACAGCTTGCCGACGTTCTTCTGCTGGTCCTGCCCCTTGAAGTTGAACGCGCCGACATAGGCGCGCGTCGACTGGTCGAAACCGTTGACCTTCATCGAATCGAGCCCGTCGGAGATTTCCTCCCAGACGTTCTTCGATCCGTCAAGATGGTCGCGGCTCTGGTCGACATAGCCCAAACGCACGGTCGATCCCTTCTCGATCGTGCCGCTGTCGGGTTCTTCCTGCCCGGTGATGAGCTTGAACAGCGTCGATTTGCCCGCGCCGTTGGGGCCGATAACGCCGACGATGCCGCCCGCGGGCAGCGTGAAGCTGAGATTGTCGAACAGCAATTTGTCGCCATAGGCCTTGGAGACATTCTCGAGCTCGATCACCTTGCCGCCGAGCCGTTCGGGCACCTGGATGACGATCTGCGCTTTGCCGGGGGAGCGGCCTTCCTGCGCGGCAACGAGCCGGTCGAAATTGGCGATCCGCGCCTTCGACTTGGTCTGGCGCGCCTTCGATCCCTGGCGGATCCATTCGAGCTCGTTGCGGATCGCGGTCTGGCGACCCGATTCCTCGCGGTCCTCCTGCTCGAGCCGCTTGGCCTTCTTCTCGAGATACGTCGAATAATTGCCCTCGTACGGGAAGTATTTCCCGCGAT
Organism: Pseudomonadota bacterium; assembly: GCA_030854075.1. Classification (GTDB taxonomy): domain Bacteria; phylum Pseudomonadota; class Alphaproteobacteria; order Sphingomonadales; family Sphingomonadaceae; genus Sphingomonas. Next base: position 3,482 of record JALYTW010000090.1, read on the forward strand.
CGAGTTCGAGCACCCAGCCGACGACATTGTCGAGGAAATAGCGATCGTGGGTGATCATCAGCACCGCGCCCGCATATTCCTTGAGGTGGTTTTCAAGCCACTGGACGCTCTCGGCGTCGAGATGGTTGGTCGGCTCGTCGAGCAGCAGGATGCCGGGTTTCTGGATCAGCAGGCGGGTCAGCGCGACGCGGCGCTTCTCACCGCCCGACAGGCTGTCGACCGGCCAGTCACCGGGGGGGCAGCGCAGCGCCTCCATCGCGATTTCGAGCTGGTTGTCGAGGCTCCAGCCGTCGACCGCATCGATCTTTTCCTGGAGATCGCCCATCTCGGTGCCGAGCGCATCGAAATCCGCGCCGTCCTCGCCCATCTCGATCCCGATCTGGTTGAAGCGCTCGACCATGTCGGCGGTTGCGCGCGCGCCGTCCTTGACGTTCTCCAGCACGGTCTTGGTCGCGTCGAGTTCGGGCTCCTGTTCCAGATAGCCGACGGTGACATACTCACCCGGCCACGCCTCGCCGGTATAATCCTTGTCGATTCCCGCCATGATCTTGATCAGCGTCGATTTGCCCGCGCCGTTGGGGCCGACGATGCCGATCTTCGCGCCGTGATAGAATTGCAGGTTGATGTTCGACAGCACCGGCTTGTTCGCGCCGGGAAAAGTCTTGGTCATGTCTTTCATGACATAGGCGTATTGGCCGGCCACGGGGGTCTCCGTTCGGGTGTTCGTGAAGAGGAAATTCGGTGCGCGCGACATAGGGTCGCGCCCGCCCGTTGGCAAACCCGCCGCACGCCAGTACGCTCCGCAGATGAACCACCATAGCCTCCTCGCCGCGATCGCGGCCGCCACCCTCGCCGCCCCCTCCCTCGCCCAACGCCCCGCACCCTCACCGCCGCCACCGGTCGACGCGAAGGTCGCCGCGTTGCGCGATGCGGCGCTCAAGGACGATCTTGCCTATGACATCGTCGAAGGGCTGACGACCGAGGTTGGCCAGCGGCTCGCCGCGACCGACGCGGAGGCGCGCGCGCGAGCCTGGGCGGTCACCAAACTGAAATCGCTCGGGTTCAAGAACGTCCATATCGAGACCTATCAGATGCCGGTCTGGCTACGCGGGGTCGAGACTGCGACGGTGACTGCGCCCTTTCCACACGATCTGAAACTGGTCGCACTCGGCAATTCGGGCGCGACCCCCGCGGCTGGCGTCACGCTGCCCGTCGCAATCTTCAAAACCTATGGTGATCTCGCCAATGCGGCGGCGGGCAGCCTGACTGGCAAGATCGCGTATATCGGTAACGCAATGGAGCCGACCCAGGACGGATCGAGCTATGGCGCATACGGCGTCGCGCGCTTCGTTGGCCCCGCATTAGCCGCGAGCAAGGGCGCGGCTGCGGTCGTGATAAAATCGATCGGCACCGATCATCACCGCAACCCGCATACTGGCGGTACCAACTGGCCGACGGGCGTGACCCCGATCCCCGCCGCTGCGCTGTCGGTCCCCGACGCCGAGCTGCTCGAACGGGTCGCGCAGCGTGGCAAGCCGGTCACGATGCACCTGACGCTGACGCCCCGGTTTGCGGGACAAGGCGAATCGGGCAACGTCATCGCCGAGGTGCCGGGCAGCGACCCTAAGGCCGGGATCATGTTGATCGGCGGTCATCTCGATAGCTGGGATCTCGGCACCGGCGCGATCGACGACGCCAGCGGCGTTGCGATCACCACCGCCGCCGCCAAGCGCATCATGGACGCGGGGCAGCCCCGGCGCACGATCCGCGTCGTCTGGTTCGGGGCTGAGGAACCCGGCGGCTATGGCGGCCAGGAATATGCGCGGGTCCATGGCGGGGAGCGCCACGCGGTCGCAGGCGAAAGCGATTTCGGCGCCGATCGGGTCTGGCGCTTCGAAACCAACCTGCCCGACAGCGCCAAGCCGGTTGGCGATCGGCTGGCCAGCGCGCTCGCGCCGCTCGGGATCAGCCGCGGGGCGGGGGTCGGCGGCGACGGCACCGATGTCGGCCCGACGATGGCGCTCGGCGTCGCGGCGATCGACCTCAACCAATCGGGAATCCGCTATTTCGATACCCACCATACCCCCGACGACGTGCTCGACCGGATCGACCCCGAACAGCTCCGTCAAAACGTCGCGGCCTGGACCGCCATGCTGGCCATCGTCGCAAATGCACCCGAGGACATCGGTAAGGTAACCCCCCGCAAATAAGGCATTTTCGCCATGAACCTTGCTCGCGGATGAATTAATGCGGTTGACCGTGTCGAACCGTGCGCTATGCGGGCCGCTTCGCATCGGCAATCGGGTCGGCTGCGAATAATTTTGCTTTTTTGGGGAGCAACCGAATGAAGAAGATCGCTTTCGTTCTCGCTGCCGCCGGCCTGATGTCCGTCGCTGCATGTTCGAAGTCGCCGCAGGCGGCAGCCGTTGAAAACAACGGCGACATGATGGCTGACAACATGGAAATGCAGGCCGACAACATGATGGATATGTCGAACACCACGATGGATCCGACTGCCAAGGACAACAAGGAAGCAGTGGCCGAGAACCTTAACGACGCCGCCGACAACGTCCGCGATGCCGCCGACGAAAAAGCGGACAACATGTAATCAAGCCGATGCCGATGTGATGACGCAATGCGCATGATCAGATCAGCGACGCTGGCGGCCGCGATGGGGCTCATCCCCCTCGCGGCCTGCCAAAAATCTGCCGACGTGCTGTCGGTCGAGAATAAAGCAGACTTGCTGGCCAGCGATCTCGAGGCCCGCGCGGACAATATGGACGCGATGGCCGACGCGATGGCCAATGAAAGCGCAGCCAGTGCAATGCGCAACGCCGCCGAGAGCGTTGAGGCATCGGCGGACAATGTCCGCGATCAGGCCCACGCCAAAGTCGCCAACATGCACTGACAGATTGACGCACGATCCGCTTGGACTGCATGTGGAGGCGTTCCCTGGGGAGCGCCTTTTTTTAATAGGTTCTAGCCCGCCCGAATTGCGGCGGAACGTGCACGGTGGGGCCTGTAGCTCAACGGTTAGAGCTGGCCGCTCATAACGGCTAGGTTGCGGGTTCGAGTCCTGCCGGGCCCACCATCGCGCCGCTTTGATTGTCGGCCATCGGGAGACGGTTCCGGGTTGCGCCGCGCTCCCTTCCCGCCTAGGCCCGCGGCTCGCGTCGGGGAGTGGCGCAGTCTGGTAGCGCGCCTGCTTTGGGAGCAGGATGTCGCAGGTTCGAATCCTGTCTCCCCGACCAGTTTTCCGCCGTTTCTGCGCGGCCTCTAAAATCGGTTTACACACGAGTTTACAAGGCGGCGGAGCTTTGCCCTCGATTCGAGGCAGGATGTCAGGGCGGCACGATCCCTAGTTCGCACCCCCATCGGACCTTTGCCTTGCGCTCGATTTGGCGGGATGCTCGCCTTCTTGTCGGGGTATCCCATGCCCGGGCCGGGACCACGGCCTCCACTGCGAAGCCCGCGCCGCGGAGGCTGTGCCCATGCTCGCTGGCCAGCGTATACGTCACTACACGGTCGCCGCCCATTAGCTGCCAGATACGTTTGCATCTCCCGTATAGTCTGCCGCACGCGCCCTTCGGCGCCTCCGGCGACACGCATAGCCGAAGGACTTCGGCGGTCCCGTCGGCATGCAGCAGCCGCGCAATCGGGCGGCCGACTATTGCAACGCCGACCAGTTGCGCTGCAACGGTCATCCCGATCGCGAACTTCCCTCCGTCGTTCGACGTTCGAGCGCTATGCCGGTGATGCTCCTCCACGAAATCGTTGGCGGCGCGCAGCGTGATCGGAACGATCTTCACGACAGCGCCGCCTTCGCCAGTCGCTCACCGATCGCGATGACGACGCGCGCCTGGTCGGCATATTTCGCCCGAATCGCGGCAACGTCCTTCGTATCCCACCCGACGATGTCCGATATCTCGCGATCGTTCAGGCCGGCGATCATGCACCGGGTGACGAAGGTGCCGCGTAGATCGTGCAGATGCTTGTCGATGCCGGCGGCCTTCTTCGCGTCGTCGAACCGACTGCCGAATCCGGTGGCGGTCCACGGCGTCCAGCGCGAGTTCGCGAGAACGGTGGGCGGCAGCGGCTTGCGCTTTGTCTCGGGCCGCGCCGCCATGTCCGCGGCGTGACGCGCGCGGATGCGGATCAGCAGCGCCTTGGTCTCGGGCAGCAGCGGCACGGTCGCCAGATTGCGGCCCCGGCTCTTGCCCGTCTTCCACACGATCGCGTGTTCCCCGATCGCATCCCACGGCAGCTTCACGAGATCCCCGCGGCGCAGTCCGGTACACGCTGCGAGCACGATGCCCTCGTTGACCTCAACGGACGCGTGGGCGGCGATGCGCGCGAAGTCGGCAGGCTCCCACACGACGTCCGACCGGTTCGCGTCGTACAGCTGCCCGATCCCCGTCACCACGTTGGCAGCGAGCTTCCCGCGCTCGTATCCCCAGCTGAGCAGCCGCGAGAACGTCTGCATGCCGGCGTCGGCGCTCCGGGGCTTGTCAGCCCACTGGTCGCGCCAGTCCATGACGTCCGACCGGACCTTGCGATCGTTGAACACATCGAGCGGCGCAGATCCGAACGTGTCGTCGATCCGACCCAGCCAGGTGTTGTGCGACGTCCTGGTCGACGCGGCGAGCCGGGTGAATTCGGGGGACCCGCGAAACTGAGCGATCAGCGCGCGCAGCGTCGGCAGCTTGGCCTGATCCGCGCGGCCCGCCTTGCGCGCCTCGGCGGCAGCATCGGCGATCGCTGACGTGATCCGGGGGCGGGTTCCCTCGACGCGGTGGATCAGCGGACCGCCACGCCATGCGTAGACGTAGTGGATCATCGCCTTTCCCGGCCTGCGCTTGCTGACGACATGGATGCCAGCAGACATCAGCCCCCTGCCTTCTTCGCAGACCAACGCTCGTAGGCATCGTTCGCGGCCGGCGCATTGCGCTCCGACAGGATCCGGATCGTGCCGTCGGCCTCGACCTCGAACCCGCCCACCTTGATCCCCGCGGCGCGCGCGGCCGCAATGGTCCGCTCGATCGTAGACTTGCGCGGGTATAGCGACTTCGCGACAGCGCTCACCGCCCCTCCCCCTCTCCGCTCGTTGATTGCAGGGCGGCGCGGACTGCTAGGCCAAGCGGGGTAGGT
>JALYTW010000139.1 GCA_030854075.1 Pseudomonadota bacterium
TCCTTTTCGGTGACGTCGACATGGTGGACGAATTCGCCGAAGCTGCCCGCATCGTGTTTCTGGAAGAAACATTGTTTGGCGCGGCCTTGCGGGCAGCGGACGAGGCTGACCGGGCGGCGCGCGACCCAGGGGAGCATGATCGGGGCGATCGCCTGATAATAGTCAGCGAGCTGGCCCTTGGTGACGTTCGAATCGGGGAAGATCACGCGGTCGCGGCTGCTGACCGTGACGTGCGAGACCGCGGGCGCGGGCGCGGCCTCGGGGGTTTCGACGACCACGTCAGCCGCGCTTTTGTCGCCGCGCAGTCCGAGGAAGCTCGAATGACGCAGTACGCCGTCGGGGGTGACCTCGGCATAGGCGATTTCGGCGACGAGCTTCGGCGTTACCCATTTTGCACCGCGCACCGCCGCACGGGGGGCATCGACGGTCGGGGTCTTGCGCGACAGGCGATCAAGCTTGGCGGTGATGTCGTCCATCGTGTCGGCGTCGAACCCCGTCCCGACCTTGCCCGCATAACGAAGCGCGCCATCCTCATGCACCCCGAGCAGCAGTGACCTGAAGCCGCGTGACGTGGTGGAGGGCAGCCAGCCGACAATCACGAATTCCTGACGATGCGTGCATTTGGCCTTGAGCCACGCCTTCGTGCGCTTGCCGCGATAGGGCGCGTCGGCGCGTTTCGAGACGACGCCTTCGAGGCCTTCACGGCACATCGTCTCGAACAGTTCCTCGCCCGATCCCACGACATGTTCGGCGAACTGGATGCGATCGCCGCCGGGGATGATCGCGCGGAGCCGCTCCTTGCGGTCGGCGTTGCCGAGCGCGGTCAGGTCTTCGCCGTTTATCGATAGCAGGTCGAACGTGAAGAGCGTCATGGCACCCGCGTTCGAAATCGCGCCCTTGAGCGTCGAGAAATCGGGACGGCCGTCCTTGAAGGCAACGATCTCGCCGTCGATCAGCGCGGTATCGACGGGGAGCGCGGCGGCGGCGTCGGCGATCGCCTGGAACTTGTCGGTCCAGTCGAGCCCGGAGCGGGTGAAGACCTTGGCCTTTCCCCCACCGACCGCGACGAGCGCGCGGTAGCCGTCGTATTTGACCTCGTGCAGCCAGCCCGAACCCGGGGGAACGCTGTCGACGAGGGTGCACAGTTGGGGGTCTTGGAAGGGTGGCAATCCTCCCCGTTTGCGGGGAGGTGGCTGACGCGAAGCCGCAGACGGAGGGGGGGTGCCGCGTGCGCTGCGTTTGCGGCCCGCCCCCTCCACCGGCTTCGCCGGTCCCCCTCCCCGTGCCGGGGAGGATTTACCCTCCGCGATCTCCACCATCGTCCGCCCCGTGGAGACGCTGGTCAGCGCCTCCTCGACCAGCACATCGGTACCCCCCGCCTCGGCGTCGTCGAGCTTGCGAAGTAGCCAGTTCTCGCGCTTTTCCTTCCCCCGCGGTTTCAGGCGGATCAGCAGCCATTCGCCCCTCATCCGCTCGCCGTCGAGGACGAAGTGGAGGTGGCCCTTGTCGAGATCCTTGGCGCTCTTGCCCTTGATCGGCGACCATGTGCCGCGGTCCCACAGCATCACGGTGCCGCCGCCATATTCGCCCGCGGGGATCGTGCCTTCGAAGGTCGCGTAGGACAGCGGGTGATCCTCGGTGCGCACCGCGAGGCGTTTCTCGGCGGGATCGAGGCTGGGGCCGCGCGTCACTGCCCAGCTTTTGAGGACGCCATCGACCTCGAGCCGCAGGTCCCAGTGGAGCCGGGTCGCGTCGTGCTTCTGGACCATGAAGCTGTTGCCGTGGCCCGGCGCGAGCGTGCCCGCGGGCTCGGTCGTCTTCGCGAAATCGCGTTTGGCGTTGTAGAGCGCGAGGGGGTCGCGTTTAGTCACCGCTGGCCACCCGCACCGTTCGTGCTGAGCTTGTCGAAGCACGTGGCCCGAACCCGTCCTTCGACAGGCTCAGGACGAACGGGGGAGGGTGGCCGCTTACGCACTTTTCTTGGACACCGCTTTCTTCGCGGGGGCTTTCTTCGCGGGCGCCTTTTTCGCCGTGGGCTTGGTGGTGCCCCCCGATTTCTCCATCGATTTCTTGAGTGCAGCCATCAGGTCGACGACATTCGAGCTCGTCTTTTCCTCGCCGCCCTTGTCGTCGATGATCTTCTTGCCGTGCGCCTTGCGCTTGCGCTCGACGAGGTCTTTCAACGCATCAACATAGCGGTCCTTGAATTCGTCGGGATGGAACGCGCCGGTTTTCTTGGCGATCAGCGCTTCGGCGAGGTCGAGGAGTTCCTCGTCGGGTTGATCGTCGGGAATCTCGCGGAAATAGCCCTGCGCCTTGTGAACCTCGTCGGCGTAGCGCAGCGTTTCGAGCACCATTCCGCGCCCGCATGGCTTGAGGCTGACGACATATTCGCGGCCTCGCAATGCGAGTTGGCCGAGCCCGACCTTCTTGGTGCGCTTCAATGCCTCGCGCAGCACGATGAACGCCTCCTCGGCGAGGTCGTCGGCGGGAACGACGAAATAGGGCTTTTCGTAATACAACACGTCGATCTCGTGCGCGTCGACGAATTGGGTGAGTTCGAGCGTCTTTTTCGATTCGAGCTTCACCGCGTCGATCTCGTCCTGGTCGAGCAGGACATACTCGCCCTTCGAGACCTCATAGCCCTTCATGATCTCGTCGGTGTCGACCGGGCCGACCCCGGTGACGACTTTGTCGTAATGGATCGGCTTGCCGCTGGGTTCGTGGATCTGGCGGAACGAGATTCCCGCCCCGCTTTTGGTCGCGGAATAGATTTCGACCGGGATCGAGACGAGCGCGAGCCTGATCTGTCCCTGCCAATAGGCGCGTGCGGCCATCCCCGGTTTCCTTATTCGTTGCGAAGCCGATTCAATCGCCCGGTTTCAATCCCTGGCGTCGCGAGTCGTTCCGCTGGCCGCAATGTTGCGCTACACGGGCGCCCATGACCGACGATCCGTTCGCGCTGTTCGACACCTGGTTCGCCGAAGCCAAGGCGTCCGAACCCAATGATCCCAACGCGATGGCGCTCGCCACCGCGGACGGTGCGGGGCGTCCCGCGGCGCGGATGGTGCTGCTCAAGGGACACGGCCCCGACGGCTTCGTGTTTTATACCAACCGCGAGAGCGACAAGGCGGCGGACCTGCGCGAGAATTTGCAGGCCGCATTGCTGTTTCACTGGAAGTCACTGCGCCGCCAGGTCCGGATCGAGGGCGCGGTGACGCTGGCGAGCGAGGCCGAGAGCGATGCGTATTTCGCAAGCCGGGGCCGCGATTCGCAGCTTGGCGCCTGGGCATCCGATCAGTCGCGCCCGCTCGATTCGCGCGCAACGTTCGAAGCGCGGTTTGCCGAGATGACCGCGCGGTTCGCGGGCGGCGACGTGCCGCGCCCGCCGCATTGGGGCGGGTATCGCGTGACCCCCGACCGAATCGAATTCTGGCAGGACCGCGCGCACCGGCTTCACGAACGCCGCGTCTTCACCCGCGTCGATGGTGGGTGGCGCGAAGGGCTGCTGTTCCCATGAGGCGCTCGTGACTCGGGACGAACGCCGCCGCGTGCTGCCCTATGCGGTGCGCGCCGCGCTCGCCAGCGTGGCGATGGCGGGGTTCCTGCTCGCGCTCAAGAGCTTCGCGGCGTGGCAGACCGGGTCGGTTGCGATGCTCGGCAGCTTGGCAGATACCGGGCTCGACCTGCTCGCGAGCCTGGTGACGCTGTACGGGGTGCGGCTCGCGGCGACGCCGGCGGATCACGACCACCGGTTCGGGCATGGCAAGGCGGAGGCGCTCGCCGCGCTGTTCCAGGTCGCGCTGATCACCGCGTCGGCGGCGGGAATCGCGTGGCGCGCGATCCGGGCGCTGGGCAGCGACGCACCGACCACCGACGCGGGGTTCGGGATCGGCGTGTCGGTGATCGCGATTCTCGCGACCGCGGTGCTGCTCTGGTATCAGCGCCGGATCATCCGCCAGACCGGGTCGGTCGCGATCATGGCGGACAATGTCCATTACCAGTCCGATGTGCTGCTGAACGGGTCGGTGATCGTCGCGCTGGTGCTCGACCAGTATTTCGGGTGGCACAAGGCCGATCCGGTGTTCGGGATCGTCATCGCGCTGTGGCTCGCGTGGGGGGCGTTCAAGGCGTCGTCGACAGCGATCGACCAGCTGATGGACAAGGAATGGCCCGAGGCGCAGCGCGCCGCGTTCCTCGACGTCGCGGCGCATCAGCCGGGACTGAAAGGGATCCACGATTTCCGCACGCGCCGGTCGGGCAGCCAAGATTTCGCGCAGTTCCACATGGAGGTTGCGCGCGATCTGACCGTGAACCAGGCGCACGACATCGTCGAGCGCGTCGAACATAGTTTGCGCGATGTGTTTCCCAAGGTGGAGGTGCTGATCCACCTCGACCCCGAAGGCCATGTCGATACCGACAACCCGCTGGTCGAGGCGGACGTCACCCCGCACTGGTTTGGAAAGCGCGTATGAGGATTCCGTTTACCCAGGTCGATGCGTT
>JALYTW010000142.1 GCA_030854075.1 Pseudomonadota bacterium
GCCTGCTCCCGCACCCAAGCCCGCGCCGGTCCGCGCGAAGCCCAAGCCAGCGCCCCCCGCAGCCGAACAAGCAGCCGCCAAAGCTGCCCCGGCCAAGCCCACGGCCGCGGCAAAGCCCTCCCGTGCCGCGCCGTCGAGCACGAAAGGGACCGGTAGCAAGGCCGATTCGGCGGCTGCGAAACCGCGCGGGTCGCGGCTTGGTGCCAATTTCCTCGAAGGGCTGACCGACAAGCCTTCGACGAGCAAATCGACCGCGCCGGTCGCGGCCAAGATCGACGCCCGCGCGCTCGCCTCGATCCAGCAGGCGATCGCGCGCCAGATCCAACCATGCGCGGATCGCCAGGTGAATCCGGGGCCGGGCGCGAACGAGATCGTCACCGTCCTCAACCTGCGCCTAAACGACGACGGCACGCTTGCCGCGACGCCAAAGATGCTGCGTCAGACGGGAGTCAACGGTGAGAACGATCGCTACCGCCAGCGGGTCGTCGATCTGGGTGTCGCGGCGTTCAAGGGCTGTTCGCCGCTCAAGTTGCCCGCAGAATATTATTCGACGCCCGCGGGCGGGTGGAACAACATCAATTATAACTGGCAGTTGCGGTGAACGGGGCTTGCGCCACGACGGCTGCCCGCTTGCCGCGAAGGGCAGCAGCCCCGCAGCGACTAATCGTGTAGAGGATGCGTATGACTCGTTTCGCCTGGATCGCCGGACTGGCGCTGATCGCCGCAGCCCCGGTTGCTGCCCAAACCGCGCCCGGGCAAACCGCGCCTACGCCGACTTCGCAATCCGCTGGGGTGCAGGATCAGACGCCGCCGCCGCTCGAAGTCTCGGTAACCGGCGGCGTCTCCGCGCCGATGCCGATCGCGATCCCCGCGATGCCGACCAACGCGGTCATCTCGACGCCCGCGGGCACGACCGACGACCTCGGCCGCAAGCTTGCCGAGATCGTTACCAACGACCTCAAGAATTCGGGGTTGTTCACGCCGCTCCAGCCCGCACAGCTGCGCAGCGTGATCTTTTCCGAAGTCACCGCGCCCGCGTTTGATTATTGGGGAGGCACCGGCGCGCAGGCGCTCGTTCAGGGCTTCATCCGCGCCAACGGCGACGGCAATCTGACTGTCGGCTGTTACCTCTACGACGTGTTTTCGAAGATCGAACTCAGTCGTCAGGGGTTCGTCGTGCCGCCCGCCGACTGGCGTCGCGCCGGACATAAATGCGCCGATATGGTCTATACCCGGCTGACCGGCGAAGGCCCCTATTTCGATAGCCGCGTCGTCTATGTCAGCGAGACCGGACCGAAGGGGAAACGGATCAAACGGCTCGCGATCATGGATCAAGACGGTGCCAATCACCGGTTCCTGACCAACGGCCAGTCGATCGTGCTGACCCCGCGGTTCGCGCCGAACCAGCAGTCGATCGTCTATATGAGCTACGTCAACGATCGCCCCGCGATCTATGTTTACGATATCGGGTCGGGTCGGCAGCGGCTGGTGGTGCAGAACGTCAGCCTGACCTTCGCGCCGCGCTTTTCGCCCGATGGCCGCTATATTCTGTTTTCGATGGCGACCGGCGGCAATACCGACGTCTACCGCGTCCTCGCCAGTGGCGGCACGCCGCAGCGGCTGACCACATCGCCAGGGATCGACACTGGGGGCAGCTATTCGCCTGACGGCTCCAAAATCGTGTTCGAAAGCGATCGGTCGGGGGGCCAGCAACTCTATGTCATGAATGCCGATGGATCGAACCAGCAGCGGATCAGCTTCGGCGGCGGGCGCTTTGGTACCCCGGTGTGGAGCCCGCGGGGCGATTTGATCGCGTTCACCAAATTGGGTGGCGCGTTCCGGATCGGGGTGATGACGCCGGCCGGCGGCGGTGAACGGCTGTTGACCAATGCGTGGCAGGACGAGGGGCCGAGCTGGTCGCCGAACGGGCGCGTCATCACCTTCTTCCGATCGAGCCAGGGCGGGTCGGGCAAGGCGGACCTCTGGATGGTCGACCTGACCGGGCAGGTCGAACGCAAGATTCCGACCCCACTCGACGGATCGGACCCGGCCTGGGGGCCGTTGAGGCCCTAGACGAATCGCGGGGGCGGCAATCACTACGGGAGATAGACTGATGAAGATTTCAACGACGCTGCTGGCGGCAACCGCGCTCGTCGCGGTCGCGGGCTGTTCGAAAAAGCGGCCAGAGACGCTGCCGCCCGCGCCGCTGACCGATACCGCGCCAGGTCAGATGGCGCCTGCGGCGACCAATCCGTACGGCGACGCGGTCGTCCCGGGTTCCGACGCCGATTTCCGCCGGTCGGTGACCTCGAACACGGTCAACTTCGCGGTCGACATGTACGATATCGACCCGCAGGCACGCGGTATCCTCGATAGCCAGGCCGCATGGCTGGCGAAATATCCCAATATCCGCGCGACGATCGAAGGGCATTGCGACGAACGCGGCACCCGCGAATATAATCTTGCGCTCGGTGATCGCCGCGCGAATGCGGCGAAGAACTACCTCGTCGCGCGCGGGGTCAGCCCGGCACGGCTGACGACGATCAGCTATGGCAAGGAACGTCCCGTCGCGATGGGATCGGACGAATCCGCCTATGCGCAGAACCGCCGCGCGGTGACCGTCGTGCTCAGCTAACGCACCGTCCGACGCGCGATGCCGCCGGAACCGGGATGGTTTCGGCGGCGTTCCGGAACGATGCAGAATATTACGCCGACGCCCGTTCAGAACCCGCTCGACCTGATCCTCTCCCAATTGCATGCCGCTTCGAACGGCTTCTTTCTCCAGCTACCCAACATCCTGGGCGGCATCGTTTTTGTGGTCGCCGCCTATTTCGTCGGCAAGCTGATCAAGCGACTGATCCGCAAGGGCTTCCATCACCGCGGCTTGATCGACCTCGGCGGTGTTCTTGCCAGCCTTGCGTTCGGCGGCGTGATGATCATGGCGATCCTGGTCGCCTCGGTGATTGTCTTTCCTTCGATCAAACCTTCGACCGTGATCTCGAGCCTCGGCATCGGATCGGTCGCGATCGGCTTTGCGTTCAAGGACATCCTGCAGAATTTGCTCGCGGGCATCCTGCTGCTGGTCAACCGCCCCTACCGGCGGGGCGACCAGATCGCGGTCAAGGATTTCGAAGGCACGGTCGAGCATATCGAGAGCCGCGCGACGCTGATCAAAACATATGACGGACGGCGCGTGATCATTCCCAATTCGGATGTCTATACTTCGCCGGTCGTGGTTAACACCGCGTTCGAGCACCGCCGCGATCAGTTCGATATCGGCATCGGCTACGGCGACAAACCCGCGCAATCGGCCGAAACCTTTCTCGCCGCGATCGCTGCGGTCGACGGCGTGATCGCCGATCCGGCGCCCGAGGTCCTGCCCTGGGGGCTTGACGACAATTTCATCACCTTGCGCGCGCGATGGTGGACCGATTCGACGCAGACCAACGTCGTCCATATCCGTTCGAAAGTCGTGCTCGCGATCTGGGAGGCGGCGTCCGAGCATGGCATCGACTTACCCTATCCGACGAGCATCGTCCTGTTCCACGACCAGACCGAGGACACTGACGGGGATCGCACCAGCCAGCGCGAGGGTTGGCCCGCGGGGAAGAATCCACCCAAGCCCCGGCGTCGCGTCCAACGCCAGGACTCTGAGGCTGTAGCTGCCGAATAGGCTTGCGAGCCCTTCAACGGAGGGTGTCATGG
>JALYTW010000151.1 GCA_030854075.1 Pseudomonadota bacterium
ATCGTCGATCCGCTGGATGGGACGTCGAATTTCCTCCACGGCATCCCGCATTTCGCGATCTCGATCGCGGTCGAGGAACCGATGCCATCGGGCAAGCGCGAGATTACGACCGCGCTGGTGTATCAGCCGCTCACGGATGAGAGTTTCTGGGCCGAGAAGGGCCGGGGCGCCTGGCATACCGACCAGCGGTTGCGGGTGTCGGCGCGCCGCGACCTGAGCGACGCGTTGATCGCGACCGGGATTCCGTTCCTGGGGCATGGCGATTTCGTCCAGTGGAGCCGGATCTTCGGCGCGGTCGCTCCCCAAGTAGCGGGAATTCGGCGGTTCGGCGCGGCGTCGCTCGATCTCGCCTGGGTCGCGGCGGGGCGATACGATGGGTTCTGGGAATCGTCGCTGCAGCCGTGGGACGTCGCGGCGGGGTTATTGCTGATCAAGGAAGCGGGAGGGTTCGTCACCGACTTCCGCGGCGGTGACCGCCCGATGGAGCGAAACGAGTATCTCGCCGCAAACGATGTCCTCCATTCGAAACTCCATAAGCTGGTCGCGGGAGCGCTGCGCTAGCGGGCTAGGCCGACCAGATCGCGCCCTTGCACGCTTGAATTGCGAGCGATTCTCAATGCCCTGCGGCCTTGCCCGCCTAGCCTCCGGGGCCTAAAGCCGCCCCATCCTTCGCACCTGCGAGAAAGCCTTTGTTAGACCTGTCTCACTATCTGCCGATCCTGCTCTTCCTGGGCGTGGCATTGCTGTTGTCCAGCGCGTTCGTCTTCCTGCCGATGATCGTCGCTCGGCTGACCGGCGCGCACCAGCCCACCGAGCAGAAACTCAGCGAGTATGAATGCGGTTTCCCGGCATTCGAGGACCCGCGCAGCCAGTTCGACGTGCGGTTCTATCTGATCGCGATCCTCTTCATCATCTTCGATCTGGAGGCGGCGTTCCTCTATCCGTGGGCGGTGAGCGTGTTCAACCTCGGCTGGACCGCGTGGATCAGCATGATGGTGTTTATCGCCGAGCTGGCGCTCGGGCTGGTCTATGCCTGGAAGAAGGGAGCGTTGGATTGGGAATGACACCGACCGTCGAAATCCCGACCTCGGGTCCTGTCGAGCTCGATCGGTCGGCGCAAGCGAGCTCGATCCTGCCACCAGATCAGGGATTCTACGACAGCCTCAACGGCGAACTGACCGACAAGGGATTCCTCGTCACCTCGACCGAGGATCTGTTCCAATGGGCGCGCACCGGGTCGCTGTGGTGGATGACGTTCGGGCTTGCGTGCTGCGCGGTCGAGATGATCCACGTCAATATGCCGCGCTATGACCTCGAACGCTTCGGCGCGGCGCCGCGCGCGTCTCCGCGTCAGTCCGACGTGATGATCGTCGCGGGCACACTGTGCAACAAGATGGCGCCTGCACTGCGCAAGGTGTACGACCAGATGTCGGAGCCCAAATACGTCATCTCGATGGGCAGCTGCGCCAACGGCGGCGGTTACTATCACTACAGCTACAGCGTCGTACGCGGGTGCGACCGGATCGTGCCGGTCGACATCTACGTCCCCGGCTGCCCACCGACCGCCGAGGCGCTGCTGTACGGGATCATGCAGTTGCAACGTAAAATCCGCCGGAGCGGGAGTATCGAGCGTTGAGGGCACCTGCACCTGCCTGGGCCGCCGATCTGAACGGCGAGACGATCGAGCTGGCGACCGCGACACTCGGCGCGGCGCTGATCGATGCGGTCGACCAGGTCGGCGAAGTGGCGTTGTACGTCGAGCGCGAGGCGATCGTGGCGGCGCTCACCGCGCTGCGCGATACGCCTGGCCTCGAATACCAGCAGCTGATGGACATTGCGGGGGTCGACTATCCAAGCCGCGCCGAGCGGTTCGACGTGGTGTATTGCCTGCTCAGTTTGACGCGGAACCATCGGCTGCACGTCCATGTCGCAGCCGATGATGTGACCCCGGTGCCGTCGGTGACGGGTATCTGGCCGGTCGCGGGCTGGCTCGAGCGCGAAGTGTACGACATGTACGGCGTGCTGTTCAGCGGCAATGCCGATCTGCGCCGTATCCTGACCGATTACGGGTTTCGCGGGCATCCCCAGCGCAAGGACTTTCCGCTGACGGGGTTCGTCGAGCTGCGCTATTCGGAAGATGAGAAGCGCGTCGTTTATGAACCGGTGCAACTGGCGCAGGATTTCCGCACGTTCGACTTCATGAGTCCGTGGGAGGGGGCACAATATGTGCTGCCTGGCGACGAAAAAGGGCTGTTGCCAGAAGCGAAGGGCGCGCCGACTCTACTTTCCGCTGCCGAGATCGCAAAAGCCGACAAGGCGCAAAGCCCGGTGCAATCGCCCAAAGCGCCGAGCGAGCCCTATGCCAAGAAGGACGCGCAGAGCAGCGCGGACACCGGCAAGGGCGATCCGCATCCGGGTAACCGGGCCGAGGAGAAGCCGGTCAATCCCGATGTGATCCCGCCCAAAGACGGAGGGCAGAACCAGTGAGCACGCCCACCACGATCAATCTTGCCGACAAGTTCGCTGCGTTCAGTGACCGCTGGAACCCACGGATCGTCGGCACGTATAACGGCAACGAGCTGCGTGTCGCGAAGCTGAAGGGCGACTTCACCTGGCATAGCCATGCCGACACCGACGAATTGTTCTTTGTCGTCGAGGGCGATCTTGGGATCGAATTCCGCGACGGTGTTCAGCGGGTTCGAGCCGGCGAGATGCTCGTCGTGCCCAAAGGCACCGAGCACCGCCCGTTCGCCGAGGAGGAAGCGCTAGTTTTTCTGATCGATCGGGAAGGTGAGCCGAACACCGGCACCAGCCCGTCAGACTTGACCCGCGCGTCGCTGGAGACGCTCTGATGACCGACGCTCTGATGACCGGCGCACCCGCGACGACCACGATCGATCCTTATATCGACCAATTGCTCGACGAGCGGACGCCCGCCGATCCGACCATCGGCGATGTCACGATCCAGAATTATACAATCAACTTCGGGCCGCAGCACCCCGCGGCGCATGGCGTATTGCGGCTGGTGATGGAGTTGGACGGCGAGATCATCGAGCGGATCGATCCGCATATCGGGTTGCTTCATCGCGGCACTGAGAAGTTGATCGAATACAAGACTTATGCGCAGGCGCTGCCCTATTTCGACCGGCTCGATTACTGCTCGCCGTTATGCATGGAGCATAGCTTTGTGCTTGCAATCGAGAAGCTGCTTGATCTGGAGGTACCGATCCGTGCGCAATATCTGCGCGTGTTCTTTGCCGAACTGACGCGCATTTCGAACCACATGCTCAATCTCGGCAGCCACGTGATGGATGTCGGTGCGATGACGCCGAACCTGTGGTTGTTCGAAGTTCGCGAGGACTGCTTGAATTTCTTCGAGCGGGTAAGCG
>JALYTW010000165.1 GCA_030854075.1 Pseudomonadota bacterium
AGGTCGCGTAGATCTTGATCTTCTCGGTGACGGCCGCGAGCCCCGCCATCAGCGTGAAGCTTTCGAGGCCATATTCCCAGAATTCGGTCTTGCCCCCGAACCCGCGCAGCTTGATCATCGACAGCAGAAAATCGAGCCCGTGCTTCTCGGCAGACTGCGCGATCGCCTTGTTGAGGTCGAACGAGGGCATGTATTGCGGTGCGTTTTCGCTGATCAGCCAGCCATTGTTGTTGATGGGGACAAAAACGCCGACCTGCATGCTATTTCTCCTGATCCCCGGACAGCCAGCCGAGGACAAATTCGTTGAAATCGTCCGCCTCGGTGATGTTGTAGGCATGGCCGCCACTCTCGGCGAGCGCGAGCTGGCCGTGCGGCAGCCCCGCCGCGAGCATTTCCGACGCGCGCGACGGCACCAGCACGTCGTCGCTCGCCGCGACCAGCAGCACCGGCGCGACGATCTCGCTAAGCCGCGCGACGATATCGAAGCCCGCGAGCGCCGCGATCCGCTTTTCCATCGTCTCCGCGCCCGGAAAATGCGCGATCTGCGCGGGGATATCGGCCTCGATCTCGGCATCGTGCGCCGAACTCCAATTGGCCGGGTAGAGGAAGATCGGCTGCGCCCGGACATAGGCTTCCGCGCCGCACGCTCGCAGCAACGCAAGCCGCGCCGCGAAACAGCGCAGGAAATGCGGTTCGGCCTTGGCCCAGCCGTTGACGACGACGAGCCGCTCGACGCGATCGGGAGCCTTGAGCGCGAGCGCCAGCCCCGCGACACCCCCCGCCGCGTGGCCGACGATGCGCGCGCGCGACCAGCCGACCGCGTCCATCAACGCCAGCATGTCGTCCGCGAAATCATCGACGCTGACGGTATCGGGCAGCGAACGGTCGCTGCGTCCGGTGCCGCGATGATCATAGACCAGCACCCGGCAATGCTCCGCCAGCGCGGCCAGGTTGGGCTGCCAATACTGCGCCGATCCTCCCAACCCCGCCGACAGGATCAGCGGCGGCGCGCCGTCCGGTCCGTGGAGTTCGTAGAAAAGCCCAGCGGCGACCGACACCTACATTCCTCCCCGGTACGGGGAGGGGGACCAGCAAAGCTGGTGGAGGGGGATCTCCACAAGCGAATATCCATGATGAGGCGCACCCCCTCCACCACTCGCTTGCAGCGAGCGGTCCCCCTCCCCGTCCCGGGGAGGATTTAACGCATCAAACATGCGCCACGCTGGCGATCTCGACGAGGCAATCGGGCTTCACCAGCTCGCACTTGATGCAATAGCGCGCGGGCTTCGCGCCCGGAAAATACTCGGCGTACACCGTGTTGAACGCGGCGTAATCGCCCAGATCCTTCAGGAAAATGTGGTTCATCGCGACGTCCGCCATCGTCGCCCCCGCCGCGGCGAGTGTGGTCTTGATCACCTCGAGCACATGCCGGGTCTGCGCCGCAGCGTCGCCGACATGGAGCACCGTGCCGCCCTCACCGAGCGCCAGCACGCCCGACACGTACACCGCATTCCCCGCCTTCGCGGCCGCCGAATAGGGCGCGATCGGAGTCGGAAATTGCGGCGGGTTGATAGGTTCGAACGGCATCACGCTTCCTTTTCGGGGTGTGGCAGCTGGCCCACCGCGCCGCAGAAATCGGCGACGGTGGAGACCCAGCCGAAGAATTTCTCGACATTGTAGACGGTCGCCGCCTGGATGAAATCGGGGCCGAGATGATACGTCGCATCCTCCAACATCACCCCGAAATATTCGAGGTGAAAGCCATCCCGCAGCGTCGATTCGACGCATACGTTGCTCGCGATCCCGACGAACACGATCGTCCGGATCCCGCGGCTGCGCAGGATGCTGTCGAGCTGCGAATTGAAGAACGCCGAATAGCGCGTCTTGTGGACGCGGATGTCGCCGGGCTTGGGCGTCAGCGCGTCGACCAGCTCGTAGTCCCACCCGCCTCGCGCGAGCAGTTTGCCGTCGAGGTCGGGCCGGTCGCGCATCGTCTTCAGCGCGTTCGATTTGTGCCAGTTCGGCGACGCGCGCGTCCCCGCCTCGACATAATCGGGGTCCCACCCGTTCTGGAGGAAGATCACCGGCATCCCCGCGCCGCGCGCGGTCTCGAGCACCTGCCCGATCCGCCCGATTACGCCCGCCGATCCCGCGATGTCGAACCCGGCGAGATCGACGTAGCCACCCTCGGTCGCATACGCATTCTGCATGTCGATCACGACCACCGCGGTGTCGTGCGGCGACACCCGGATCGGTTCGGGGCGCGCGGATAGCACCGCCGTGTCGGGGGCGTTCTCGGGGCGGTAGTCGACGACGGCAGGCTCGGTCATCACCGCATCATTGTGCAGTTGCGGTGCGTGCGCAAGCCGCCCCAACCTTGCGCGCCGCCGCCCGAGCGCCCAACTCGGCTGCAACCCACTATCGGAGCGCCAGTATGACCGACACCCCCACTGACACCGGTGACTACACGCCCCCCAAGGTCTGGACCTGGAACAAGGAGAGCGGCGGGCGCTTCGCGAGCATCAACCGCCCGATCGCGGGCGCGACCCACGACCAGGAGCTGCCGGTCGGCAAGCACCCGCTCCAGCTCTATTCTCTCGCCACCCCCAACGGGGTGAAGGTGACCGTGATGCTCGAGGAACTGCTCGCCGCGGGCCACACCGGCGCCGAATATGACGCATGGCTGATCAAGATCATGGACGGTGACCAGTTCGGTAGCGGCTTCGTCGCCGCCAACCCCAATTCGAAAATCCCCGCGCTCGTCGACAACAGTGCGCCCGTCCCGATCCGCGTGTTCGAATCGGGATCGATTCTGGTCTATCTCGCCGACAAGTTCGGCGCGTTTCTCCCCACCGACGCCGCCAAGCGCGCCGAGGCGATGTCGTGGCTGTTCTGGCAGATGGGTGCCGGCCCGATGCTCGGTGGCGGCTTCGGCCATTTCTACGCCTATGCGCCGACCAAGATCGAATATGCGATCGACCGATTCGCGATGGAGGTGAAGCGTCAGCTCGACGTGCTCGATCGGTGCCTCGCCGACAGTGAATATCTCGGCGGCGACGAGTACACGATCGCCGATATGGCGGTATGGCCCTGGTACGGCGCGCTGGTGAAGGGCATCGTGTATGAGGCGGGCGAATTCCTCCAAGTGCAGGATTACAAGAACGTGATGCGCTGGACCGACCAGATCGGCGCGCGCGCCGCGGTGAAGCGCGGGCGGATGGTCAATCGCGTCATGGGCGATCCCGCCAGCCAGCTCCACGAGCGTCACGACGCCAGCGATTTCGACACGAAGACGCAGGACAAGCTCGAACCAGTCCCCTCCCCGGCTGGCGCGGACGCCTGATGCGATGAAGCTCTACGACAGCAAGCGGCGGAATGGAGTTCTGGATTTACAATCTGGGCATGCCCAGAGGGCATGGTAACGCTCCATCATCAAGGTGGGCTGCCTTGCCCGAAAAAGGTGCGGTTCGCCGAGGATTTATGTACGACAACGGCGTCGCGACGCTGATTTGGCACTTTTCTTCAACGATTTCTGCCCGCCCGTATTATGATCAATACATCGCAAAAAGGCTACTATAATCTTCGATATTTAGTAGCGGTACTTGCCCGACTATCTCTCAAGAATACG
>JALYTW010000180.1 GCA_030854075.1 Pseudomonadota bacterium
CCCCCTCCCCGAGCCAAGCTCGGGGAGGAATGCGTCGCGTTTCGCCTGATCGCTATCCCACGCCGTCACGCGCGCGCGCGCCGCCACCAATGCGGCGACCGTCGTCGCGCCCGACCGCGCCAGGCCCAGTACCGCATACCGCTTGCCGCTCCAGGCGCGCGCAGCAATCACCGCAGCTTCAACGTCGACAGGCCAGCCAGTGCCAGCACCAGCGCAATGATCCAGAACCGGATCACCACGGTCGGCTCACTCCAGCCGAGCTGTTCGAAATGATGGTGGATCGGTGCCATCCGGAATACCCGCTTGCCGGTTCGCTTGTACCAGAACACCTGGATGATAACGCTTAGCGCCTCGACGACGAACAGCCCGCCGATGATCCCGAGCACGATCTCATGATGCGCGACCACCGCGATCGTTCCCAGTGCGCCCCCCAGCGCGAGGCTGCCGGTATCGCCCATGAACACCGCGGCCGGCGGCGCGTTATACCACAGGAACCCGAGTCCCGCGCCGACCACCGCGCCGCAAAAGATCGCGAGTTCGCCCGCATGCGGCACGTGCGGGATGCCGAGATAATCGGCAAATTTCACGTTCCCCGCTAGGTAGACGATGATCATGAACGCGACGCTCGCGATGATAACCGGCATCGTTGCCAGTCCGTCGAGCCCGTCGGTCAGGTTTACAGCATTGCCAAACGCGACGATCGTGAACGCCGCGAACACGGGAAAAAACCAGCCAAGATCGATATAGACGCGCTGGGTGAACGGGAAATACAGATGCGGGCCATTCTGGCTCATGATGATCGTCGCCGCGATCCCGGCGATGATGAATTCCAGCAGCAACCGCGTGCGTCCCGAAATCCCCGCGGCGCTCGCCTTGGTCACCTTGTCGTAATCATCCATGAATCCGATCGCGCCAAACCCCAGCGTCACGAACAGACACGACCACACGTAGGGATTGCTGAGGTCCATCCAGATCAGGATCGACAATCCCATGCTGGTGAGGATCATCAGGCCCCCCATCGTCGGGGTGCCGCGCTTGGCGAGGTGGGTTTGCGGGCCGTCGGCGCGGATCGGCTGGCCCTTGCCTTGGCGTACGCGCAGCCAGCCGATGAATTTGGGGCCGATCAGCAGCCCGATCGCCAGCGCGGTCGCCACTGCCGCCCCGGTCCGGAACGACTGGTACCGAATGAGATTCAGGACCCCGGTGAAACCCAGGTGCTCGGCCAGCCAATACAGCATCTACGTCTTTCCGCCCCTCAGGCGCGCGATCACTCGTGACAGACCCACCCTGTTCGACCCCTTGACGAGCACCGTGTCGCCGGGTGCCAGCACCGTGTCGAGCCGGTCGAGCGCCGCCGCAACGTCGCGCACATGGACGACATTGATTATTCCCTCAAGGGCTTCCGCCAGCACCGCCATCGATTCACCGACCAGCAGCACCGTATCGACGCGCGCGGACAGGATCGGTGCGGCGAGCTCGCGATGATAGGTCGCGGTGGAGTCCCCCAGTTCGCCCATCTCGCCGAGGATCGCGACATGTCGACCCGGCTCGTCGGCGAGCACCTTCAGCGTCGCGCGCATCGCGAGCGGGCTGGCATTGTAGCTCTCATCGATCACGAGCACGTCGCCATCCGCGATCATCGCTCCGAACCGCGCGCCACGACCGGGCAGCCCGCCCATCTCGGCCAGCGCGAGCCCCGCCTGCGCCAAGTCAGCGCCCACCGCGTCCACCGCAGCAAGCACTGTCAGCGCGTTCGACACCCAGTGTGCGCCGGGCTGCGCCAGCGTGAAGCTCACTTCGCTGTCACCGATCCGCGCGGTGACGAAGCTGCCCCCGGTCGCCACTCGCATCACCTCGATCGCGCGCACGTCGGCACCTTCGCCCGTACCGGTCGTGACGACCCGCGCCGCATGAGCCTGCGCCGCCGCGGCGAGCCGGTCACGATGCGAACTGTCGAACGGGATGATCGCGGTGCCGTTCGGCTCGAGTCCCTCGAAAATCTCCGCCTTGGCGTCGGCGATCGCGGCTTCGTCGGCGAAGAATTCGATGTGCACCGATGCCACCGTCGTCACGACCGCGACGTCGGGGCGCACCAGCCGGGTTAGCGCCGCCAGTTCGCCGGCGTGGTTCATCCCCATCTCGAACACCCCGATCCGCGCATCGCGCGGCATGCGCGCCAGACTTAGCGGCACCCCGGTATGGTTGTTGTAGCTCTTGACCGATCGATGCACCTGGCCACGCAGCGAGCGGTCGAGCGCAGCAAACAGCGCCTCCTTGGCGCTGGTCTTGCCGACCGAGCCGGTCACTCCAA
>JALYTW010000003.1 GCA_030854075.1 Pseudomonadota bacterium
TCAGCTCCGCATGTTGGGTTGGCCGTTCGACGCGGAAAGCCCGCCGTCGACCGGGATCATGACGCCGGTAACGAACCCTGCCGCGTCGCTGGCGAGGAACAACACCACCTTGGCGACATCATCGGGCTGGCCGATCCGCCGCATCGGGATGCGATCCATGAATTTCGCCAGCCGCTCGTCGGTCTGGATGCCCTTCGACATCTCGGTGTCGGTCAGGCTCGGGCTCACCGCATTGACGCGCACCCCATGTCGCCCCGAATCGAGCGCCATCGCGCGGACCATGTTGTCGACCGCGCCCTTCGAGATATTATACGCCAGCATCCCCCAGTCGCCACCCCGGCCCGACGCGGACGAGGTCATGACGATCGAGCCTTTGGTCTTCCTGAGTGCGGGCATCGCCGCCTTCGCCATCGCGAAATAGCCGCGGACATTGGTCGCCATGATCGTGTCGAAATCCTCGATCGAGGTCGATTCGACATCGCCCCCCATCGCGGTGGCCGCGTTGTTCACCAGGACGTCGAGGCCGCCGAACCGTCCCACCGCCAGCTTGACCGCAGCCTCACCCACCGCGGGATCGGCGACATCGCCCGCATAGATCGCGACGCGCGCATCGTCGAACCCCTTGGTCGCCTCGCGCAGCGTGTCTTCGGTCCGCCCGATCACGATGATGTTCGCACCCTCGTCGTGGAAGCGTTGGGCGATCGCCGCCCCGATTCCTGACCCCGCGCCGGTCACGATGACCGTCTTTCCCGTGAAACGGGCCATGAAGTTCTCCTGATATATGGTCGTTACCCGAACGCGGCGATGCGTTTCGGGTTGCAACCGTCACGCCACGGTCGCAAAGCTGGTCCAAACCCGATATTCGAAAATAGGAGAGCGCGCCATGCACAGCCACCTCAAGCATTTCATCGACGGCCAGTGGGTCGAGAGCGAAGGCGGCCTCCGCCACGACGTGATCGATCCGTCGACCGAACAGCCGGTCACCCAGATCACGCTCGGCAGCCAGGCCGATGTCGACAAGGCGGTCGCGGCCGCACGCAAAGCCTTCACGACCTATTCGCAGACCAGCGTCGCCGATCGCGTCGCGCTGCTCGAACGGATTATCGAGGAATATAAGGCGCGGATTCCCGATCTCGCCAAGGCGACGAGCGAGGAAATGGGCGCGCCGGTCGGCTTCGCGCAGGCCGCGCAGGCCCCTGCAGGGCTCGGCTATTTCATGGGCACGCTTGCCGCATTGAAGGAATTCAAGTTCGAGGAAGCGGTCGGCAAGAACAAGGTCGTCCACGAACCGCTGGGTGTCGTCGCGATGATCACACCGTGGAACTGGCCGCTCAACCAGATCTGCGCGAAGGTCGCCCCCGCGCTCGCCGCCGGGGATACCATGATCCTCAAACCGTCAGAAGAAGCCCCCTCGAACGCGATCATCCTCGCCGAGATTCTCGAGAAGGCCGGCGTTCCAGCGGGCGTCTTCAACCTCGTCAACGGCGATGGACCCGGAGTTGGCGCAGCGCTGTCGAGCCACAAGGGCGTCGACATGGTGAGCTTCACCGGCTCGACCCGCGCAGGGATCGCGGTCGCGCAGGCCGCCGCCGCGACGGTCAAGCGGGTCCACCAGGAACTGGGCGGCAAGGCCCCCAACCTCGTCCTCGAAGGCGCCGATCTCGGCACCGTCCTCCCCCCGACGGTCCAGGGCGTGCTCGCCAATTCGGGACAAAGCTGCATCGCGCCGACCCGGCTGCTGGTCCACAAGAGCCAGGTCGACGAAGCCACCGACGTCGTGAAGGCGATCATGGAGCAGGTGCAGGTCGGCGATCCGGCGGAGATGGGCGCGCACATCGGCCCGGTCGTCAACAAGGCGCAATTCGACAAGATCCAGGATCTGATCCAGTCCGCGATCGACGAGGGCGCGACGCTCGTCACCGGCGGCACCGGGCGTCCGGACGGCCGCAACGCGGGCTATTATGTCCAGCCGACGCTGTTCACCGACGTCACCCCGGAGATGCGGATCTGGCGCGAAGAGACCTTCGGTCCGGTCGCGACGATCACGTCGTACGACGGCCAGGACGAGGCGATCGATCTCGCCAACGACACCGACTACGGCCTCTCGGCGACGATCTCCGGCGACCCCGCCGCCGCCGCCAAGGTCGCCCCCCGGCTGCGCGCGGGCATGGTCACGATCAACACGTGGGGCGGCGGCAGCGGCACCCCCTTCGGCGGCTTCAAGCAATCGGGCAACGGGCGCGAAGGCGGCAAATACGGCCTCGCCGACTTCATGGAGCTGAAGGCGGTCATCGGCGCGCCGAACTGAGGCATCTCTAGAACAGCGTGCGCGGGTTCAGGCGGTCGCCGACGTCCCCGATCCGCGCACGATCATCGCGGCACCCGCCAGCACCGCGGCGTCTTCCACCGTTCCCGTAACGGTCTGACCATAACGCGGAATCGCCGCCATCCGGGCGCGCCAGCCCGGATAGGACGCCGCAATCGCGGTCAGCCCGCCGACCGCCGCGCCGACCCAACGCTGGCGCCGCGGCACCAGCGCCGCACCCGCGATCGCGTTGGTGAAAAATCGCGCCGCCAGCCCGATCGGTACGATCCGGTCGGGCGCGGTCTTCTGTTTGTCGCCCGCCATCTCACCCACCGCCAGCGCTACCATCCCCGCAGCGACGAACGGATTCGCGATGATCACAGGGGCGCCATTGTCATCGGGCAACTCACCGCGCGCCGCCGCGACCGACACCATCGCCAATGGCGTCATCGCACGCTGACCGCCGACAAGGCCCATGAGGAAAGAGCTAAGCATGTGTGTCTCCAGACTGTTTCGTCGGCACCAACGCCCGCCCCGCGCGGTAGGTCCCCCACCGGATCAACATGATGACGTCGATGAAGATGATGATGATCGATCGGACTCAAACCCGTTCGGGTTGAGCTGGTCGAAGTACGGTGAGATTCACCGCCTTCGACAGGCTCAGGCCGAACGGATCGATATAAAGGCCTCAACCTCTAACTCAGCGGCCACCAGAAGATGATCAACGGCGTCCCCAGCAAAATCACGATCAACGATAAGGGTGCGCCCAGCCGCGCGTAGTCGCCGAAGCGGTACCCGCCCGGCCCGAAGACCAATGTGTTGCACTGGTGGCCGATGGGCGTGAGGAAATCGCAGCCCGCGCCGACCGCGGTTGCCATCAGGAACGCTTCCGGCTTGTAACCGAGCTGCCCTGCAAAGGTCGCGGCGATCGGGGCCATTACCAGCACCGTAGCGGCATTGTTGAGGAACGGTGTCACCGCCATCGCCGCCACCAAGATCAGCGCGACCGCACCCCACGGCGGCAGCGTCGCGGCAAAATCGCCCAGCCACGCCGCGATCACCTGCGATGCTCCCGTTGTCCGCAGCGAATCGCTGACCGGGATCAGCGCACCGAGCATGATCAGGATCGGCCACTCGATATGCTCGTAGGCGTCGCGAACCGGTAGCGCGCCGACGATCAGGATTACCCCCGCCGCCGCGAAGAATGCCACCGCCACCGGCACCCAGCCCATCGCAGTAGCGAACATCGCCACCGCCAAGATTGCGATCGGTAGCAGCGTCCGCCGCGTGATCCCGAGCCGCAACGCGCGCTCGGCCAGTGGCAGCGCGCCCAGTTGCTGCAACTTCTCGGGCAGCGCATCGAGCGCGCCTTGGAGCACGATGACGTCGCCAGCGCGCAGCTTGGTCTCGCCCAACCGCCGCGACAGCCGTTCACCGTGGCGCGAAATCGCGATCAGATTGACCCCGAACCGCGCCTGCAACCCCAGCCGCCCCGCGGTCTGCCCGACCAATCGCGAATCGACGTTGATCACGGCCTCGATCACACCGACTTCGCTGTCCTTGCTCTCCTCGTGCGCGGCGCGGTCTTCCCCCTCGAGCGCCAGCTTGTCGCCCCCGATCACGCGTTCCAGCGCGTCGGGATCGCCGCCCAGGATCAGCGTGTCGCCCGCGCGCAGTACGGTCGACGCGCGCGGCGATCCGCGCATATCGGCGCGCAGCAACTGGGTGATCGTCACCTCGTGCTCGTGGCGTTCGAGGAAATCGGCGACGGTTTCATCGATCGCGGGCGATCCCGCGCCGATCGTCGCCTCGGTGACATAGCCCTTGATATCGAGCGCCTCTCCCAACGTCGGCGCGGCGCGACGATCCTTGGGAAGGAGGCGATAAGCGAAACGGAGATAGATCAGCCCGATCACGACGAGCCCGAACCCGACTGGCAGATAGTCGAACATGCCAAACGGCTTGCCCATCATCTCCTCGCGGACCCGGCTGACGATGATGTTGGGCGAGGTGCCGACCAGCGTCATCAGCCCGCCGAGCAGCGACGCGAACGCCATCGGCATCAGGAAGACCGAAGGGCTGGCGTCGTTCTTCTTGGCCATCTGGAATGCCGCAGGCATCATCATGGCGAGCGCGCCGATATTCTTGACCAGCGCCGACGCGAAGCCAACCGAGGCGGTGAGCACCACCAGCTGTGATCGGACTCGCGTCACCCGCCTCGACAACAGCTTCAACAGCCGCTCGATCACCCCTGATCGCTCCACCGCTGCCGAAATCACCAAGGCCGATCCGACGATGATGACGATGTCGTCGGAAAAGCCGGTGAACGCTTGTTTCGGGGTTACGATGCCAAGTGCCAGCGCTGCGAGCAACGCGATGATCGCGGTCACGTCATAGCGGAACCGGCCCCAGATGAAGAGACCCATCATCCCAACCAGAGTCGCTATCGAGAGATATTGCGGCAGCGTCATGCGTTGCGGCTCAACCCCGGCGGTGAGCGACTGGTTCCGTTGCCGGTGCGGAACGTGCGCGTGGTCCGAGCGTAGGTGGCCCGACGCCCGGGCGGATTTCGCCAACCATTGGCGTCGATCACCCGCTCCATCGGACGTTCCGCAAGACGATATTCATATATCCGCCTGTAACGGCGCGAATAAATCGAACTGGCACGGGCTTTGCGATCGATCGGGTATCATCCCGGCGTCGGATCGCCGGTGCCGCCAAGGAGACCAGCAATGCCCCGTTCGACCCCGCTCTTCGATCGTTCCGACACGCTCTTTGGCGTGTGCGAAGGGCTCGGCCGCGATGTCGGCTTCCATCCCAACATCTTGCGGATCGCATTCGGCATCGGACTGATGTGGAACCCGGTGTTCGTGATCGGGACCTATGTGGCACTGGGCGTTGCAGTCTATGCCGCGCGCTTCCTGTTCCCCGCCAGCCCGCGGGTCAGCCGATCGCTCACCACGGTCGCTGGGGCGGAGAGCCACGACAACGATGTCGTAGACACCGCCGAGGATCGGCTCGCCGCCTAATCGCTGATCAATAATCCTTCGAGACCCGAACATTGGCGCTTTGCCGCCCGAGCGTCGAGATACTCGACAGCAACGATAGCCAGCGGGTCACCTGGAATTCGACCCGGGTTGCGGAATAGCCCTGCCCGTCGGTGACGATCTCTGCATAGAGCCGCCGGGTAATATACTTGCCCGCCGCGATCGAGGTGCCCTGCCCGGTCTGCGGGTCGGCGGGCAGGATGCGAAGCCGATCCAGCCCCGCCGCGCGGCGCACCGCGTTGATCGGATTGATCCCGTTGCCGCCGTCCTGCAGCGCCGCGACCGCGGCGGCGAGCTGTAGCGCCTCTGGCGCGGACAGCTTCGTGATCGAGGTGCCGAACAACAGGCGCGACAACAACTCGTCCTGCGGCAGTGCGGGGACGCTCGCAAAGGTGATTTCGGGCTTCACGGCGTTGCCCGTCACGCGGATCGTCGCGTTGAGGCCGGTAGAATCGGCATTCGCTTCGATATCGAGCGCGGGGTTGGCGGGGGTCTCGCCCGCGAACCGGATGATCCCGCGTTCGAGCTGGAATTCGCGGCCGGCGAATTCATAATTACCCCGAATCAGTGTCGCGCGGCCGCTAATCGCGGGGTTGGCAGGTTCGCCTGCGAGTTGGAGGTCGGCGGACCATTCGCTCGACAGGCCGAGCCCGCTGACCACCAGCTGATTGGGCGCGCGGGCGTGGATCGCGAGCGTCCAGGGGCTCTTTGGCGCGTCGTCCTCCTCGCCGCCACCGGGCAGATTGATTTCGCGGATGTTCAACTTGGGGACCGCGCTCGCTGCGGTCGCCTGACCGAGTCGATAACGGCTACGATCGAGCGTCACGTCGCCAGCGATGCGACCGCCGCTGCCGTCCGATGTAAAGTTCAGTGGTCCCGATACCGTCGCGCCGATATCGTCGCGATTGATCATCACCGCGTGATCCGCGACGAGACGCAGGTCGAGCCCGATCCCGTTCCTCGCGGCAAAGTCGAACGCGCCGGTGCCGGTCACACGCCCGCCCTTGCCCGCATCGGCGGCAAAGCGATCGATCTGGAGCCGCGATCCCCCGAACCGTCCCGACGTCTGGATGTTGGTCAGCACCGTCCCCGTCGTCGTGCTCTCGATCCGCGCGCCATCGGCGCGAACGGTGCCGGTGATGGTCGGGTTCGCGACGCGCCCACGGACGTCGGCGCCGATCGATACGGGGCCAGACAGGTCGAACAGCTCGACCCCGGTCAGCCGCCACAGCGTGTCGGCGGGGCCGACATAGCGGAGTTGCGCGAACAGCGAGGCGGCGCGAATGCGGTTGACGAGGTCGCCGCCACCGAGCGGCGTCAACAGCGCCTGCGCGCGTCCGATCGTCTCGCCCCCCGATGCAGCGATCGCGCGCACCCCGAGTCGATCGGCAGAGAGCACGCCCGCGATTCCGACATCGACCGGGCGCGAGCTGAGGACGAGCCCCGCGCGGCTCAGTCCGCGGACGGTCATGTCGATCCGCCCGGTCGGCGCGGCTCCGGCCCGCGTCGCATAGCTGAGCTTGCCCGAGGCGGTGCCGCCCAGCCCCAGCCCTGGATAGCCGATGTCGAGGATCGCGAGCGGCATCCGCGTCAGCGCGGCGGTGATATCGATCGCGCCGCTCGCGAAGCGCCCGCCGACCTCGGCCTCACCGCCCGAAAAGCTGAGCCGCGTCGGCGCGAGCCGCCAGCCGTCTCCCTCGCGGGTCACGATCGCAGGGGTGAGCAGCTTCAGCGCGCGCTTGTCGAGCGTTCCTTGCGCCTCGATCGCATAGCGGTCGGGAGTGACGTGCGTCACCGTCTGGATATCGAACGCGCGGCCCCGCGATCCCGAAATCGAGGCGTGGACCTCTCCCACCCCACCACGCAGCCGCGCATCGGCCGCGAAGCGTGCGAGACTGAGCCGCCCCTGACGCAGGCCCTGCCCGGTCGCGGTCGCCTCGATGGAGGTGCCCGCAGGGTCGAGCAAGGTGACGAGGTCGAGATGCCCCTGGCGCAATGTCGTCCCCGCCAGCGTCGCATTGCGGGCGTCGAGATGCGCCTCGATCCGCTGGACGCTGCCGACCGAGCGGAACAGCAGTTCGCCCGACAGTCCGCCCCCCGCCACGACGAGCCGTCCGTCGAAACCGCCGGAGACCACCGCGAGATTGCCGTTCGCGCGGGTCCCCGCGACCGCGAGCTGGTCGATCGCGATCGTCGCGCCCTGTCCGCGCGGGAGCAGGATCGAGCCAGTCGCGGTGAACGGCCCCAGTCGCGATCCGCCCTCCGCGCGAAAGGCGAAGCCCGCGGGCGTCGGAGCGAGATGCGCGCGGACGCCCGTCAGTCCCAATGTCGCATTGGGGTTGGCGAAGACGAGGTCGAGCGTCGGCTTGTCGATTTTGCCGTCGAGCACGAGCTGCACCGGGCCATAGGTCGCCTGTCGCCCGCCGCCCTCGAAATGGAATGTTCCGTCGCGGCGGCGATAGCCGTTGCCGCGCAACGTGATGTCGGGCGCCGTCAGCACGAGGTCCGAAAAATGGAGAATGCCGTCAGAGGTCCGCTCGAGATCGGTGACGATCCGCGGCAAGCCGCCTGCCAGGCTGCGGAAGAAGGCGTTGTCGAGCCGCACCATCTGCGCGATTCCCTGCCCGATCACCCGGCTGCCCTTGCCATTGGGGCCGGGGACGACGCGGAGCCGCGAGGTGACGTCGACGATGCCGAGACCCGGGATCAGATAGCGTCCCAACTCACCGTTGACGCCCACCTCGAACTGGCCCGTCCTGAGGTCGAGCATCACGTTGATCCGCCCGGTGAGTTTGTCCGATTTGACGCGGAGGTCGTCGCCGGTGACGAACGTGGGGGTGACGCGGAGCATGCCTTCGACGCTGAGATTGCGCAGGATACCCCCCGCGACGTCGCCGACTCCGGTTACTCGCGCGGCGCTAAACCGGGTGGGAACACTGAGCGGCGATTTCGAGAACCGCCCCTTGCCGACGAGGTGCGCGTCCTCGAACCCGGTCTTATCGAACGCGAACCGCGGCGCGTCGATGCGATAATCGAACGCCGCGGTCGCGAATGCGCCGTCCAGGATCGCATGCAGTTCGATATCGCGGCCGGTCATGTTGGGGAACAACGCCGAAGGCTGGAGCAGCCGCGCCTTGATCCGCACATTCCGATACGCGTTCGCGCCGAGATCGACCTCCCCCGTCGTATCGACCGCCAACGCGGACGAACGCAGCGCGATGGTTCCGTCGAGCCGCCGGTTCGCATAGGTTGCGGTGCCGTTCACCAACACGCGCGGGGTCGTCATCCGTTGGAGTTTGCCCTTCAGGTACGGCGCGGGCGCGACCACTCCCGACAGGGTGTATCGCCCGGCGTCAGCCGCCAGCGCAAGATCGAGGAATTTCGCGCCCCCCGCTTGTCCCAGCGCGGTCCCCCGCCAGCGCGCCCAACGGCCATCGCCGGTAACGGTGAGCGTCAGGTCGCGGCCGATCCCGCTCATCCGTGACAACACCCCGCCACGCCGGCCGAGCGCGGTAACGTTGATGTCGAACCGATCGCGATCGGGCTCGGCGTCGATCGACAGGCGGAGCCGGTCGGTTCCCGCGACCACGCCATCGATCTTCACCATCGCGCGCCCCGAGCGGATGTCCGCCTGCCCCGCGAGCCGCGCGACGCGTTCCTGCCCAAGTACCGGCTTGGCAAGCACCAGCCGCGCGATCGTCAGCTGCCCGATCCGGATGTCGAAACCGGGCAAAATCGGTCCGCGCTGCGCCGTCGGGCGGGTATGCGGTTTGTGCAACAGCGTCGCGGTCGGAATTGCGAGTCGATCGATGTCGAGGCGGTTGCGTGCCCAGCGCAACGGCGACCAGTCGAGCGCCACCGCGGGCGCCGCGAACACCAGGCCATCGAGATCATAGACCTTGAGGTCCTTGATCCGCGTGGTCGAATAGAGCGACCCGTCGATCCGCCCGACCGTGAAGCGCAACCCGTTGGTCGTGCGAATCGTGCCGATCCGATCGGCGACCCAGCGATGCCCGACATCGGTATCGACGATGACCAGCGCCGCCCCGAGGATCGCCGCGAGCAGCGCCAACCCGCCAGCAATCCAGATCGCAGCGCGTTTCAAAACGCCTGGCCCAGCGATACATAAACCGCGACCCGGCTATCGCCCGGTTGCGGGTTGAGCGGGGTGCCGACATCGAGGCGGATCGGGCCGAAGTTGGAATAATAGCGCATCCCGATCCCCGCGCCGTACTGGAAATCGGTGAAGCGCGGCAGCGGCGAGGTGTAGATGTTGCCGCCATCGAGGAACGGCACAATCCCGAAATTCCCGAATGCCTTGACCCGCGCCTCGATCGAGAATTCGGCGATGCTGCGCCCACCGATCGGGTCGTTGTTGACGTCGCGCGGTCCGATCGCCTGATAACCATAGCCGCGCACCGATGCCCCACCGCCGGCATAGAACCGCCGCGACGGGGCGATCTGGTCGCGCGGCGCGCCCAGGATCGTGCCCGCCCGGATCCGACCAGCAAGGACGACCCGCTTCGTCGTGGGGACATATACCGAGGCATCGACCTGCGTTCGCGCGTATCCGAACACCGTACCCTGAAGCGACACTTCGGGGCTGAACCGCCCACCGAGCCGAAAGCCACGCGTGGGATTAAGCAGGTCATCCGACCCATCGTAATTCAGGCTGGTCGGCAACGCGCCGATGAAGAACGTCCGCCGCCGCGGCTGCCCGGTCGAAACGATCACGTCACGCTCGTCGGACGCCACCAGTTCGGCCCCGACTGACCACGTCCAGGTCTTTTGGAAGAAGATGTTGGTCTGCCGCTCCAGGCTCCCCGAAAGCGAAAAGGTTCTCGCATCATAGGCGGTGCGATTTGTGTGCGCTGCCGCCGCCAGGAAGGTCAGCACCCGGTCACGCCCGTTAAAATTATTGCGACGGAAGATCACCGATCCCAGCTGTTCCTGCGTGCCGAGCACCGACCGCAGCGTCAGCGCTCCCTCGGGCGGGAACAGGTTGCGATGGGTCCAGCTCAATTCCGCCCGCGCGCCTTCGCCGGTGCCGTAACCCAATTCACCGGCAACGGTGCGCGGCGGGGCGGGCTCCAGCTTCACCCCGACATCGACCACCGCGGGATCTGCGCTGTCGATCGGCTTTACCTCGACCGACGAAACGAGCCCGGTCTGGATCAACGCGCGCTTGAGATCGTCGAGCGAATCCGCATCATAAGGATCGCCCGGGATGAAGCGCGCGATGTCCTGGACGTGATCGGCGCCGAAGACGCGGTTGCCGGGCAGCGCGACCACCTGACCGAACCGCCGCGCGCCACCCGGGGCGACATCGAGGTCCAGCGTCGCGGTCTGGGTGGCGTGATCGATCACGATCGCCGAATCGCCCACCGTGGCGAACGGAAACCCCTCACGCCCGATCTGGGACTTCAGCTTGGCCTCACCCGCGACGATCGTGTCGGCATTGACCGGATCGTTCGCCTTCACCCCGAACGCGCTGCGGAGCTCGTCCTCCTTGGGGCCTGCTGCGGCGACCCCGTTCAATGTTACATCCTTGAACGTATACAGCGTCCCCGGCTCCGCCTTGATCACCACGGTCGGCGTGCTGCCCTGGTCGACGCGCGTCGTGACGCTGGCGTCGTAGAAGCCCTCGCCGCGCAACAGCGATGTCAGCAGATCGGCGTCCTCGCGCGCGCGCCGTTCGAGTTGCGCGGCGTTGGCGGCGCTGCCGTCGTTTGCGTTGAGCGTCGACAATTGGTCGAACCGCTGACTCAGCAACGGGGTCGCGACCCCATCGATACCCTCGACCCGCCAAGCATAGCGCGTTTCGGCGGCGACATCGGTGGCCTGCGCCGCGGGAGTCGCGGCGTCGTCGCTGCCGAGCTCGGGCCATGCTACCCCGATATCGGGCATCGGTGCCAGCGGCGACGTGGGATCGAGCGGGATTTGCTCGCTGGACATCGGTAGGGACGGCATCGGTGCGACCGGGGCCGTCTGCGCTCCCACCGGCGCGGCCCAACCAAGGATTGCGGTAGCCGCGCCGAGTCCGGCCCACCCTGAATACGACACCATCTCCGCGCTCTAGCAACCCCGCGGCGTGCGCGCCAGCGACGCGCGATCAGCAATCAGCACCGCACGCCGGTCAGTGAATCGAGCCGATCGCTTGGGTCGCAGCCATCACGTCGATCAGCCGCTCGATCTGCCGCCATCGGCAAAACGTGATGTGGTTGCCGATCATCGCGCTCCGGTCGGCGCGGGTCGCCGCCTCCACCGCCGCGGTCTCACCATAGCTCGCGATCAGAGCCGTCGCGTCGGCGACCTGATGCGCGTCGGTGAGATAAAGATCGTTCATCGAAAACTCCCAGCGGTGCGCAGCGACCGTCCGGATGTCCACACACATCTTATGCCAGGATCGTAGTTGCTCGGCGGCGCGCGGGCCACGATGGTAAACCGCCGTCAGCGCGCTGCCCCACGCGTCCCGGGCCGGGACGCTGGCGTCTCGCAACGGGACGTGGCAGGGCGCGCCGATGGCGACGCCTCCCTCCTCACCCCCGCCTTCATCTCCCCCCGCGGGCGGCATCCTGATTGCAATCGGTGCACTGGCCGGCGCAGCGACCGGTTTTGCATTCGGTCAGGCGACACCCGGGTTCCTGGTTGGCACCGCGCTGGGCGTGGCGGCGGCGCTCGCGATCTGGTGGCGTCACCGCCCGCGCTAACGCGGCGCACGCATCAACCACACGACCTTGCCGATCACCGCGATCGCGCCCGTCACCGGCGGGGCGGCGGGATTGTCGCTGGTCACGACGATCCGCCCCGCCTCGCGCCGTACCCGCTTCACCATCGTGGTGTCATCGACGCGGATGACATGGACCTCACCCCGAGGGCCGGGCGCGCGGATCGCGAGATCGACGACAATCAGGTCGCCGTCGACCAGCCCTGGCTCCATCGACGATCCCCGGACCCGGACGATTCCCGCCTGTCCGTCGCGCAGCCCCAGCGTCCGCGCCAGCCTCGGGTCGAGCATCGTCGCGCCGATCGCCACCTCGCCGTCGACATAGGCCCCCGCCCCCGCCGACGCCGCGACGTCCAGCCGCGGTACCGCGAACCCCGCAGGCGTCGCCTCGCCGCCCAACTCGGTCGCATCGACCCCGAAAAAATTGGCGAGGCGCCGCCGATCCTCGTCCGCCAATCGTCGCGGCGTTCCGCGCATCACGAACTGCTGCAGATAGGCGACGTTGCGCCCCAGCATCGCTGACAGTGCCGCCAGGCTCTCGCCCCGCGCCATCGCCAGTTCGCGCAATCGCGCTCTCGGATCGGCCGTTTCCATCCAATCCCTCCGTACCGCAGGAATTTTTCCTAGACAAGTTGGAAATGAGAACGGAACAGGAACATATTACGCGACTCGGGGAGAATGAAGATGACGCCTGCGCTCTCGATCACGATCGATCGGTATCTGCGCGATCATAAGATGCCGGAGACGCTGTTCGGCCGCCGCGCGATCAACGATCCACGTCTGGTCGGCGACATACGCCGCGGGCGGCAGATCGGCGAGCGTCTGCGCCGCCGGATCGAAACGTTCATGCAGGAGAATCGCACATGAGGCTCGATGCGTTTAGCGGCGCGGGTCGCCGGCTCGCCCGCGCGCTCCGCCAGTCCGCCGCGACCGCGGGGCTCGACGCACTCGTCCTCTCCGCCAACGAGCGGCCTTGGGCGAGCGCAACCTATACCGGCGCGCACCACCAGATCGTACTCGGTATTCCCGCTGGGCCATGCCGCCATCGCTGGCTTGCCGGGCTCGCCGAGGTTGATCTGCCGATGCGCGGCCAAATCGCGCTACCCCCCGCGATCCTCATCGCCGACGACGAGCGCGTGATGCTGGAGATCGTGACGCTCGAATCGCACTAGGCTAAGGGTGGCGCATGAGCACCCTCACTTATCGCAGCTATCTCCGGCTCCCCGAACTGCTCGCGGTCCAGTCGCCGCGCTCGGGGGTCCATGACGAACTGCTCTTCGTCACGATCCATCAGGCCTCCGAACTGTGGATGAAGCTGTGCCTTCACGAACTCGGCGAAGCACGCCGCCGGATCGCCGCCGACGACCTCCAGCCCGCACTCAAGATGATGGCGCGGGTCAGCCGCATCCAGGCGCAGCTGATCCAGTCGTGGGAAGTACTGGCGACGATGACGCCCGCCGATTACGCCGCGATGCGCGGCAGCCTGGGCGCGAGTTCGGGCTTCCATTCGGATCAGTATCGCGAGCTCGAATTCCTGCTCGGCAGCCGCAATCCCGCGCTGGTCGCAGTGTTCGAAGAGCCCGAGGTCCGCGCCCGCCTCGAGGCGGAACTGGCGCGCCCCAGCCTCTACGACGAAGCGATCGCGCTGCTCGGCCGACGCGGCCTGCCGGTCCCGACCGAGCGTGTCACTCCATCCCCCGAGGTCGAGGCGTGCTGGGCGACGGTCTATGCCGATCCCGATCGCTATTGGGATCTGTACGAGCTCGCCGAAAAGCTCGTCGACCTCGAATATCACCTCCAATTGTGGCGGTTCAGCCATCTCAAGACGGTCGAGCGCGTCATCGGGTTCAAGCGCGGCACCGGCGGCAGCGCGGGGGTGCCCTATCTCGCCAAGGTCATCGAACAACGCTTCTTTCCCGAGCTGCTCGACGTCCGGACCTCGCTCTGACACCGTTGGTCGCACCGGGGGAAACATGACGCGAAATTCATTTTGATATAACGTATCATTGCCATTAGGGAGCACGCGACTCGCCACACAGGAAATCGCCTTGCTCCTCAAAGCCGCCCTGCTCGCCTCCGCGTTAATCGTCTCAGCACCGATCGCCGCCCAAACCGTGCCCGCGCCCGTTGCGCCGCCCGTCACCGCGAAGACGCCCGCGACCGTCGATCCCGCCGCCCCCGCGACCGATCCGGACCAGGCGACGCCAGGCACCACCGCGCCGACCGCCGCAGCCGCGAAGGATATCGTCGTCACCGGCGCACGGCTCGATGCGGCGCGCGCGGCGATCCAGCCCTCGCTCGGCGCGACCAGCTACGGCGTCACCAACGCCACGATCCAGGCGCTCCCCGGCGGCGACAACCAGAATTTCAACCAGATCGTCCTCCAATTGCCCGGCGTCGTCCAGGACGGCGGCGGCCAGTTCCACGTCCGCAACGACCACAACAATTTGCAATACCGGATCAACGGCACGATCCTGCCGGAAGGCGTCGCGGTGTTCGGCCAGACGCTGTCGCCGCGGCTGATCCAGAGCTTCAACCTGCT
This sequence comes from Pseudomonadota bacterium, assembly GCA_030854075.1. Classification (GTDB taxonomy): domain Bacteria; phylum Pseudomonadota; class Alphaproteobacteria; order Sphingomonadales; family Sphingomonadaceae; genus Sphingomonas. The sequence goes on from JALYTW010000003.1 coordinate 14,622, forward strand.
CACCGGCGCGCTGCCCGCGCAATATGGCCTGCGCACCGCGGGGATTCTGGATATCACGACGAAGACCGGCTTCACCAACAGCGGCAACGTCTCGATCTACGGCGGATCGAACGGCACGATCGAACCCAGCTTCACCTATGGCGGGTCGACCGGGTCGACCAATTACTTCGTGTCGGGCGACTATCGCCACGACGATGTCGGCATCGAGCGCGTCGACGGCCGCCGCGATGCGATCCACGACAAGACCGACCAATATCAGGGCTTCGCCTATGTCGATCATATCCTGAACGACGAAAACCGCGTCTCCTTCGTGGGCGGCTACGCCAACCAGTATTTCCAGATTCCCAATCCGCGCGGGCTGCACGCCGCGATCGTCGGCCCCGGCTATGCGGTCGATGGGCGCACCGATTTCGTCAGCGACGATCTGAACGAACGCCAGCTCGAACGCACCGGCTTCGGCCAGCTCGCGCTGCTCCACGACGCGGGCAACCTCACCGTCCAGACCTCGCTGTTCGCGCGCTATTCGGCGCTGACCTATCGCCCCGACGTCGTCGGCGAGCTGCTCTTCAACGGCCAGGCGCAACGCGCGTTCAAGCAGGATTTCACCGCGGGCGGCCAGGTCGACGCGGTCTATCGCCTCGGCGACGCGCATACGCTGCGCGGCGGCGTGCTAGTGACGCGCGACCGTGGCGCGAGCGACACGACGAGCTACGTCTTCCCGGTCGACGCCACGGGCGCACAGACCGGTGGTCCGCTGACGATCGCCGACCGGAGCGGCAAGACCGAATGGACCGAAAGCGTCTACGCGCAGGACGAATGGAAGCTGACCCCCAACGTCACCCTCAACTACGGCGCACGGTTCGATCATTATTGCGGCTATCGCTGCGAACAACAGCTCAGCCCGCGGATCAACGGCGTCTGGCAACCCGCCAAAGGGCTCGCGATCCACGCAGGCTATGCGCGCTATTTCTCGCCCGCGCCGTTCGAAAACGTCGCGCTGACGACGGTCGCCCGGTTCGTCGGCACCAGCGCCGCGGCGCCGGGCACGCAAGGCGCGGTGCCCTACGCCGAACGCCAGGATTATGTCGATGTCGGATTCCAACAGGTACTCGGCCGCCTCACCTTCGGCCTCGACGGCTATCACCGCCGCTCGACCAATCTGGTCGACGAGGGCCAGTTCGGCGCGCCGATCATCCTGACCCCGTTCAACTATGCCAAGGGCCGGATCGACGGCGTCGAGGCGAACGTCAGCTACGCGCATGGCCCCTTCCTCGCCTATGCCAATCTTGCCTATTCGAAGGCGCAGGGCCGCAACATCGTTTCGAGCCAGTTCAACTTCGATCCCGCCGACCTCGCCGCGATCAGCCGCCAGTTCATCTATCTCGACCACGACCAGACCTACACCGGCTCGGGCGGCCTCTCGTACAAGGTCGACCAGGGGATGCTGAGCGGCTTCCAGCTCGGCGGCGACCTGATCTATGGCTCCGGATTGCGCCGCGACGGCGATGTCCCCAACGGCGGCAAGCTCCCCCCCTATGTGCAGCTCAACCTCTCGACCAGCTACCGCATCCCCAGCGCCGGGCTCCAGCTACGGTTCGACGTGATCAACGTCGCCGATCATGTCTATCAGATCCGCGACGGGTCGGGGATCGGCGTCGGCGCCCCCCAATATGGCCCGCGCCGCGGCTTTTTCGTCGGGATTTCCAAGGATATTTGACGCGCGCGGTATCGCGAGGCTGGCCATTTACATCCCCCACGCCGCCGCTTAACCGGTCGGCCAAAGGAGAATTGGAATGGCCGGTATGGGCAAGTTCGATTGGGCGGACCCGTTCCTCCTCGACGATCAACTGACCGAGGACGAACGCATGGTCCGCGATACCGCGGCGGCCTATGCGCAGGACAAGCTCGCGCCGCGGATCGTCGATGCGTTCCAGAACGAGCATACCGATCCCGACATCTTCCGCGAAATGGGCGAACTCGGGCTGCTCGGCCCGACGATTCCGGAAGAATATGGCGGAGTCGGCGCGGGCTATGTCGCCTACGGCCTGGTCGCGCGCGAGGTCGAACGCGTCGACAGCGGCTATCGCTCGATGATGAGCGTCCAGTCGAGCCTCGTGATGTACCCGATCCACGCCTATGGTTCCGAGGAGCAGAAGCGCAAATACCTGCCCAAGCTCGCGAGCGGTGAATGGATCGGCTGCTTCGGCCTCACCGAACCCGACGCGGGCTCCGACCCCGGCGGGATGACCACGCGTGCCAAGAAGGTCGACGGCGGCTACGTCATCTCGGGCGCCAAGACCTGGATCAGCAATTCGCCGATCGCCGACGTCTTCGTCGTGTGGGCGAAGAGCGAGGCGCACCCCGATAAGGATGGGGGCGACGGCATCCGCGGTTTCATTCTCGAAAAAGGCATGAAGGGCCTCGTCGCCCCCAAGATCGAGGGCAAGCTCTCGCTTCGCGCCAGCATCACCGGCATGATCATGATGGACGAGGTCGAGGTCGGCGAGGACGCGCTGCTCCCCGATGTCCAAGGCCTCAAGGGTCCGTTCGGCTGCCTCAACCGCGCGCGCTACGGGATCAGCTGGGGCGCGCTCGGCGCCGCCGAATTCTGCTTCCACGCCGCGCGCCAATATGGCCTCGACCGCCACCAGTTCGGCAAGCCGCTCGCCGCCAACCAATTGTACCAGAAGAAGCTCGCCGACATGCAAACCGACATCGCGCTCGGCCTCCAGGCCAGCCTGCGCGTCGGTCGGCTGATGGACGAAGGCCGGTTCGCGCCCGAAATGGTCTCGATCGTCAAGCGCAACAACGTCGGCAAGGCGCTCGACATCGCGCGGATGAGCCGCGACATGCACGGCGGCAACGGCATCAGCGGCGAATATCATGTCATGCGCCACCTGATGAACCTCGAAACCGTCAACACCTACGAAGGCGCGCACGACGTCCACGCGCTGATTTTGGGCCGTGCGATCACGGGCATCGCCGCGTTCTAATCCTTCTACCACCCCGGCGCACGCCGGGGCCCAGTTGGTGAACATCACTTGTTGAACCTTGCGCTCCGTCACCACCACATTCCCCACTGGGCCCCGGCGTCCGCCGGGGTGGTGAAAAAATGAGCGAGCCACCCTTGAAGGGCCTTCGCGTCCTCGAACTCGCCCGCATCCTCGCCGGCCCCTGGGCAGGCCAGGTCCTCGCCGATCTCGGCGCGACCGTCACCAAGGTCGAATCCCCCGCGGGCGATGACACCCGCACCTGGGGTCCGCCGTGGGTGGAAAACCCCGACGGCACCCGCGACGCCGCCTATTACCACAGCTGCAACCGCGGCAAATCGTCGCTCGTCATCGACTTCACCACCCCCGAAGGCCAGCAACAGGTCCGCGATCTCGCCGCCGACGCCGACGTGCTGATCGAGAATTTCAAGGTCGGCGGCCTCGCCAAATACGGGCTCGACTACGCCACCCTCTCAACGCTCAACCCCCGCCTCGTCTATTGCTCGATCACCGGTTTCGGCCAGGACGGCCCCTACGCCCCGCGCGCGGGCTACGACTTCATCATCCAGGGCATGAGCGGGATGATGGACCTCACCGGCGACCCCGATGGCGCGCCGCAGAAGATCGGCGTCGCGATGGCCGACATCACCACCGGGCTCTATGCGGTGATCGCGATCCAGGCCGCGCTCCACCAGCGGAGCGTCACCGGGCGCGGCCAGCATATCGACATGGCGCTGCTCGATACCATGGTGGGCGTCCTCGCCAACCAGGCCGCCAATTACTTCGCGAGCGGCATCACCCCGCCTCGCGTCGGCAACGCGCACATGAACGTGTCGCCCTATGCGGTATTCGAAACCAGCGACGGCTGGTTCATCTTAGCGGTCGGCAACGATGCGCAATTTCGCCGCTTTTGCGCCGTCACCGGGATCGAGCCGCGCGCCGAATGGACGACCAACGCCGGGCGGCTCGAACACAAGCCCGCGCTCTTCGCCGCGATCACCGCCGCCACGAAAACCGTCGCTCGCGACGATTTGCTCGCAAAGCTGGAAGCGGTTGGCGTTCCGGCGGGGCCGATCAACACCGTCGAACAAGCGCTCACCGACCCGCAGGTCGTCGCTCGCGGCATGGTGACGAAGGGCGAGAAGATCGACGGTCTGCGCACCCCGATCCGCTTTTCGGATGCGACGCTCGCGACCGGCAGGCCCGCGCCGATGCTGGGCGAGCACAACTAACGGCTGCCACCCCGGACCTGATTGGGAACGACGAGGTAAAGCACCATAACTTTTGTTGTGGCGCGCGCACCCCTGGCCTATTCCGTGGTGCATAACGAGAGGCGACGATATGACCAATCCCCCCCTCCACGGCATTCGGATCATCGAATTCGCGGGGATCGGCCCCGGCCCGTTCTGCGGGATGATGCTCGCCGATCACGGTGCCGAGGTGATCCGGATCGACCGCGCCAAGGCAGGCGGACTGACCATCGACAGCCACGATCCGCTGCTCCGCAACCGCAAGTCGATCGCGATCGACCTCAAAACTCCCGAGGGCATCGCTGCCATCAGGCGAATCGTCGCCACCGCCGATGGGCTGATCGAAGGCTTCCGCCCCGGCGTCATGGAACGATTGGGTCTCGGCCCAGACGTGCTGATCGCCGACAATCCGAAGCTCGTCTACGGACGGATGACCGGCTGGGGCCAGACCGGGCCGTTGGCGCATGAGCCCGGCCATGACATCAACTATATCGCGATTTCGGGCGCGCTGCACGCTTATGGCCGCGCTGGCGAACAACCGACCCCGCCGATCAACATGGTCGGCGATTTCGGCGGCGGCGCGATGATGCTCGCGTTCGGAATGCTCGCAGGGCTGCTCCATGCGGGCAAGACGGGACAGGGCCAGGTCGTCGACGCCGCAATGACCGACGGATCGGCCGTGCTCATGGCGATGATCTGGGGTTTTCGCGGCATGGGCCGCTGGTCCGGCCAGCGCGGCCAGAACCTGCTCGATACCGGCGCGCATTTCTACGACACCTACGAGACCGCGGACGGCAAATGGATTTCGCTCGGCGCGATCGAGCCGCAATTCTACGCCGCCTTCCGCCGCGTCATGGGGTTCGACGACCCCGCTTGGGATCAGCAGATGAACCCAGCGGCGTGGCCCGGTCTCAAGGCCGAGCTCACCATCCGCTTCCGCAGCCAAACCCGTGACGAATGGGTCGCCGCGTTCGCGGGACACGAGGTCTGCTTCGCCCCGGTGCTCGATTTCGACGAGGCGTTGGCGAACGACCACAACCGCTTCCGCGAAACTTTCGTCGAGGCGGGCGGCGTTCACCAGCCCGCCCCCGCCCCGCGTTATTCGGCGAGCGACACGGTGCGTCCGGTAATGGCCGGACCGCGCGCGGACGCGGCATGGCTCCGTGCGCTCGGCTTCGACGACGCGGAGATCGCCGCGCTGGGACACTGACCTTCCTTCATCCCCGACCCGGTTCAGCATGACGAAAAGCGATCAGGCCGTCGCCCCGCGACCATTCGGCCGCAGGACGCCGCGCGTTATCGGCTGGATCGCGCAGCCCTGGATCGCCTACAGCGCGTTCCGTGACCCGTTTCACCGTCAATAACCAGCCGGTCGAATACAAGCTCGACCCCGCCACCCCGTTGCTCTGGGCGCTGCGTGACGCGTCGAACCTCACGGGCACCAAATATGGCTGCGGCACAGGGCATTGCGGCGCGTGCACGGTTGAAGTGGACGGTGCCGCGGTGCGATCGTGCCGGGTCACGATCGCCGAGGTCGAGGGCACCTTCGTCACCACGATCGAAGGGCTGTCGCGCGAGCGCTCGCATCCGCTTCAACTCGCCTTCATCGCCGCCAACGTGCCGCAATGCGGGTTCTGCATTCCGGGAATCATCATGGCCGCCGCGGTGCTGCTCAAACGCGACGGCGATCCGAGCGAAGCAACGATCGAAACCGCCGTCACCAATCTCTGCCGCTGCGGCGTCTATCCGCGGTTGATCGAGGCGATCCAGCGCGCAGGGCGTGCCGCGCGGGGCGAGGAAACGATCCCCGCGGGCGCCCGGCCCGGAATCGACCCCGGCGACGCGGCGCGGGTCGTGCCCGCTCTCGTCCCGACGCGCGATTAACTGTCGCAACGCTGACAACATAATTCAGCTGCGGCTCAACCTGGGTCGTGCACCTAGGATGCATCATCGGGGTCGGCTCGTGCGCCGACGGGTTGAGGACGATATTATGAAGACCGTGATCAAGGCATTGCTGGCGGCGACCGCGTTGCTACCGGTCGGTGCTTATGCGCAGAACGCGCAATGGCAGCACCGCGGTAATCGGGGCGAGGCGCGTGCCAATCGCGACAACACGCAACGCGGTGAACGCCAGCGCGGTGATGGCCAGCGGGGACAATGGCGCAATCAGGTCGATGCCCAACCGCAAATGTCGGCGGCAGCGCAGGCGCAGGCGCAGCTGAACCAGCGGGATTACCAGCACAACCGCCAGGATCGCCGTGGCGATCAGACCCGCAGCGATCATCAGGGCCGGGTTAACCGTCCAGTGCCGTATCAGGCTCCGGTCTTTCAGAACCGCCAGACCGATCAAGGCCACCGCGATCGCCAAGGCTATGATAATGGCAGCGCCGCCGTGCAGCGGTATCAGAACGAGCGCCGCGCCGTGTCCAACGGTCGGCAGAACTGGCATTCCGATCGCGACGACGCGCAGCACAACGGCACCCGCTACGACAACCGTGGGACGTGGAATCGCGATTGGCGCGGCGACAACCGCTATAACTACAACAGCTATCGCACGTCGAACCGAGGCGCGTACCGCCTACCACGCTACTATGCGCCATCGAACTGGAGCTATGGGTACCGCCGCTTCTCGATCGGCGTGACCCTATCGTCGTTGCTATGGGACCAGAACTACTGGATCGACGACGCCTATTCCTACCGCTTGCCCGCGGCATACGGCCCGTATCGCTGGGTTCGTTATTACGACGATGCGCTGCTGATCGACATTCGCAGCGGCCGGATCGTCGATAGCGTGTACGGCATCTTCTACTAAGCGTTCGTCCGGTCGGGCGGCGGGGTTCCGTCGCCCGATTGACGCTTGCCTTCCGCGTGCGGCGACGCCAATCCGAATGCCATGTTCGGTCGCAGGAAGTCGAAGGCCACCGGGGCCGACCCCACGCGCCAGCGCTTCGGTGCGGAGGTCGCCCAGCGGCTCGATCGCGATCCGCGCATGGGGAAAGCCGACCTCCCGACCGCGCAGATCTACCACTGCCTCGATTTCCTCGACACCGCGCAGTGCGACGCGCTGGTCGCGATGATCGACACCCACCGCCGCCCCTCGACCTTGCTGTCGGACAAGGCGGGCGCGGGCTTCCGCACCAGCGAAAGCTGCGACATGGCGCGCCACGACCCCCAGGTCCGCCCGATCGACGAATCGATCGCCGCCGCGCTCGGCATTCCCCCCGATCACGGCGAGACGATGCAGGGCCAGCGCTACGCCCCCGGCCAGCAATTCCGCGCGCATCACGATTATTTCCACGACAGCGAAAGCTATTGGAAATCGATGGAGAAATCGGGCGGCCAGCGCACCTGGACCGCGATGATCTACCTCAACGACGTGACCGAAGGCGGCGCGACCTGGTTCCCGCAAGCGGGGATCAAGGTCATGCCGCGCAAGGGCCTGCTCCTGACCTGGAACAACATGAACCCCGACGGCAGCCCGAACATGCTGACGCTCCACGAAGGCATGGCGGTGATCGAAGGCACCAAATACATCGTGACGAAATGGTTTCGCGAGAGGCCGTGGATCACGGGGTGACTCGGCTGGATTACAGGCCAGTGGGATAGAAATGTCTGCAATTAGTGGTGAGCTTCCAGTCCGCTTTTTATTGCTGTATTGTAAAAGCAGACATCGCCCGCGAGGGGCGGTGCATCAGGGCACTTCGACACATGACTGAAGACATTTCAGGTTCGCAGGCCAGAGCTGATGAAGCGTGGTTGGATGCCGACTTTCGTGAGATGAACCTCAGTTATGCCGAGAAATCTGGTTTGCAGATTTACAGGAACTACACTCTGTCGTTCGAAGAGCACAACATCGAACGTTTTAGAGACGCTCTGAATAATGAAGAGCATGACTTCAGTGCGCTTGTGCAACTCACGCACCTACTGGTTCATGAAGACATCCGTTTCACGCCGGTGATATTATGTGGATATGCCGATGATGCCCTCAAATCAGTATTTATGGATGTGTTGCCCGCCGAAGTGCCCGGTGGTCGGTCTTCGATGCTCAGTGGTTATGGACCACTCTCTACCTTATCCGAGCGCATCCGCTTAGCCCATGCCTTCACCGTATTGTCGCAGGACCTCATGACACAGCTAGACGCTGTGAGAAAGGTAAGGAACCGAGTTTCACACGACTGGAACCTGAAGTCAGCGATCGAGCTATTGGACAGCATAAGTCTCGATGACCTTTACCCCATCGACCACCAGATAGCTGAGCATAGCCCAGAGGTGGGCGCCACCGATGTAGAGCTGGACCGCTCAAGCTCGTTGCGAACGCGCCTTATATGGCTGGCCGGTCGGCTGACCTACGAAAGTGCGGCGTTTAATAAGGCCAAGCGAGCCCGCCTTAGCCCCATGAAAGCTCTCTACGGGAACGGCTCGACTAATTGGCTGGCTGAGGTCGCGCAAATCTGTGCGAATGCAACTCGCTCCGTCAGCTTGCAGGCTGCCGCCAAATTGGGCTGAACGACCATCTTTGGGGCGATAGCTGCCGCTGCCGCTACGCCCTACTTCCGCTCCCCTGGCCGATAGCGTCGCTCGACATGCCCCGTCAGATCCTCGGGGTAGAAATACACCGGGCGCAGTTTCCCGCTCGCATACCGATCGATCTCGTCGCGGAAGTGCGGTGACGCCGGATCGCCGCTCTCGCCGCCTGCGGTCACCGCCCACGCCCGCACCTTGGGGCCGAACTCGACGACCGCGACGAAGCTGTTCCCGCTCGTCCCATAATAGCGTTTGGTGTTGGCATACGCCCGCGCGCCGAACGAGGCGAGGCTGCCCCATTGCGCCGAGGTGAAGGGGACGGGTGTGCTTGGGCGGGCGTCGTCGAAATGCGGATCGATCGCATCGTCCAGCCGCTGGAACCGGTTGATGTCGCCCCACTTCACCCGCCACCCGCCGAAATCGCGCGTCAGCCGGTCGACCGCCGCTTGCAGCGCCGCGAGCTTCACCTCAGGCGTCACCCGCGTCGCGATATAATCGGGTACGTTGACGCGTTCCGCGCGCGCGAACTCGCCGACATCGCGCCACAGCGTATCGCCCCAGAACACCGCGAGCGACGTCGGCTGCGATGCCGCCCCCCACCGATAATCCCACCCGCGCAGCAGCGCGATCGGTTCGGCGAGCCGCGCGCGCCGCGCGTCCCCCTTCGGCAGCGCATCATACGCCGCGACGAGTTGCGGGATCAGCGTTGCGAACGCGGGCAGATAGCTGTCGAACGCCGCGGTCATCAGCCGCTCAGGCGTGAAGTCATGCCGGTTCTCGAGCAGCAATGCCGCATGAACCCCGCGCGCGTTCTGCCCCGCGGTATCCATATACGCCGGGAAGTCCGCCGCCTTGGGGCTGTCCGCTCCCGCCGCGGTCCACGGCGCATTGTTGCTGTTGGCGACATAGCCCGTCCCCGGATCGATCGCCTGCGGCAGTTTCGCGAGCGGGGTCAGCCCGCGCCAGTCGGTCGCCGGGTCCGCGCCATCCACGGCGCGCGTATAATCGAACCGCTCGCTGCGGATCGGCACGAATTGCGGGTGGAGATACGCGATCTCGCCCTTGGCATCGGCAAAGATCGTGTCGTTCGACGAATTCGCCTGCCGCTGCGCCACCGTCACATAGCTTGCCAGATCGGTCGCCCGCGTCCTGAGCCAGCTCTGCTCCAACGCCGGGATCGGCCGCCACATCAGCGCCTCCGCGATCCACGTGTCCCCGCGCTTGGCGACGATCGGCCCGTGATGCGTCGCATAGGTGGTGACGGTGCGGCTTCCCATCGTCCCGTCCGCCCGCCGAAACCGCAGCGTGATCGCGCGCGTCGTCAGCGGTCGCAGCGCCGTGCCGTACCGATACCGCCCCCCCGCCACCGTCTCGGCGAACTCGTCGACGTTATCGACCCCCGACGAGGTATGCATCCACCCCGCGTGCGCGTTGAACCCCTGGTAGATGAAGAACTGCCCCCAGGTCGACGCGCCGTACGCGTTGAGCCCCGCATCGCTCGTCATCTGCAATTCGCTGCGGAAAAAGAAGCTCGTGTGCGGGTTGATCAGCAGCAGCGCGTGGCCGTTGACGGTGTTCTTCGGCGCGATCGCGATCCCGTTCGATCCCTTGGGCTCCTGCGGCCGCCGCCCCAGTTCCTCGTCGGTCATCGCCACCGGGGTGCCGCCATAAAAGCTCGCGAGTTCGCTCAACGAGATCCGCTCGATATCCCCGCCGATGCTCCCCTCGGTGAACGACAGCGCCATCCACGGCTCGAACCGGGTCAGCACCTGCGGCTTGGTCGCGGGATGCGTCGCCAGATAATAATTCAACCCATCCGCCCACGCATCCATCAGCGCGCGCAGCCACGCCGGGCTGCGATGATATTCCGCCTGCAACGCGACCGGATCGACATACAGCCGCTGGCGCAGATCGGCCCAGATCGCTCCTTCTCCCCCCCTCTTCCCGATCGGCGCCTCCGCGGTCCGCCCCAGCGCGGTCAGGTAATTCGCCTCGACCCGCGCGAAATCATCCTCCGCCTGCGCATAGATCGCGCCGAACACCGCATCGGCGTCGCTTTTCCCATGGACATGCGCGATTCCCCAGTCGTCGCGCGTGATCGTCACCCGCGCCGCCTCCGCCCGCCACCGCGCCAGGTCGGGCGATTGCGCCTGAGCCGGGGCTGCCGCCAGCAGCATGACGGCGACGAACGAAACAGGGAGCGGGTTGCGGAGCGCGCGCGCGGGTCTATCCATGGCGCGAAGGCTATCGGGGCCGCGCCGGGGAAACAACATGCGATCGCTCATCACCGCTTTGCTCATGCTTATCGCCGGGCCAGCACTCGCCGCAGAACCCCCATCGATCCTCCTCCGCCCCGCACAGGTCTTCGACGGCGAGAACCCCACGCCCCACCCCGGCTGGCAGGTGCTCGTCACCGGCCACACCATCGCCGCGGTCGGCCCGTCGCTCGCCACCCCGCCCGGCACCCGCACGATCGACCTCCCCGGCGAAACGCTGATCCCCGGCATGATCGAGGGCCACAGCCACCTCTTCCTCCACCCGTACAACGAAGCCAAGTGGGACGATCAGGTCCTCCACGAACCCCTCGCGCTCCGCACCGCGCGCGCGGTCGTCGCCGCCAACCGCACGCTCATGGCGGGCTTCACCACCACCCGCGATCTCGGGACCGAGGGCGCGGGCTATGCCGATGTCGGCCTCCGCGATGCGATCAAACAAGGCATCGTCCCCGGCCCGCGCATCCTCGCCGCGACCCGCGCGATCGTCGCCAGGGGGGCGTACGGCCCCAAGGGCTTCGAGCCCGGCGTGATCGTGCCGCAGGGCGCGGAGGAAGCCAGCGGCGTCGAAGGCATCGTCGCCGCGGTCCGTGGCCAGATCGCCGCGGGGGCCGATGTCGTGAAGCTCTACGGCGATTATCGCTGGGGCCCCGGCGAGCCGAGCCGCGCCACCTTCAGCCAGGCCGAGATGACCGCCGCGGTCGCCGCCGCGCACGACGCGGGCCGAACCGTCGCGGTCCACACCTCGACGCCCGAGGGGATGCGCCGCGCGATCGACGCGGGCGCCGACACGATCGAGCACGGCTATGGCGGCACCCCCGAAATCTTCCGCGCGATGCACGATCACGGCACGGTACTCTGCCCGACGCTCGCCGCCGCCGACGCACAGGGCCACGTGCGCGGCGAGCGCGGCGGCGAAGGCGGTTCGGCTGGTGGCGACGGCGGTGGGGGCGGGATCGGAGCCGCTCCACCCGGCATAACGCGCGACCGCGTCGGCGGCGGCGAGGGTGGGGCAGAGCACCGTTCCGTGGTCGTGCATCGCGCGGAAGATGGCGGGGGTGCCGCCATAGCCGTGTTC
>JALYTW010000018.1 GCA_030854075.1 Pseudomonadota bacterium
CGGGGCATATCCGCGAGGTGGGATTCGAACTCTACCAGTCGATGCTGGAAGAGGCGATCATGGACGCCAAGGCGGGGGGCCTTGCACTGCGCCGGCGTGACTTCTCGCCGCAGATCACGGTCGATGCGCCGATCCTGATCCCCGAGGAATATGTCCCCGATCTCGATCTGCGGATGGGGCTGTATCGCCGCCTCAACGAGGTCGACGAAGCGCACGACATCGAGGCGTTCGCCGCGGAGATGATCGACCGGTTCGGCCCGTTGCCCGACCCGACCGAAAATCTGATCAAGGTCATCGAGATCAAGCTCAACGCCAAGAAGGCGTGCATCGCCAAGATCGATGTCGGCGCGCGGGGCGTGCTGGTGTCGTTCCACGACGACAAGCCCGCGAACATCGACGGCCTGCTCGCCTATGTCGAGCGGCTCAACGGTGTCGCCAAGTTGCGCCCCGATTCGAAGCTGGTACTGCAACGTGCGTGGCCCGACGCCAAGGCACGGCTGCACGGCGCGCTGCAGCTGTCGAAGGGGCTGGCGAAGGCGATGGGGTGAAAGCACCCCTCTCCCGATAGGAGAGGGAATTAGCTGCTGTGGTCGGAGATGATCTTCCATCCGTCCTTGCGGCGTTCGAACAGCAAGGTCGTCATCCCCTGATCGACCGTACCGCCATTCGACGGCGTCAGAATCCAACGCGCGAACAATAGTTGGTGGACATCGCTGATCGTGCGGTATGCCAGCATCTGGAAGCTCAGTTTGCCGCGCGTGTTGCCGCCCTTGGCAAAGCTGGGGCGGTAATGATCCGCGATCGCGGTTTTGCCGCGCAGCAATCCCTTGGGCGTGACGAATACCGCATCGTCCGCATAGATCGCGACGAACCGGTCGAGGTCGCCCGCATTCCATCCCGCCGCGCTGTCGGTCATCGCCGCGGTCACCGCCTGCTGCGGCGTGGCGGCGGGGGCGGCGACCAGCGCCGCGGCAAGGAACACGCTGCGCAGCATCATTGCTTCTCCATCAGCGCGGCGAGCGCGGTTTCGCCGAGCGCGCCGGCCAGCAGGAACCCTTGATAATAATCGCAGCCGTCGGCGGCGAGCAACCGCAATTGGGCCTCGGTCTCGACCCCTTCCGCGATCACCGCGACCCCGAGCGCGCGGGCGATGTCGATTACCCCACGCACCACCACCCGGTCGCGCGCCGACCCGTCGATGTCGGTGGTCAGCGACTTGTCGATCTTGAGGTAATCGAGCGGGAGCGATTTGAGATAGGCGAGGCTGGAGTAGCCGGTGCCGAAATCGTCGATCGCGACCCGGCACCCCGCCCCGCGCAACTCCGCGAGCAGCGCGCCCACGGTCGACAGGTCGCGGATCAGCCCGGTTTCGGTGATCTCGATCGTCAACCGCCCGCGCGGAAATCCGCTGGCATCGACCCGCGCGAGGAACAGCGCGGCAAAACCGGGGCGCGTAACGTCGGCGGCGGTGAGGTTAAGCGCGACCCGCAAACCGCCGAGCGCCTTGCCCCACGCGGCCGCACGCGCAAGAACGAGCTGCTGGATATGATCCGACAGCGCGACCCCCAGATCGGCGCGATCCGCTGCGGCGAACAGCGTCTCAGCGCCGATCGCGCCGAGCCGTCCGTGATCCCAGCGCGCAAGCGCCTCGACCCCGGTGATCCGCCCGGTCGCGATCTCGACCTGCGGTTGGAACACGATGTCGATTTCGCCGCGCTCGATCGCATGATGGAGGTCGACCGCGAGTTCGTCGAGCGGGGCGACATCCTCGGGCGCGGCGACGCGGATCGTCGTCCCGTCGCTCGCCTTCGCCGCGGTCAGCGCTTCGCGTGCCTTGCGCAGCAATCCCGTCGCATCGTCTCCCGGAATGGCCACCGCGAGCCCGATCCGGTGGCCGACCAGCGCGCGGATCCCGCTCACCGCAAACGGCTCGGCAAGACCCGCGGTCAGCCGACGGGCGATCTCATGGGTCGCTGCCAGATCACGGGGAACGCCGAGTGCGAACTCGACTCCACCCAGCGCAGCCAGCGTCGCGCCAGTTTCTTTCGTGATCCGGGTGATCGCCGCGCCGACCGCCTGGATCAGCGCATCGCCCGTCGGTCTGCCATAGGCAGCGTTGACAATATCGACCCGCGACAACGCGACGAGGATGACCGAGACCGGTGCCGCCGCCTCGATCCGCGCCGCGATCAGCCCGCGCACCGGTGCCAAGGTGGGATCGTCGGCCCGGCCGGCCAGCGTCGCGCGTCGATCGGTCATGAACCCGCCGTAGCGCGCGCACGCGCCCTCGCCAATCCGTCGTTTAGGGTTGTTGTCGCCTTCGCCACACCCTAGCTCGTCAATATGGCCAGCGCTCCCCCGACCACGACCGCCGGAATGATCGACGCCCACGGACGGCGGATCGAGTATCTCCGGATTTCGGTCACCGACCGTTGCGACCTGCGCTGTCGATATTGCATGGCGGAGAAGATGACTTTCCTGCCGCGCCGCGCACTGCTGGCGCTCGAGGAGATCGCGATCATCGCCGAACGCTTCATCGCGCGCGGCGTTACGAAGATACGGCTATCGGGCGGCGAACCGCTGGTGCGCGGCGACGTCGGCGATCTGGTCCGGCGATTAGGCGGGCATGTCGGACAGGGCTTGAACGAGCTCACGATGACCACCAACGCGACCCGGCTCGCCGAGCACGCGGCGATGCTGGCCGACGCGGGGATCCGCCGGATCAACGTCAGCCTCGACAGCCGCGATCCGGATCGCTTTCGCTACATCACCCGCCACGGCGATGTGAATCAGGTGCTCGGCGGGATCGCCGCCGCGCAAGCCGCCGGGCTGCGGGTGAAGATCAACATGGTCGCGCTCGCAGGGCTGAACGAGGACGAGATCGCGCCGATGCTGGCATGGTGCGTTGATCAACGTCTTGACCTGTCGCTCATCGAAACGATGCCGCTGGGCGCAATCGACGAGGATCGGACCGACCGCTTTGTCCCGCTGACGCGGGTGTTCGACGCGCTGTCGGGGGCGTTCGACCTCTCCCGCGACACTTATCGCAGCGGCGGGCCTGCACGCTATTGGCGAGTCGGTGCCAGCGACACCAAACTTGGGCTGATCTCTCCGCTGACAGCTAATTTCTGCGATGGGTGCAATCGTGTCCGTCTGACGACCGAGGGCAGGCTTTATGCCTGCTTGGGGCATGACGATCAGGTCGACCTAAAAGCCGCGTTGCGCGAGGAAGGGATTGCCGGGCTCGACGCCGCGATCGACGAGGCGCTCCGGATCAAGCCGAAGCGGCACGATTTCCGGATCGAGCCGGGTGCCGCCCCCGCGGTGGCGCGCCACATGAGCGTTACCGGGGGATGAGCGGATACGAACGGCGGGCGCTGCTCGCCTCGCCGACTGAACCCGCGCAGGCCGCCGCGCGCGATCTTGCGGATTGCGCCGATTGGGTCGATCCGCGCGACGCCGACGTCATCATCGCGCTGGGCGGCGATGGCTATATGCTTCAGGTGCTCCACCGGATGCTCGATCGCCACCAGCCCGCGGTGCCGGTGTTCGGGATGAACCTTGGTACCGTTGGTTTCTTGATGAACGAATGGCGCGACCACGGGCTCGAAGAACGCCTGATCCGCGCCAAGCCGTTTCAGGTCGTCCCGTTGATCGCGACCGTCACGGCGGCGGACGGGCACGTTCATCATCTGTCGGCGATCAACGAGGTGTCATTGCTGCGCGAGACCCGCCAGACCGCCAAGCTGGAGATCACCGTCAACGAACGCGTCGTGATGCCCGAACTCGCGTGCGACGGACTGCTGGTCGCGACCCCGGCGGGATCGACCGCGTATAATTTGTCCGCGCACGGCCCGATCCTGCCGCTGGGATCGAACCTCCTGGCGCTGACGCCGATCAGCCCGTTTCGTCCCCGGCGCTGGCGCGGCGCGATCCTTACCGACAAGGCGCGGATCACGATCAAGGTGCTCGATCCGGGCAAGCGCCCGGTGTCCGCAGTCGCCGATCAGCACGAGGTGCGCGAGATCGCGGAACTATCGATCGGGATGGATCGGTCACGCGAATTGACCCTGCTCTTCGACCCCGAACACGCGCTCGACGATCGCATCACGATGGAGCAGTTCATCGGGTGAACTCCCGCCGGTTCCGGGGGTTGCATCGCCGAACCGGCAGGGTATAGAGCCCCCTCCCGCGACGGAATCATTCCCTGATAGCTCAGCGGTAGAGCTCTCGACTGTTAATCGAGTGGCCGTAGGTTCGAATCCTACTCAGGGAGCCATCGTCTTCTGATAAACCGTTGAATTTATGGGTTTATTGCGAAGCGCGGCGGCTACGTCGACCGTCGCTGCGTCGTGGCGCCGGACATAACCGCCCGACGGCGCTGGATCATCTCGTCCACCCTGCTATGGAACTCCGATGGACATCCCCAAGCGCTGGACTCAGGCCGACATCACCGATCTCAGGGCCCGGTTGCAGGCCGGCGAGCCGGTGGGTGAGATTGCCGCCGCGCTGGGCCGCGCGGACACCGATATCACTACCATGATTCAGCGGCTAAGGCTTCGGCGGCCGGTCTTTGACTAACGGTATTTGGCTGATGGCCGGCCACCGTGCTCGGCCTCACCCGACAGATCCGCCGATTGAGGGTGCCGATCGCGGTTGGTTCAATGATGATGGTTGCGCGACCGGAACAAAGTGTATGGTCGGGGGGTTCGGGATCGGACCAACAAGAGGGATGTAAACATGGTTGAGTATCGTAATCAAGACGGAACGACGACGACGGTCGTCGAAAAGCGCAGCAATACCGGCGCGGTTGTAGCGGGCATCGTCGTGCTCATCCTGGTCGTCGTCGGCATTTTGTTTGCGACCGGTTTCTGGAGCGCGGACGTCAAGGGCGGCGCGTTGCCGACCGTGGATGTAAGCGCCAAGGGCGGCGATATCCCCAATGTTGATTTAAAGTCGAAGGCCGTCGTCGTCGGGACCAAGAAGGAAACCATTGAGGTCCCGGTCGTGGGCGTCAAGGACAACGGCAACAAGTAAACAAACGAGAGGAACGTCGGGGGACGACGCCATCGTATGGCGTCGTCTTCGGGCGTGCCCACGCCTACGGCGACCGGTCCCATCTGATCCGACGCTCGCTGTTATTTCGGTCAGTTGCTACGTTTCCTGCTGAGGATGAAGGCTGTCAACGCGCCCGCTGTGATCGTGGCAGAAATCGCGATAGCCGCGATTGGTGCCCGACGATTGACCGTCGCAATCCCCCGAACCAGCGGTTTTGCCGTCATCGTCTCGATAAGATCGTCTGGATCTTCCGGATCGAGCACTTGGTGATCGGCCAAAGCTTCCTCGACCGCGTTCAGTTCGGGGACCTCATATCGCACCAGCCGCCGACGATGATCGACGCTTAATTGATCGATCGTCGCGATCAACGATCCGGTTCGCTCCAAGCAGGCCGCAATCGTGGCGGCATCACTGTCGAGATGCTCGGATAACAAATTGAACGCCACGCCGCGGATTTCGTCGGCCGTGTGCGCATTCGCCGGCAAGGTAGAATCGATCGTGATGTCGCATTCGGTGTCGAGCCGCATCGACCGATTGTTGAAGTTGGATGAACCGACCCGCAGAATTTCGCCATCGACGATCATCACCTTGGCATGGACGTAGATGGGTTCTCCACCGCGGGTGAGGGGATGGTAGATTTGAAACCGGTCGTACCGGTCGCGAATCCGCAGTGCTTCGAACAATCGCGCCCGCGCGGTGTCCATTGCGAGCGGTTCGAGCCAGCCCTCCGCCTTTACCGGATTGATGATCACGATCTCCGGCCCGTCGGGCTCGTCGAGCCGGGCCGCAATCGCCTTGGCGATCTTGTGCGACGCGAAATACTGGCTTTCGGCGTAAATCCACCGCTCGGCCCGCGCGATCAGATCGAGGTACAGCGCTTCGATCTCGTAGATCGGCTCGGCGTCCGGCATCGTCGGCACGGTCCGAGAAATGGCGACATCGCAGTCGCTAAATCCGACGTCCAGGTCATCGGGCCAGCATGGCCCGGTCGGCGGGGGTACGGGCACCGCAGTGCCTCCCGCCTTTTGCCAGCGGATCCGGCACAGTTCGCCCAGCGACCTGGCGACCGGGCCGCTCATGGCGGTCGTCGCGTCGTGTCAGGGACCGTAGGGCTTGCCGTTCGCGCCGATCCGCAGCGGTGCATCGTCGGCATGGTCGCGCGTGTCCCACCGGCGATCGGTTATGTCGATCCCGCCGCAGAACGCCAAGCAGTCGTCGATCACCACGATCTTTTGGTGATGAGATGCCCCCACCGGGTGATGTCCGTCCAGTTTCAGATGAACCCGCCGCCCGCTCACCCAACGTGCCAACGTCAGGATCGTCCTGCCCCGAAACAGCGACTTGATCGCCCCGGTGTCCCAGCGCAGGAGATAGATGTTCAGTTCCCCGCGGCGATTAATCAGCCAGTCGATGAACGCCCCGATCCGTGGTGGTGCCTCGTCATGATTGTCGTGGACGAGCTTGATCCGCGCGTCGAAATCCCAACCGATCAGCAGCAACTGATGTTTGGCGGCCAGCATTCCCTGACGCGCGCGCCGGAAATAATCGTCGGCATCGATGATGACGGTAGCCCGGTCTGCGCGCACGATGCGCCAGCAGTTCCGCGATGGGTCGAGAGCAGGGGTGGATTTGGCCATTCGGGGTGATCTACACTTAAATCGGCCGCGGAAAAACGGGGTTGGCTTGAACCGTCGGGACAATGCACCCGGGCGGGAATTCGAACGCAAGCGCGGACCGGCAGCTCGCTGTCGGCCAATTGCCGAACCATCGGCCTCGCTCGACCTGCGCGGTGATACGTCTAGCGATAGGCGCTGATCCGCCCCTTTTCGTCGAGGGTGTATAGCGTCGAATTCGCGATGACCGGCGGCAGCGAAAACGATGTCTTGGTATCGATCGTCGACTGGATGCTGCCGTCACCAGGCGACACGAACGCGATCTGACCGAGCGAGTTGGTCAAGATCAGGCGATTTCCTGCCAGCACCGGGCCAAACCACGTGACCTGATCGCCCTTTTTCTTCTTCTGATTCTTGAATCGTTGGAGCTGCGCGATCCAGCGCGCTTTGCCGGTCGCCTTCGCGAGGCAGATTAGCCGCGCATCGTCGGTTACGACGAACAACCATTCGCCCGCGACCCACGGAGTCGAAATTCCGGCGAAATTCTGTTCCCAGAGGCGACGGCCCGTATCGAGCTCGAGCGCGACCATCCGTCCGCCCTGCCCGACCGCATACACGCGGCCCTCGTCGATCACCGGGTCGGCATCGATGTCGGACAGGCTCGATACCGACGTCGTGATCGAGGTGCGCGACAATGCATCGCCCCAGAGCACACGGCCATTCTCGTAGCGGTAGGCATTGAGCTCGCCGCTCGAAAATCCCGCGACAACGGTCCCCTGGCTCGCGGCGGGAGCCGCAACGCCAAAGACCCCCTGTGATTCGAGCGTCCCCGACTGGACCCAGTTCACCTTTCCGGTGTCCTGGTTGAGCGCAAACAGTTGGTTGTCCTGGCTGAGGACATAGACCACGCCGTTGGCGATCGTTGGCGACCCGCGTAGCGGACCGCCGGGCTTCACGCGCCATATCTGCGCCCCATCGGCGGCGTTGAGCGCGACCACATCGCCGAGCCCGTCGGTCGCATAGACCTTGCCGTCGTCATAACTGACCCCGCCGCCGAACCGCGCGTTGGGGTTTTCCTTCGTGTCGACGATCGAGGCTGACCACAGCGTGGCCCCCGTGTCCACAACATAGGCATGGACCATCGCGGTGACGTCGGTCACGAACAGCTTGTTGTCCGCGATGACCGGTGCCGCGGCGAGCCGTTCGCGGTTCGACCCGCCATCGATCGTGGCGGTCCAGGCGCGGGTCGGCGATTCGCCAAGCGCGAGCTGCCCCATCGACTTGGCAGCGCTGCCCCCCGGCTGCGCCCAACTCGCATTGGGGGCTGCGGCGGGCAGCGTCACCTGGATATCCGCGATCGCGGTATCGGTCTGGATGCCGTTTTCGGATACCAGGATCGGCACGCGTTCACCGACGGTCGGGGTCTTCTTGGGACCACCGCCCTTGAAGATGCCGCAGGCGCTCAGCGCCATCATCGCGGCGATACCCACGGAGGCGCGGTACTTGGCTTTCATTTGGCTGTCTGACCTTCGTTCTGCGGAATCGCGTCTACGCCCACTGCACCTGCCATCTGAACCGCGCGTTGACGGATCGTATCGGGCACGCCTTCATCTGCCGCGATCTTGGCGAACAGCGGACCCGCCAGGTTACTGCGGTTCATCCTGAGGTACGACACCGCGACCATCTCGCCCGCGCTCCCGAACCATGGATTGCCAACCACCGCAAGCGGGCGAAGCCGCTCGACCACGACCTGCGGCTTCAGCGTATCGAATTCAGCGGCGGTCTGCCGGATTAGCGCCTGGTTACGGAACGGCTGCGGCAGCGAGTTATCGTTCGCCACCTCGGCGAACTTTGCCGCCGCGCCTTTCAAATCGTTCTTCTGCAGCAGAATGTCGGCTTGCGAAATCTTGGCGAGCGCACGGTAGCCGCTGCCGCCGGAGTCGGCGAGTTCGGTCAGCGGCACCTGCGCCTTGGCGACATCCTCGGCGGCCAGCGCGTCATACGCCCGCTGAAGAGTCTCGCCCTGCTCACCAGCGACCACCTGGCGATGATGCTGCCAATACAGATAGCCGCCGAACGCACACAGCGCCACGACGACTGCGACGACCACCGCGATCCCCCAGCGCTTGCCGAATTCGGCCATTTTATCGCGACGCAGTTCGTCGTCGACTTCTCGCACAAAGGCTTCGTTGCTATTGGGGGTAACGGCCAAGGATGGCTCCGAACGATGAAGGTGGGGAAGCGGCGCGGACCTTAGCCGCGTGTGGCGCGAAACGGAAGCCGATCAATCCTTGGGCGCATAAGTCTGATCGGGTCCCGGGAATCGACGGGTGCGCACCTCGTCGGCATAGGTCGCTACCGCGCTGGAAATCCGCGCTGACAAATCCTCGAATCGCTTCACGAACCGCGGTGTGCGATCGAACAAGCCGAGCATATCCTCGGCGACGAGCACCTGCCCGTCGCAATGCGCCGACGCGCCGATTCCGATCACCGGGATATCGACCGCATCGGTGATGCTGTGCGCGATCGGCTCGACGACACCCTCGACGACGACCGCGAACGCGCCCGCCTTCGCGACCGCGGCGGCATCGTCGATGATCCGCGCGCTCTCTTCCTGGCTACGACCGCGTGCGGCATAGCCACCGAGCGCGTTGACCGACTGTGGGGTGAGCCCGATATGCGCCATCACCGGAACTCCGCGCTGGCTGAGGAACGCGATCGTCGGGGCCATCGCCTGCCCCCCTTCCAACTTTACCCCCGCCGCCCCAGTCTCGGCCAGAATTCGGCTCGCGCTCGCGAACGCCTGTTGGGGCGACGCCTCGTAACTACCGAACGGCATGTCGACGATAACCACGGCGTGGTAACTCCCCCGCACCACCGCCGCGCCATGCGCGCACATCATGTCGAGCGTCACCGCGAGCGTCGAGGGCAGCCCGTAGATCACCTGCCCCAGCGAATCGCCGACGAGCAACAGATCGCAGTGCGGATCGAGCAATTGCGCCATTCGCACGGTGTAAGCGGTCAGCATGACGAGCGGTTCGCTGGTCGCACCGTCGAACTTGCGTCGCTGGATCGCGGGTACCGTCAATCGCTTGAGCGGCTGCGGGGTCGGATTGGCGCGGCTGGTCGAGGTATCGAGTGTGTAGGTCGTGGACATGCCCCGTCTCTACCCGCGTCGCGTCACGCGATCCACCCTCGCCGCTGCGCATGGCGGGCGAACCAGATCTCGAACCCGCTGATCGCGACGATGACGAGGGGAAATCCCGCCGCCCCGACGCCGCGATGCGCCATGATATCAGTGGTCGCGAAGAGCCAGCCGAACTGGACGATCACCGCGATCAGCGCGACGACGAACAACGGCCGCGCGAGCGCCGATGGTGCGAGCAGCGCCAGCGCACCGAGGAACCCGGTCCCGACCGCGACCGCATAGACCGCGTTGTACCAGACCGGCAGCGCGGCGTAGAGCGCATGCTGATACGCATCGGCCGGCCCCATCGCGTCCGCGCCGAGCCTGAACTGCTGGTAACAGGCGAAACAACCCGCCCCCCCGGGCATGCAGCAGCACGGCAATGATCCGGAACCACGTCGGCACCCGCTGACGAACGAACGCCATTCTACTGCCCCCGTACGTAGTGCCCTGGGTCTGCCCGCATCGTTACGCGAGCGCGACCAACGCTGCGGATCAGGCGAATAGCGCTGAATACGCGGTGGGATCGAACCCGATCCTGAGCTCGCCGCCAGTCTCCAGCACCGGGCGCTTGATCATCGATGGCTGCGCCAACATCAGCGTGATCGCGCGATCGCGATCGAGGCCGGTTTTGTCGGCGTCTGGCAGTTTGCGGAACGTCGTCCCCGCGCGATTCATCACCGCCTCCCACCCCGCCCGATCAAGCCACGCCTCGACCAGCGCGCGCTCCACACCCTGCGTCTTGTAGTCGTGGAACCGATACGCGACGCCCCGCGCATCAAGCCACGCCCGCGCCTTCTTCACAGTGTCGCAATTGCGGATACCGTAGAGTGTCGGCGTCATCGATGGTCCTTCTGAAGCCAAGTGCGCGCCGTTCCCGATGTCGCACGGAGGTGCAAGCCAAGAAAGCGGTCGGGCAGCACGCACCAAATTGCGGACATGCGGCCCATCGTGTATCTTAACGTCATGTTGGATTGGCTGCGCAGAAAGCTTGTAAACGCATCGCCTCTGACGCGGTGGAGTGTAAGCTTCCAAGGCGATAATATCGTGACGAGTGATGGAGGCGGCGTCGAACGGACTGTGCTTCTCTGCAATCTTCGTCGAGTTATCGTCGCTACGGATGACAGCGGACCTTGGGGCGCAGACGTTGTGTTTTTGCTCTATTTCGACGATCCTGATCCAGCTTGCCTATTTCCGCTGGAAGCGAGTGGAATAGACGATTTTGTTAAATGGCTTGTTGCTCAGCCGGGTTACAACGAACGCGAATTGGCGAAGGCTATGGGTTCGACCACCGTTGCAAGGTTCGAGGTCTTAGTTATCCAATCAAACGGCAGCTAACCACCAGTTGCCGTCGTTGGGTCGCACGCATGACCGCGATGTAATCGATCGCGAGCGAGAAGCTTGACCATAGCCCTTGGCCCGGCAACGGTCGTTCACCGATACCCGCCATGCACGCCCCGCAGTAGCTATGCCGCGCGCGGCGAGGTATCAGGCGCAACATGAAGCCATCCGCGTTTGCCTCGATCCATCGTCACGGGCTGATCCGCGTCGCCGCCGCGACCCCGCTCGCCAGCGTGGGGGACACCGTCGCCAACGCCGACGCCGCGATCGCGCTCGCGAAACAGGCGGATGGCGAAGCGGTCGATCTGGTCGTCTTCCCCGAGCTCAACCTCAACTCCTATGCGATCGACGATCTCCACCTCCAGGCCGCTCACCAGCGCGCGACCGAGGCGGCGCTGCTCCGGGTCGCGCAGGAGACCGCGAAGACCCGCGCGGCGTTGCTCGTCGGCGCGGCGCTGGTCCGGAACGGGCGGCTGTATAATTGCGCGGTCGCACTCCACCGCGGGCGGATCCTCGGCGTCGTCCCCAAGACGTTCCTGCCCAATTACCGCGAATATTACGAAAAACGCTGGTTCGCGAGCGGGATGGGGCTCAGCGGTCTCTCGATCGATCTCGGCGGCGAAGCGGTGCCGTTCGGGACTGACCTGATCTTCGCGGCGCGCGACCTGGCGCATTTCACCTTCCACGCCGAAATCTGCGAGGATTATTGGGCGCCCACCCCGCCCTCGACCGCGGGGGCGCTCGCGGGGGCGCTGATCTGCTGCAATCTTTCCGCATCGAACATCGTCATCGGCAAGGCGCGCGAACGCGCGATGCTGGCGGCGGCGCAATCGGCGCGCGCGGTGTGCGCCTATGTCTATTCTGCATCGGGACCCGGCGAAAGCACGACCGAGGTCGCGTGGGACGGTCAGGGCCTGATCCACGAACTGGGCGAACAGCTCGCCGAATCGCAGCGGTTCGGGGAAGCTGCAGAACTGCTGGTCGCTGACGTCGATACCGGGCGGCTGATCCAGGAACGGCTCCGGATGGGGACGTTCAATGACGCCGCGATCGCGAGCGGGCATCCCGAGACGCGGTTCCGCCGTATCGGCTTCGATCACCAGCCCGACTTCGCCGACGTCGGCCTGCGCCGCGCAATCCGCCGATTCCCGTTCGTCCCCAACGCCCCCGACGAGCGCGATGCGGATTGCTACGAGGCGTTCAACATCCAGGTCGAAGCCCTCAGCCGTCGGCTGACCGCGGCCAAAGCAGAGCGGATCGTGATCGGCGTATCGGGTGGGCTCGATTCGACCCACGCGCTGATCGTCGCCGCCAAAGCGATGGATCGATTGGGCCGCCCGCGCAGCAACGTCCTTGGCTTTACGCTGCCCGGCTTCGCGACCGGCGACGATACCAAGGCCAATGCCTGGGCGCTGATGCAGGCACTGGGCGTGACGGGCGAGGAAATCGACATCCGCCCTGCGGCGCGGCGGATGCTCGAGGATTTGGCACATCCGTTCGCGGAAGGCGAACCTGCTTATGACGTGACGTTCGAAAACGTCCAGGCGGGGCTGCGCACCGATTACCTCTTCCGCCTCGCCAATCAGCGCCAGGGGATCGTGCTCGGCACCGGCGACCTTAGCGAGATGGCGCTAGGCTGGTGTACCTATGGCGTCGGTGACCAGATGAGCCATTATGCGATCAAT
This sequence comes from Pseudomonadota bacterium, assembly GCA_030854075.1. Classification (GTDB taxonomy): domain Bacteria; phylum Pseudomonadota; class Alphaproteobacteria; order Sphingomonadales; family Sphingomonadaceae; genus Sphingomonas. The sequence continues at coordinate 12,885 of JALYTW010000018.1, forward strand.
GCGGGCGTGCCCAAGACGCTGATCCAGTTCCTGATCCGCTGGTGCGTCCGCACCGACCAATATGATGCCGCGACCGACGCGATCCTCAAGCGCATCCTTGCGACCGAAATCTCGCCCGAACTGGTACCCGCGGGCGCCGACGGCGCGATCCAGTCGACCGAATCGATCATTGGCCCGTACGCGCTCAACGATTTTTTCGCGCATTACGTCATCCGTCACGGCATGGCGCCATCGACGATCGCGTTCCTCACCTGGCACGCGTGGCGCGATATCGACGCGGGGCGCTGGCCCGAAGACTTTCCGGCCGCGTCGCGCACCGCCTACGACTTGGCGACGATCACCACATGGCTCGAGAAATTCCTGGTCCGGTTCTTTGGCATGAGCCAATTCAAGCGGTCCGCGATGCCCAACGGCCCCAAGGTATCGGCAGGCGGCGCACTGTCGCCGCGCGGCGACTGGCGCGCGCCATCGGACGGCATCGCGGCCCCCTGGATCGACGAACTGCGCCGCAACGCACCTTAGAAACTTGCGTTACTGGGCGCGGCGGCTCATTATGAAGCCCTGATGACAACGCCTCCCCCGGATGGATCGCGCGATCGCCGGATCGAGGACCCATCGAATCTCTGGATTATCCATCCCGCTGGACGCGCGCTCCTGCCGCGCGCGCTGGCGCTTGGCGTGTCCGCCAACAGCGTCTCGGTCGCGGGACTAATCCTTGGCGGCGCAGCGGCGTTCGCCTATACCCAGTGGGACCGCCCGGTGTTCGCGGTGGTTGGGCTGCTGTTGTCGGTCGGCTGGCTGATCGCAGACGGGCTCGACGGCATGATCGCGCGCGCGACCCACACGGCGAGCGCGCTGGGCCGCGCACTCGACGGGTTATGCGACCATGGCGTGTTCGCCCTGATCTATATCTCGCTAGCGCTATCGATCGGCACCGTCGGCGGCTGGGCATTGGCGCTGACCGCGGGGCTGGCGCACGCGATCCAGTCAAGCCTGTACGAGGGCGAACGCGCACGCTTCCATCGCCGGATCAGGGGCGTCGCGCTCGACGCACCGCCTGCGCCGACCGGGATGCTGCTGGTGCGCGTCTATGATTCGGTCGCGGGCAGCCTCGATCGCGCCTCGATGGCGTTTGAACGCCGCATGGCGCGCGATCCCGATCCCGTCACCTTCGGCTGGCGCTATGGCGAATTCGCGGCGATGCCGATGAAATTGATGTCGTTGCTGACCGCAAACATGCGGGTATTCGCGATTTTCCTTGCCTGTCTGGCGGGCAATCCGCGCATCTTTTGGTGGATAGAGATCGTACCCATGACGATTGTTCTCATCGTCGGGGTCGTTATTCACCGCCGCATCGAACGCCAGCTTGCAGGCGGCGTCTTGCCGTCCATCCGTCTCTCGAACGAACAGGGTAATACATGACCAACATCCGGGTCGCCATCGTCGGCATCGGCAACTGCGCGAGCAGCCTCGTCCAGGGGCTGGATTATTATCGCGAAGGCAGCAACGACCATGTCGGGCTGATGCACTACGAGCTCGGCGGTTATACGCCGAGCGATATCAAGGTCGTCGCCGCGTGGGACGTCGATACGCGCAAGGTTGGGCAGGACGTGGCCGAGGCGATCTTCGCCAAGCCCAACTGCACCGCGGTATTCCAGTCATCGGTCACCAAGACCGGCACCATCGTCCGGATGGGCAAGGTGCTCGACGGCGTCGCCGAACATATGAGCGACTATAAGGACGATCGTACTTTCATCGTCGCCAACGATACCCAGCCGTCCAAGGCAGACGTGGTTGCCGAGCTCAAGCGGTCGGGCGCGGATGTGTTGATGAATTATCTGCCCGTGGGCAGCCAGGAGGCGACCGAATTCTACGCCGAATGCGCGATCGAGGCGGGCGTCGCCTTCGTCAACAATATCCCGGTGTTCATCGCCTCGAACGCCGAATGGGCAAAGCGGTTCGAGGATGCGGGGGTCGCGATCATTGGTGATGATATCAAGGCGCAACTCGGCGCGACGATCGTCCATCGCGTGCTGACCGACCTGTTCGCCAAGCGCGGGGTGAAGCTCGACCGCACCTATCAGCTCAACACTGGCGGCAACACCGACTTCCTCAACATGGCAAACCACCGCCGCCTCGAATCGAAGAAGATCAGCAAGACCGAGGCGGTCCAGTCGGTCGCGGCCGAACGGCTCGAGGACGAGAACGTCCATATTGGCCCGTCGGATTATGTGCCGTGGCAGAACGACAACAAGGTATGTTTCCTGCGCATGGAAGGCCAGTTGTTCGGCGGCGTCCCGATGAACCTGGAACTTCGCCTGTCGGTCGAAGATTCGCCCAACAGCGCGGGCGTCGCGATCGACATGATCCGCTGCGCCAAGCTCGCCAAGGACCGCGGCATCGCCGGCGTCATCGACCCCGCATCCGCTTATTTCTGCAAACATCCGCGCACCCAGATGACCGACGACCTGGCGCAGATCGCGGTCGAGGCGTTCATCAAAGCAGCGTGATCGGGCGGATTGAGATGATCCGAACCGGGCTGATCCTCGCCGCCGGCGAGGGCAGCCGGTTGCGGGACTCGACTCCGTACAAGCCGCTGTGTCTCGTCGCGGGTCGCGCGCTGATCGACCGCGCGATCGACAACATGGCCGAAGCGGGGATGACCCGGGTGGTCGTGTCGCTCGGCTATGGTGCCGAGGCGATCGCCGCGCATCTCGGCGCGCGCGACCGGCCGATCACGGTAGAGACGGTAACGACCGATTATCGCCAGCCCAATGGGGTATCCGCGCTGGCCGCGCGGGCGGCGGTGGGCGACGGCGGCGCCGTGATGGTCATGTGCGATCACCTGTGCGAACCGCGCCATTATCACCGCTTGGCCGCAACCTCGTACGGCGACGGCCTGACGCTCGGCGTCGACCGGCGGCTGGGGCATCGCTGGGTCGATCCTGAGGACGTGACGTGCGTCGCGACGGCTGGCGACACAATCGTCGCAATCGGCAAGGGGCTCGAACCCCATGATTGCTACGATACGGGGGTCTTTGCGGTGGGGCCGGGCTTCTTCGCGGCGCTTGCGACGCTGGCGAGCCCCTCGCTAACCGAAGGCGTTCGAATACTCGCCTCGAGGGGCTCCGCTCACATTGTCGATTGCAGCGACCTCGACTGGATCGACGTCGATGATGCCAAGGCATTGGCGCATGCGGAGGCCTGGCAGGCGGCGTTGGCCTAACCCGCCTCAACACGCCGCGTTGTGCCGTCGTCCGGCGGTTACCCTGCCGCAGGCTGACGCACGGCGCCGCGGTGCAGCATAACCGACGATCAGCCCCGGTGATGCTTCGCAGTCGGCACAATTTTCCCGATCGCGATGGTTACGCCGATCGGCATGACAGGAGAGTGGCGGAGAGGGTCGGATTCGACTAAGATATACCAAGCTCTTGATAAACAGAGGCTACATTGCCTCTAATTCAGGCTAGTGCTCCCATCGGTGCCCCCGCGATGCCGGGTCAATTTGGCTTATGCGGTGGAACAGCACCGTGACATATCGCAGCTGCCTCGGGAACATATCTCCGTGAGGCAAAACGACCGCTCACCGTAATCGTCGCGCTAAATGGCTATGAAAGCAGTTCCGATCGTGCCCTTATATCCTCAGCCACGCGAGCGAGGGCTGGTCGGCATTGCCGGACATCTACGATGATGGAGGTCTGTCGGGGGGTAACGATCGGTGCATTTGATTTGACAGCGCCGCCAAAAGCGAGTGCAGCGCGCGCAGGTCGATGCGACACTGAGCAGCAACCGGCGAAGGCGAGACCCGATGACGACGACGATCAAGGACGTCGCGCTGGCGAGCGGGGTGTCGATCAAGACCGTCAGCCGGGTGCTCAACAACGAACGCTATGTGGGGCCGTCGACCCGCGAGAAGGTGCACCGCGCCGTTGCGGAACTGAATTTCCGGCCGAACCACGCCGCGCGTTCATTGGCGGGACGGCGCTCGTTCCAGGTGGCGCTGGTCTGCGACAATCCCAGCCCCGCCTATGTCTATGCGATGCAGCAGGGCATTCGGGACCGGTGTGAAACCGACGGGGTGCGGGTCCTCGCCCAGCCCTATGATCGCGGGTCGCCGCGGCTGCTCGCCGATCTCGATTCACTGATCGCGACGAGCGGCCCCGACGGCGTCATTCTCACGCCTCCGCTGTCCGACAACGACGCCGTGCTCGCGCTGCTGGCGGCGCGGGGAATTCACTTCGCCCGGGTGTCGCCGGGGACACGGCCGGGGCTCGCACCGTCGACCTTCATCGACAATGTCTCGGCGGCACGCGAATTGACCACGCATCTGATCGCGCGCGGCCACCGGCGGATCGCGCACATCGCGGGGTCGAGCGATTATGCGACCAGCGCGCAGCGCGTCGCGGGATACGAAGCCGCGCTCGACGAGGCGGGAATCGCGACCGATCCGACCTTTATCATCTCGGGTCGCTACGATTTCGCCAGCGGGGCCGAGGCGGCCGACCTGCTCTTGTCGCGCGCCGACCCCCCCACCGCGATCTTCGCGGGTTCCGACGAGATGGCAGCGGGCGCGCTGATGGTCGCGCATCGTCGCGGTCTCGCGATCCCCGGCGATATCGCGATCGCCGGGTTCGGCGACGACGCGTTGGCGAGCTATGTCTGGCCGCCGCTGACGACGATGCGCCAGCCGGTACGCGAGCTGGCGTGGAACGCCGCCGACCTGCTGCTCGGCGATGCCGACGCGGACGAGCAGCGCGAATTGCCGCACGCGCTCGTGGTACGCGCGTCGACCTAGCCGATCAGCCACTCGGTCGCGCCGAGCGACAGCACGAACGCGGTCACCGTCGCCGCCAGGATCACCAGCAGCGGACGCGGACCCGCCTTCAGCAATTGCGCCATCGGCGATCGGATCGCGGTCGCGGTGACCGCAGCGGCGAGCAGCCCGGTCGCCAACGCCTCGGCGGCCTTGGTCGCGGGCACCGGAATCACCCCGGTCGAATTGACGCCAGCCAGCAGGAAAAACCCGATCACGAACCACGGGATGCCGACACCCGTGCCCGCGGTGCCGCGCGGCAGGAATAGCGCGACAATCGCCAGCACCGGCGCGAGCAACGCGACCCGCGTCAGCTTCACGATCGCCGCGATCTGCCCTGCGCCGTCCGAATAGGAATAGCCGGCACCCAGCGCCTGCGCGACGTCGTGGATCGACGCGCCGAGCAGGAACCCGGCGCGCAAATCCGACAGCGCCAGTGCGTGCGCAGCGAGCGGATAGAGCACCATCGCGCTCGCGCTCATCGCCGAAATCCCGACCAGGACCAGCGTCAGTTGCGCCTGGCTTGCGCGCCGCTCGCCGAGCAGCGTCGCCAGTGCCAGCGCGGCGGATGCACCGCAGATCGCGACCGCGCCCCCCGCGAGCGTCCCGAACGCGCTGTCGTAGCCGAGCCGCCGCGCTGCGAGAATCCCGACCCCGATCGTCGCCGCGACGATCCCGAGCACCGCCAGCAGCGCGACCGGGCCGAGCGCGGCGATCTGCCCGAAGGTGATCCGCACCCCGACCAGCACGATCCCCCACCGCAGCAGCGACCGCGATGCGAACGCGAGCCCGGGCGTCAGCCGCGCATCCGCCGACAGGAAATTGAGCGCCAGCCCGATCAGCAGGGCCATCAGCGTGAGCGGGGCGCCATAGCGGTCGGCGATGAACCCCGCGGCCAGCGTACCCGCCGCGACGATGGTCAACCCCGGCACATAATCGCGCCAGGTGACCCGCGGGCTCGGTTCGAGATCGCCGTACAAATCGGCGGCGGCGGGTAGCGGGCGCGGGATGGCGGCACGGGCGGTCATGCGACAAAGCTGTAGCGCGGACCGATCGTCTATGACAACGTTATCGGAAACGACGCGGGAGAGTAGAATGATGACCGATCGGAAGCGCTGGATCATCGTCGCACTCGTGTTCGTTGCGATCATGCTGAACTATGTCGATCGTCAGATCCTGGCGCTGTTGAAGCCGACGCTGGAAACCGAATTCCACTGGTCCGACCAGGATTACGCTAACATGTTGTCCGCCTTCCAGGTAGCCGCGGCGGTCGCGTTCCTCGGCACCGGCTGGTTCATCGATCGCGTCGGGCTGAAACTGGGCTTCGCGCTCGGCGTCGCGATCTGGAGCCTCGCGGGCATGGCGCATGCGATCGTCGGCAGCGTCGCTGGGTTCATCACCGCGCGCGTCGTGCTGGGGGGTGCCGAATCGATCGGCACGCCCGCCGCGGTCAAATCGGCGGCGGTCTATTTTACGCAAAAGGAGCGCTCGATCGCGCTCGGCATCGGCAACACCGCGCCAAATATCGGCGCGGTGGTGACGCCGCTGGTCGTCCCGGCGCTCGCGGTCGCGTTCGGGTGGCGCGCCGCCTTCCTTGCGGCAGGCGCGCTCGGGCTAGTGTGGGTGGTGGTCTGGTTGGCGATCAAGATCCCGCCGGTCGTCGAAGAGGGCGTCCGCCCCGCGCCGATCCGCTGGACAGACCTGTTCAAGCGCCGCGAAACCGCCGCGATCGCGATCGCCAAAGTGCTGTCCGACCAGGTGTGGTTCTTCATGCTCGCGTGGCTCCCCGACCTGTTTCACCGGATGTTCGGGCTGCCGCAGGGCACCGTCGGGCTGCCGGTCGCGCTCGCCTATGCGATGGCTGCGGCGGGTGCGCTGACCGGGGGCTGGCTGCCGACCCGGCTGATGGTCCGGGGGTGGAGCGTCAACCGCGCCCGCAAGGGCACGATGCTGCTCTATGCGGTGCTCGTACTGCCGGTGACGCTGGTCCTGGTCGTCGACGATGCTTGGTCGGCGGCGCTGCTACTCGGCTTGGGGCTGTTCGCGCACCAAGGATTTTCGACCAACCTGTTCGCACTGGCGACCGACATCGTGCCCGCCCGCGCCGTGGGCTCGACGATTGGAATCGCCGCCTTCTGCGGCAACATGTGGTCGATCGTCCTGATCCAGCTCGCCGCGGTGTCGCTCGCAGCGGGCTACGGCTATGGCCCGCTGCTCGCGATTTGTTCGGTGTCCTACCTGTTGGCGCTCGGCTGTATCCAGTTGATCATCCCGCACATCGTGGCGGTGCCGGACGATGGATCGGGTGCCGTCGCGCTCGCGCACTGATACTCGGTCCTGCGGGTCAGAAGTTCACCCGCCCGGTCACCCCATAATAGCGATCCGCCTCACGCGGAATGATGTACCGATAGCTACCACCCGGACCACCGCTGCTGATCGCCGACGCGAAGCTGGTATCGAACAGGTTCTTAACCGTGAAGGTGATGCGAAACAGATCGTCACGCTGGACGATCCCCGCCGACAAGTCGACCAACCCATAGGCCTTGATCGTCGTTGCCGCGCGGATCGCGGCGCTGGCATCGAGCTGCGAGATTTGGCTCGACTGATAGCTGCTCTGCGCGCCCAGCGCGAAATCGACCGCACCGCCGGTGCGATAACGATAGTCTGCGCCGAGCGACCCCTTCCATTTCGGCGCATAGCCCAGCGATGTACCTGACGGCACTACCCCGGTGGTGACACCATTGGTTGGGACCTTGAACTGATCGATATGCGCATCTGTGTAAGCGACGCCGCCCGAGAAACTGAGATCGCGTACCGGCTGGAACAGCAGGTCGGCCTCCACACCTCGCGTCGAAATCTCGCCCGCGTTGGTAAATCGCGTCACGAGCACGCCAGCCACGATGTCCGGATTGTTCGCCTGGAAATTGTGATATTTAGCGTAATAAGCGGCGAGGTTGAGAACCAGTTTTCCGTCGAGGAACGTGTTCTTTAGACCCACTTCATAGCTGTCGGCAGTTTCGGGGGCTATCACGTTGGTACCCGTCGCGGTCAGGTTGTAGAAGACGTTGAACGCCGGGCCCTTGTAGCCGCGCGAATAGGTGGCATAAGCGGTCGACTGACGCACGATGTCGAACTGGACGCCCGCCTTGCCCGACAGATTGTCACTGGTGGTCTTACCGTTGAACGGCCCGTAGCTAGGCTGGATTCCAGGTCCGGCCAGCGGCGTATTGCGCGTCAGGAAAACGTTGAGCTGGTCGGTCGTAAACCGCAGGCCGCCGATCAACCGCAGCCGATCCGACAGGTTGATCGTCGATTGACCGAAGAACGCAAGATTCTTGAAGGTCGATCCGAACACCGCGGTCCCCTGTGGCCGCGTCACCGTCAGCCCCGGCGTCGTACACGGGGTGAGCACGCTCGGCGTCGGCGTGGCCGAACAGACGATGTCGAACCGGCTGAACGTCCGCTCGGTGTAGGCGCGCGAATAATAGGCACCGATCACATAACTGAAGAACTGGTCGGCAGGGGATGTCAGCCTGATTTCCTGCGTCAGCGTGTTGCTGACCTGCGGGCCGAAATCATGCAGCTGAACCAGTCCGACATAAGCCTGGGGCAGCCAGTCGCCGTCGCGAATTTCCTCATTGTCGTATTCGCGATATGATCCGATATACGTGACCGTCTGGTTACCGAGCGTCCAGTCGAGTTCGCCCGAAACGCCCCAGCTTTTCTCGTTCGCCGACGTGACGAGGTCTTGGTTGATCGTCCGCGATTTGTCGCCGAGCGGGGTCGGCAATACGGTTCCCGCCAAGCCGGTCGTCGGAAGCGTACCGATGATTTCCGCGCAGCAATCGTCGTGGCTCTCGCGATAGTCTGCGATCAGCGTGAAGCTGACATCAGGCGTCGGATCGACGACGACGATGCCGCGGACGCCATAATGTTCGTATCCATTTACCCGGTCGCCCCCTTTGGCAATGTTGCGAACGTTGCCGTCATAGTGACCGTAGAAGCCGGTGATCCGGCTCTTGATGATCCCCGACAGCGGCAGGTCAACCGCGCCACGCACTCGATATTCATTGCCGTTGGTATAAAAGCCACCCTCGAGATACCCGCCAAAGTCGTCCCCCGGCCGCTTGGTGACGATGTTGATCACGCCGGCGCTGGTGTTCTTGCCGAATAGCGTGCCCTGTGGCCCGCGCAGCACCTCGATCCGGTCGACGTCGATAAGGTCGCTGAACGCCTCGCCCGCACGGCTGTAGACGACGCCGTCGACGACGGTGGAAATCGACGGCTCGCCTGCGATCGAAAACGTCGAGGTGCCGACCCCGCGCAGGAACAGCGACTGGTTGATCGCGGTCCCCGATTTGCGGAAGTTGAGCGTCGGGACCAGATATTGCGCGCTCTCCAGATTGGTCCCGCCCTTGGCGCTGATCGCGTCGCCCGAGATCACCGACACCGCGACCGGGACATCCTGCAACCGTTCCGAACGTTTCTGCGCGGTGACGATGATGTCGCCGGGCTCGTTCTGACCCGCGGTAGGGGGTGGCGTATCGTCCGCAGCGGGATCGGGCCGGGTCGCATCGCTCGGCGGAGTCGCTTCCTTTTGCGCCAACGCGGGGTTGGCCAGTAGCAGCGCGGCGATTCCCGCGCTCGTCAGAAACATCGTCTTCATCTCTTCCTCCCCATCCCGCTACTTGGCGGATTGCTTGTCGTGTCGCCGATCGATTGTGGGCGATTGGTCGTCGCGTCGTCGTTAGAAACCCAGTTCGCTCATCGTCACCACGCGGTGCTCGCGCGCGCTAATCTCCGCCGCGGTGCCGATCGCGACCGCCATCAGCCCGTCGCGCGCGGTTACCTCGACGGATCCTTCGCCGCGTACCGCCGCGATGAATTTCTGATGTTCGTAGAAGGTGGAGCCGTGGTGGCTGCCCGCCGCCAGCGCAGCCTGATCGACCGCGACCACCCGGCGCGAGGGGCGCTTGGGATTGCGGAAACCGACCCGCGGCGAATGGACCAGCGCGCCCTCGGGGATCAGCACCTCGAGCCGCGCCGCATCGCCGACCGCCGCGATCTCCTCCTGGTTTTCCGCGCCGTCGGCGAACATCGACAGGTCGAGCATCGCGCGCACGCCATTGGCGAAATCGACCGTCGTATAGCTATTGTCGATGATGTCGGGGCGTTCGGGTCCGTTGCCGCCGTCATAACGCTCATCGAGATGATTGACGTCCATCGCGCCCGAACAATAGACGCGCACCGCCTCGGACTGGGTGATCAGCCGCATCAGGTCGAAGAAATGGCAGCATTTCTCCACCATCGTGCCGCCGGTATTGCGCGCGAACCGATTCCAATCGCCGACCTTGTGCAGGAACGGAAACCGATGCTCGCGGATCGACAGCATCTGCAGGCGCCCGATCGCGCCACTGTGAATCTCGTCGATGAACGTGGCCGCGGGCGGCATGTAGCGATATTCCATCGCGGTCCAGAACGGCGCATCGCTGGCCTCGGCCTGTTCGACGATCCAGCGCGCATCCTCGATCGTCGTCGCGAGCGGCTTTTCACAGAGGATCGCGATTCCTTCGCCGAACAACGGCGCGAGCACCTCGCGGTGGGTGTTGTTCGGGCTCGCCACGATCACCGCATCGACCAGCCCGCTCGTCGCCAGCGCCTGCGAACCGGCAAAGGCGGTGACCCCATCGACACGCTCGGGACCAAGCGCATCGCGCGCCCATCCGAGCGACGCCGCGGTCGGGTCGGCGATCGCGGTCACCACCGCGCCGGGCGTGATCGCGAGGTTGGCGAGATGTTCGACCCCCATCATCCCGGTTCCCACCAACCCGTAACGGACTTGCTCTTCCGGCATTCCTACCTCTAATATGACAGCGATGTCTGAAATCCACCTTACACCCGATTCGCGTCCCCTCGGCAAGAGCGGAATCCAAGTTTCCCCGATCGCCTGGGGGATGTGGCGCTTCGCTGGTCAGTCGGAGGATGTCGGCCGGACGTTGATCGAGGCGGCGTTTGCCGCTGGGGTCACCTTCTTCGACACCGCCGATATCTATGGCTTCGACGGCAGCGGCGGGTTCGGCGAGGCCGAGGCGCTACTCGGCCGCGTGTTCGCCGCGTCGCCCGGGCTGCGCGACCGGATGGTCCTCGCGACCAAGGGCGGGATCACTCCGCCGGAGCCGTATGATTCGGGTCGCGACTATCTGATGGCTGCGCTCGATGCGTCGCTGCGCCGGCTGCAGGTCGATCACGTCGATCTGTACCAGATCCACCGCCCCGATATTCTGACCCACCCGCATGAGGTCGCGCGGACGCTCGAGGACATGGTTGCGTCGGGCAAGGTGCGCAGCATCGGCGTATCAAACTATACCCCCGACCAGACCCGTATCTTGGCGTCTCTCCTCACCGGCGTCCCGCTGGCGAGCCAACAACCCGAATTCTCGCCGCTCTGCCTCGATCCGATGATCGACGGATCGTTCGACCAGGCGATGAAACACGATGTCGCGATCCTGGCCTGGTCGCCGCTCGGCGGCGGGCGGATCGCCACGCCGACCACGCCGCACGAGCACGCGGTCGCCGCGGCGCTCGATACCGTCGCGGCGAAGTTCGGGGCCGGCCGGTCGGCCACCACCTACAGCTGGATCATGGCGCACCCGGCGCGCGCGATTCCGATCGTCGGCACGCAGAACGCGAGCCGGATTGCCGAACTAGCCGACGCCTACAAGATCATCTGGTCGCGCGAGGACTGGTATGCGGTGCTCACCGCGGCGCGGGGGGAGAAGCTGCCATGACGACGGGTCCGTGCGAGATTTCGTGGTTCTCCGCACTGTGCGACGACGATTATGAATTCCTCGGCCAACCCGATCCCGCGCTCGCGTCGAGCTGGGAGCATTGCCGCGACATCGTGATGCAGGCCGAAACCGGCGGGTTCGACAATATCCTGCTGCCCTCGGGCTATGCGCTCGGGATCGACACCACCGCGTTCGCCGCGGGGATCGCGGCGCTGACCAAACGGATCAAACTGCTGATGGCGGTGCGGATCGGCGAATCCTGGCCCCCCCAGCTGGCGCGCCAGATCGCGACGATCGACCGGATGACCGGCGGGCGGCTGACGATCAACATCATCTCGTCCGATCTGCCCGGCGAAAAGCTCGCCTCGACCCCGCGCTACGCGCGGACGGTGGAGGCGATGCATATCCTCAAAACGCTGCTCAACGGCCAGCCGCTCGATCACCAGGGCGAATTCTGGCAGCTCAAGGTCGATCCGCCGCGCGTCGGCACCGTGTCGGGCAAGGCCCCCCTGCTCTATTTCGGCGGCCTGTCCCCCGATGCGCGCGAGGCCGCGGCAAAGGGATGCGACGTGTTCCTGATGTGGCCCGACAAGAAGGAAGTCGTCGCCGAGATCATCGCCGACATGACCGCGCGCGCCGCCGCGCACGGCCGCACGCTCCGCTTCGGCTATCGCGCCCACGTCGTCGTCCGCGATACCGAGGCAGAGGCGCGCGCCTATGCTGACCGCCTGCTCTCGAAACTCGACGCGCAGCAGGGCGCGGACATTCGCGCCAAGTCTCTCGATTCGACCTCCGCCGGGGTCGCCGCACAGGCGGCGCTGCGCGAGACCGCGGCGGACGATGGCTATGCCGAGGACAATCTATGGACCGGCGTCGGCCGCGCGCGATCCGGCTGCGGTGCGGCGATCGTCGGCGATCCCGACCAGGTGCTCGCCAAGCTGCGGATGTACCAGGACATGGGCATCGAGGCGTTCATCCTGTCGGGCTATCCCCACGCCGCCGAAGCTGACCTGTTCGCGCGCCATGTGCTACCCCGGATTAGCCATGCTGCGTTAGATAATTGAGGGCTCGTTCTTACCGGCATTACTTTTTTCGCTGCTGACGTGACCATGATAGCTAAATGAAGGAGCTGATGGCTGCTTTTACGTCGGACTGCCCCAGACTCGGCCATTCAGACCGCCCTTCCGCGAGAACTAGTCGGTGCGACCCTTCGCGCTTGTCGTAACAGGCTGTTGCGCTCGCCGTTTTCTGGATAGAAGTTCTCGCAAACAACAATCGAATTGCTGAATGCCATGCAAAAGGATCGGGAATGATTGGACGCTGGATCACGTGGTTGGTGATGCTGGGCGCGCCGCTTTTCGCCGTGTCCGAAGAGCAGGCGCAACTCCCGGCCGACACACCAGAATTAGCTCCACGAGGCACGGCACCCGTCGGCACGCAAAGTGTAATCCTGATCGATCCAGATCGGATTGACTTGTTGCAACCTGATGGCGCGGGCGGGTTCAGGCGCCACGCGCGCGCGCTGCCGATCGAGATATGGTATCCCGCGGTCAGCGAAGTAAAAAGTGCGCAGCACGTAACTTACACGATGCCAGCGCCATTCTTGGCTGGACGCAAGAGCGACGCGACCCTGCGGCTCCATTTTAGTGGTGAGGCCGCGCGCGGGGTCAAGCCTGCTGCGGGGCGTTTCCCGCTTGTCGTGTTATCGCACGGTTACAACAACCGCGCGGTCGGGTTCAGTAATCTCGCGGAAAATCTCGCGTCGAAAGGGTATGTCGTTATTGCGATTGAGCATGGCGACGTCGATCCGGCGATGGCAGGATCGCGCCGCGCTTCGTTCGCTCAGGTTCTGGCCAATCGGAGTGCCGATCAGCGCTTTGTCATTGCCGAGATCCGGCGCCGAGCAGCATCTTCGTTTAGTGGTGTGTTCGAGCATATCAATACTGACGAATTGGCGTTAGCGGGCTATTCAATGGGCGGCTATGGCGCGATCGCTTCGGCTGGGGCAGGCTTTGATCCCAAATCTCCGCTGATGTCTCAACTCCCGAAGGTGATGATGGCGGGATCGATGGATGGCGACGACAAACCGGTACCCGGCCTGAAAGCGCTCATTCTGTTCGGTCCATGGGGCGGATCGCCGGCTACGCGAATGTGGTCGCCGACAGCGCTAGAGCGAATCTCCGCGCCCGCGCTCGTGATCGATGGGGATCGCGATGATGTCGCTGATTACAAAAACGGCGTAAGCTGGCTGTTCAACCGGATGGCGAAATCGGACCGTTACCTGCTCACGTATCTTGAGGCTCGGCATAACATCGCGATGAACGCCGCCCCTCCTTCGGTCGCAAGCAATTACATCTACATCGATAAATTCGATGAGCCAGTGTGGCGCAAGGACCGCATTCTGGCGATCAACGCGCATATGATAACCGCCTTTCTTGATCTACATTTGAAGCGGATCCTCGACCGAGCGAGCTATCTGGATGTCCCGACACCAGTTGCCGACGACGGCACCTGGCCGCTTGATGAGGGCGAAGTTTCGGGCGGGAAACTGGCGCAGCCGACCGGGCCGAGCGCAACCTACTGGCGCGGTTTTCATCGTCGCTGGGCGCTGGGTTTGCAGCTTGCACATATCAATCCAGCAGAGAGCCGCGGAAAGTAGATTTTCTGACCGCTGGGCCAAATTCATATTTTCTCCGGACGACAACGTTCGACAATTCACACGGCTTCCAACAAGTTTATCGCTCCCGTCGATGTGGTTTTCAAAGCAACTTCGCCGACGATCCTGCCAAACAGTAATTCTACTATAAAAGCGACCCGTTAAATGGCTGCCGGATCAGCGTTTCAGCAGTGGCCGACGACTATGTGGCGGCTGGCGGGAATGACGGTCTTATTGTAAGATCGTATGTCCGCCTCGCAAGCAGGAGTGGTTCCCCCTACACTGATGATCCGAGGTTTGCTCGTGTGGGCCGACGCTCCAGCCCTGGCGGCAGCGCGAGCTGCTTGAACGGCGCGCCGTTCCTCAGCGCGCCCGGCTTCTTCGCCAGCACCGGCACGTAATGAACCGCCCCGGGTCTGCCGGAGGCGTTGGGTTGTGAGTCACGCTGCCTTATCGATGTTGTCCGCGGCAGCATAATATTGATCTTCGGCCTCGGCGGGCGGGATGTTGCCGATGGGCTCCAGCAACCGACGATGGTTGAACCAGTCGACCCATTCGAGCGTGGCATATTCGACAGCTTCGAAGCTGCGCCATGGCCCACGCCTGTGGATCACCTCAGCTTTGTAGAGACCGTTGATCGTCTCGGCCAAAGCGTTGTCGTAGCTGTCGCCCACGCTGCCGACCGACGGCTCGATCCCGGCCTCGGCGAGCCGCTCGGTGTACTTGATAGACACGTATTGTGACCCGCGGTCGCTGTGGTGAACCAGGCCGCCACGATGGACCGGCCGGCGGTCATGAAGCGCCTGCTCGAGCGCATCGAGGACGAAGCTGGCATGCGCCGTCCTGCTGGCCCGCCAGCCGACGATCCTGCGGGCGTAGGTGTCGATGACGAAGGCGACGTAGACGAACCCCGCCCAAGTCGCGACGTAGGTGAAGTCCGACACCCACAGCATGTTCGGCGCTGGGGCGTAGAACTGCCGGTTGACGTGATCGCGCGGGCACGGCGCAGTTTTGTCGCTGATGGTCGTGCGCATCGGCTTGCCGCGAATTACCCCTGCCAAGCCCATCTCGCGCATCAGCCGTTCCACGGTACAGCGCGCGATCGGAAAGCCCTCCCGCATCATCTGCCGCCAAACCTTGCGCACGCCGTAGACCGCGAAGTTCTCGGCGAACACGCGTGCGATCTCCGGCTTTAGGGCCACATCCTGCCGCGCCCTCGCCGACAGGCGTGTTGGATCTTGTCGCTGCGCGACGCGCTCGTGGTAGGTGGATGGGGCGATCGGCAGGACGCGGCAGATCGGCTCGACCCCATAGGCATCGCGGTGATCGTCAATGAACGCGATCATCGCCGGAACGGGCGGTCGAGCTCCGCCTGTGCAAAATATGCGGACGCCTTGCGCAGAATCTCGTTGGCCTGCCGCAGCTCACGGACTTCGCGCTCCAGCGCCTTGACCTTGTCGGCAGCCTCGGTTGGGATACCGGCGCGCTTGCCGCTGTTGACCTCCGCCTTCTTCACCCACTCATGAAGCGTCTGCGGAACGCAGCCGATCTTCTCGGCGATCGACACTACGGTCGCCCATCTGGACGGATGATCCCGTTCGTGATCGAAAACCATCCGTACCGCGCGCTCGCGGACCTCGGGCGCAAACTTGTTCGTCGTCTTGCTCGTCATGGCTCCACCTTCTCAGCTCGGCTTTGTACGTTTCCCGTCAGGTCCAGGTCCAGAACACGCTACTGTTTGCGATGTGGTCGAGGGCGTGATCGAGGGGCAAGACGCATCCGCCCATGTCGTCAATATCTTCCCATCTTCGCCGATGTGACCAGTAGCCGAGCCTGACTTCGTCACTCGTGCCGGTCGGCTTTAGACGAGCGATCGGCGCCTCGGTATCGAGCAGGTAAAGGTGGTAGGCGCCTTTGTCTTCGTACCAGCCGACGCCGCCGCCATTGGCTGCGTCGAAGGCTTCGATCCGCAGTGAAATTTCGTCGTCCTTCATCGCGCAACCCTGGCTGCCTTCGGGTCACAGCGTATCCGATTCGGCTTGCCGCATGGCAACAGTCGAAGCGTTGCAACCTGTCCAGCTTGGGATTCGAAGCATGGGATGCTGGACCCAGACAAGACCGTTATCGGCGACCCCGTTCCCCTGATACTGCGCCGGTGGCTGCAGACGTGGCGCCCCTGCTTCACTGCCCCCAGTTGGGAGCATGTGCTTGTTCTGGTGATGGGCGCCCTACTGGCAACGGGCAAGCGGACCGTTACCTCCTGCCTACGCGTAACCGGCCGGGCCGAGGCCTCCAACTTTGCAAGCTATCATCAGATCCTCAACCGCGCCCGCTGGAGTTCCCGCGCTGTTGCCAGGCAACTGCTGGGCATTGTGGTCGAACACCTCGTGCCCAACGGCCCCGTGGTCATCGGGATGGACGACACCATTGAGCGCCGATGGGGACGCCGGATCACGGCACGGGGAATATACCGGGACCCTGTGCGCTCCAGTCACGGCCATTTCGTCAAAGCCAGCGGGCTGCGCTGGCTGAGCTTCATGGTGCTCACCCCGGTTTCATGGACCCGCTTGATCAAGGCGTTGCCGGTCCTGACGCTGCTCGCCCCTTCGGAGCGATCCAACCTTCAACGCGGCTGTCGTCACAAATTGCTGACGGACTGGGCGCGGCAAGGCGCACTGCAACTGTCTCGCTGGCTGCCAGGTCGTCAGATCATCTTCATCGGCGACAGCAGCTTCGCTGTCCATGAACTGGCCCATGCCATTGTACGACGGGCAACACTCATCAGCCGTCTACGATTGGATGCGAACCTGTTCGCACCGCCCCCAGCAAGAACCGCCTCTTCACTCGGACGGCCGGCGCAGAAAGGCCCGGCGCTGCCGAAGCTCAAGACCCTGCTGTCCAACCCGGCGACAAGTTGGACCGGGATCTTCGTCTCCGCCTGGTATGGCCATGTCAGCGGCAAAGCGCTCGAGATCACATCCGGGATCGCCCTGTGGTACAGGCCGGGCACTCCGGTGTTGCCGGTCCGCTGGGTCCTGGTTCGCGACCCCGACGGAAAGCGCAATCCGCAAGCCTTCTTCAGTACCGACATCAACATCGAGCCCGCCGACATCATCGCCCTGTACGTCCGCCGATGGCAGATCGAAGTCACGTTCGCCGAAACGCGCGCTCACCTGGGCGTCGAGACGCAGCGCCAATGGACTGACAAAGCTATCTCTCGAACCACACCGGCACTTCTCGGCTTCTACAGCCTCATCTCCCTGTGGGCGTGTGATCTTCTCACCAGCACGAGCATGCCTTATGCCGCTGCGTGGTATCGAAAAACCAGCCTGACATTTAGCGACGCCATCGGCGCCGTCCGGCTTCAGCTCTGGGTCGGCGACATTAATTTACACTTCCCGCCGCACCGGGAACCGCAAATAATTCCTCCCTCTCGCCTCGTCCGCATGGCGAACGCGCTGTGCTTCGCCACCTAATCGTACAAAGCCGAGCTTAGAAACGGTGCCGACGCGTGGATCGACGCGCTGGCCGACGCGGGGATGGACCGTGGCTGCCGTCAGTTTTCCGGCGGACTGCGTAGTTTCCGATCCGGTTCCGGGCGTCCAGCGCTGCTATTTC
>JALYTW010000030.1 GCA_030854075.1 Pseudomonadota bacterium
CCGCGCGCCTTCAAGCGTGCGGTCGACGCGATAGCCGGGTGCCAGCGGGCCAGGAACGGCCGGCGCCCCCTCCATCACCCAGGTGTCGACCTCGAACACCCAACCCGCCGGCACCAGCCCCGCCAACACCGCGCGCGTGTCGCACAGCTTGATCAGCACACGCGGGCGATCGATCGTCGCGGCGAGCGCGGCCAGCCCGGGGACCGGCGCGGCAAAGAAATAGCGGCAGTCCTCGCCCGGCGATCGCGTGTCGACCCGCCACCCGCCATGATCGGCGACCGGCACCGGCAACGCGCGCGCGATATTGCGCGCAGTCGCCCAGTCGCGGATGACCGAATCGGGCCACGGTGCGCTCACCAGTCGCCCGTCGGTGCGCGCTGTCCGATCAGTTCGGCGATCCGCCGCTTGGTCGCGGGCGAGGTCGTCTCGGGCAGCGCATCCAGCGCGAAGAACGCAGCCTCCGCCACTTCGACCCCGTCGGCGACCGGGACGTCGTCGGTGATCCCCCGGAAGAGATGGACCGTATCGCGCAGGCCCTCGCCGCGCGCGCGGTACGACCCGAGGGCTGCGATCCCGGCTACGACGCATTCCGTCTCCTCGCGGACCTCGCGGGCCGCCGCCGCCGCGAGCGTCTCGCCGCGCTCGACCCCGCCGCCGGGCAGCATCCACAACTTGGTATTGCCGTAGCGATGCCGGATCATCAGCAGTTCGCCCGTCGGATTGAACACCATCGCCTTCACCCCCGTCGTCCGCCACCGCACCGCCCGCATCGCGAAGCGTCGCACGCGGTGCGCCAGATCGATCAGCGGTCGCATCGTGTTTCTCCGTCTTGCCCTTGACCCCAAACCCGGCAAGACAGCCCGAAAGGGGAAGCCATGTCCATCCTGTCCGACCGCTGGATTCGCGAACAAGCAATGCAAACCGGCATGATCGAGCCGTTTGTCGAATCGCAGCGTCGCGACGGCTGCATCAGCTATGGCCTGTCATCGTACGGTTACGACGCGCGGGTGGCGGATGAATTCAAGGTCTTCACCAACATCGACAGCGTGATCGTCGATCCCAAGAACTTCGCTGCGAACAGCTTCGTCGATCGCAAGACCGATTGCTGCATCATTCCCCCCAACAGCTTCGCGCTCGCGCGCACCGTCGAATATTTCCGCGTGCCCCGCGACGTGCTCGTCATCTGCCTCGGCAAATCGACCTATGCGCGGTGCGGGATCATCGTGAACGTCACGCCGCTGGAGCCGGGCTGGGAGGGGCATGTGACGCTCGAATTCTCGAATACCACGCCGCTCCCCGCCAAGGTCTACGCCAATGAAGGCGCGTGCCAGTTCCTGTTTCTCCAAGGTAACGAACCGTGCGAGGTCAGCTATGCCGACCGCGCGGGAAAATATATGGGCCAGCGCGGGGTCACGCTGCCGCGATTGTGACGCGGTTCACAGCGTCACCGCGTAGTCGACATAGACGGTGATCGTGCGCTTGATCTCGCCGCCCGCGACGGGCGGTGGCGGCGCCGGCGGTGGGGGTGCGCCGGCGGACTGGCGCGATCCGGTGACGACGACGAAATCGACCGGACGGGCGTTGTTGCCGCGTTCGCTGACCCGCAGCACACGCGATACCCGCAGCCCAAGCCCCTTGGCGTAATCGTTTGCCTCCGCGCGCGCATTCGTGATCGCGGTGGTGCGCGCGTCGGCCATGCCCGCCTGCGGATCGATGTTGCCGAGGTTCGGGCCGTTGACCGAATTCGCCCCCGCCGCGAACGCCGCCGCGATCACCTGCGACGCGGTGGCAAGTTTGGTGACCGTCACCGCGACGCTGTTCCGCGCGACATAGCCGGTGATGCGGGGCTGTTCCTGATAATCCTGTGGGTTGTTGCGCGCGAACCGGGGCTCGACGTTGATCTGCTGGGTCCGAATATAGCGCTCCGCCACCCCGGCCTGTTTCAGCGCCGCGATGACCGCCGTCATCGTCGTTGCGTTGCCATCGGTCGCCTCCTTGGCCGACACGCCGGTGCTGACGACGCCTGCGGTCACGAACGCCGCGTCGGGAAGATAGGTCGCAGTTCCCTCCGCCTGCACTTCGAGGAGTGTTTCCCCGGGTTGCAACTGCACCGACTGCGCGGAAGCATTGCCCGCCGTCGCCACCAGCGCCGCTCCGATCAACAAGTTGGTCACGCGCATCTCCTGCTCCCCTCTATCGGCCTCTAGTCGGCGAGGAACCCCGCCATCGCCGCGCTCATTTCAGGCTTCACGACGGAACTCATATGCCCTCCCGGCACCTTGGGATAGACCGCGTCGGGCAATTCCCCGACCAACGCGGTCGCTGAACCATTATCGGTATCCTCCGCGCCGCACAGCACCTGGATCGGCATCGCGAACGTCCTGATCGTTTCCAGCGGCGTGTCCGCAAATGTCTCAATGATCCCGAGCAGCGCGACGGGATCGCCCCCCGTCGTCTTCAGGAACGCCTCGACCATCCACGCGGGGCTGCCCTGCGGATGCTGGCCAAGCTTGGTCAGGATGTTGCGGAAATGGCCTGCGCGCCGCCCGGTGTCGGTCAGCCCCTCGAGCCCCATCCCGCCGATAATGACCCGGCCCGGCTTGGCCCCCATCGCGAGCATTCGCGACACCGTCCGCGATCCGAGCGAATAGCCTCCCAGATCATAGTCCGTCAGCCCCAGATGCGCGACGAATCCCATCGCATCGCTAGTCAGCCGATCACGCGGATAGGCCGCCGCGTCGTGCGGCTTGTCGCTCGCGCCATGCGCGCGGAAGTCCAGCATCAACACCCGGCGCCCAGCGGCGATGAGCGCAGCGGCGTGACCATAGCGCACCCAATTCGTGTATGCGTCGGACATGAACCCGTGGAGCAATACCACGGGCGGCCCCGCCCCCATGTCGTACCACGCGAGCCGAACGCCATCGTCCGCCTCGAAAAATTGCGGCTCGGGTCGAACTGGAGTCACGCGCGCATCCTTCGATGGTTGAACCCGCGCGTTACCCGCAACGCAATCGCGCGTGCAACTTTTGCAAGCGACAGGGCTTCCCTTATATAAGCATGCTTATTATGTGGATGCCATGAACGATGGTACGGCTTTTCTCGTCAGTGATGTTTCGCGGCTGCTCCGTCGCCGGTTTGACGAACGCGCGCGCGCGATCGGGGTGACCCGCCCGCAATGGCGCGCGCTGACTGCGCTGTCTCGGCACGAGGGCATCAACCAGGGTGGTCTTGCCGATTTGCTCGAAGTCGAACCGATTACGCTGTGCCGGATGGTCGACCGACTCGCTGAGGCTGGCCACGTCGAGCGCCGCCGCGATCCGACCGATCGGCGCGCCTGGAAAATCTACCTGACGGACCGGTCGCGTCCGCTGCTCGACCAGCTCAAGGCAATCGGCGAAGACGTCTTCGCGATCGCTTTCGCAGGATTCGACACCCCCGAACGCACCGCCCTTGCGACTGCGCTCGGCCAGATGCGCGACAATCTCTCGCAAACCGACGCGGCTGCTGCGGACCCGCCTGCTGTGGACCCAATCACAGCGCAAACTATTGTTGTGGACAAGGATCACACCGCCCATGGCTGACGCCGATCCCCAGCGCGACCTGCAGGCCGACAGCGCAACCCCCGCGCCGCGCGATGCCGTGGCCGATGTCGCGATCATTCCGGAATCGGCTCGGCCCAAACGCAAATGGCTGCGGACGGTGATCATGATCAGCGTTCCGCTGCTGATCGCGATCGTTGGTGGTTATTTCTGGCTCACCTCGGGCCGGTTCGTGTCGACCGACAACGCCTATGTCAGCCAGGACAAGGTTTCCGTGTCGTCCGACGTCGCAGGTCGGATCGTGGCGGTAGACGTCCGCGAGAACCAGCATGTCAAGGCGGGCGATATCCTGTTCAGGATCGATCCCGAACCATATCGGATCGGGGTGGCGCAGGCCAACGCGTCGATCGCGAACGCGCAGGTCGGCGTCGCCACGTTGCAGTCGAACCTGCGCGGTACCGGCGCCGATATCCAGGCGGCGCGCGATGCGATCACCAACGCGCAGCAGGACTATGCGCGTCAGGCACAGCTGATGAAGCAGGGCTTTACGACGCGCGCCCGGCTCGAACAGTCGCAGCATGGCTTGGAGCAGGCGCGCGCGCAGCTTGCCAACGCCCAGGCGACCGCGGACGAGGCGCGTGCCAAGCTGTCGAGCGGATCGGCGGTCCCCGGCACCGCCCCCGCCATCGCCGCCGCCCAGGTTCAGCGCGACAAGGCAGCGCTCGACCTCAGGCGGACCGTCGTACGCGCGCCGATCGACGGCACGATCAGCCAGTCGGACCGGCTTCAGGTCGGCGCGATGATGGTAACCGGCCTGCCCGCGGTGACGATCGTCGCCAGCGGCCGGTCGTGGGTGGAGGCAAATTTCAAGGAGGACGAACTCAACAAGATGCGGGTCGGCCAACCCGCGACGCTCGAATTCGACGCATATCCCGGTTTGAAGCTGAGCGGCCATATCCAGTCGATCGGCGCTGGTACGGGGAGTGAATTTTCGATTCTCCCCGCGCAAAACGCGACCGGCAATTGGGTGAAAGTGACGCAGCGCATCCCGGTGCGGATCTCGATCGACGACAACAGCCCCCGTCAGCTGATCGCGGGTCAATCGGCGAAGGTGTCGGTCGACGTCCGTGGGGTGAAATAAGCCGTCATGACCCACACTGCCGCGGCCCCGGGCGCAGCGATCGATCCGCTCGCTGAAGTCCCTTCGACCCAGGGCGCAGAGCCGTTGGAGGAGCGCGCCGCGCTCCACACCTCGAACAAGGCGCTGCTGACGATCGGGGTGATGGCGGCGACGATCATGCAGATTCTCGATTCGACGATCGCCAACGTCGCGCTGCCGCACATGCAGGCCTCGCTCGGCGCGACCGCGGATACGGTGACGTGGGTGCTGACGAGCTACATCGTCGCTGCTGCGGTCGCGATCCCGATGACCGGCTGGCTGTCCGACCGGATCGGGTCGCGCAATCTGTTTCTCGTCGCAGTGGTCGGCTTCGTCGCCGCTTCGATGCTGTGCGGGCTGGCGACGGGGCTCGTCGAAATGGTGGGCTTCCGCATTCTCCAGGGCGTGTTCGCGGCGTTCATGAATCCGCTCAGCCAGACCGTCATGATGGATATCAATCCCAAATCGAAACAGGCAAGCGCGATGTCGATCTGGGGGATGGGGATCATGATCGGGCCGATCCTCGGGCCGGTGATCGGCGGCTGGCTGACCGACAATTATAGTTGGCGCTGGTGTTTCTACGTCAACGTACCGGTCGGTATCGCGTGCTTCGCGATCCTGTGGGCACTGCTCCCCTCGCGCGGACTGGTCCGCCGCAAGTTCGATCTCTTCGGCTTCGCGCTGCTCGCAATTGCGATCAGCTTCTTGCAGTTGATGCTCGACCGTGGCCAGACCCAGGATTGGTTCCAGAGCTGGGAGGTCCGGATCGAAGCCGGGATCGCGCTCGCCGCCGCCTGGATGTTCGTCGTCCACATCGTGACCGCCAAGGACCCGATGTTCGAACGCAGCTTGTTCCGCAACCGCAACCTCGTGACCGGAATCGGCTTCATGCTCGTGATCGGTGTGCTGATGACCGCAACGCTCGCCTTGCTGCCGCCGATGCTGCAGCGGCTCTACGGCTATCCCGTCCTCACCACCGGGATTTTGATGATGCCACGCGGGATCGGGATCGTCAGCAGCATGTACCTTGCGGGCTGGCTGATGGCGAAAAACGTCGATCCCCGCGTGATGGTGATGGGAGGCTTGGCGATCGCCGCCTTCTCGTTGTGGCAGATGACGGGCTGGTCGCTCGAGATGGGTTCTACCCCCTTTGTCACCACCGGGATCATCCAGGGATTGGGCCTCGGGCTGATCTTCATTCCGCTCAACGTCACCGCGTTCGGCACGCTCGCGCCGCACAAGCGCACCGAGGGATCGAGCCTCATGAACCTGTCGCGCAACGTCGGCGGATCGGTCGGCATCTCGATCGTCACCGCGCTGCTCGCGCGCAATATCCAGACGAATCATTCGGTCCTGGCTCCGCACGTTCCCGCGTTGGGTCTCGCCGCAAACGACCCGCTCGTCACCTCGATCGCCGGCGGCTCGACCGACAGCCTGCTCGCAATGGCCGATGCGGTCGTCAATCAGCAGGCGGCGATGATCGCCTATCTCGACGACTTCAAGCTGATGATGATCATGACCGCGGTCGCAATCCCGCTGGGGCTGCTGCTCAAGCGTCCCAAAGGCGCGGTGAAAGCCGACGCGGATGCAATGGGACACTGAGCAGATGGCGCAAGCGGCGATCCCAGGTCAGGCGTCGGCTACCGCTATCGCTCAGCGCACCACCGCTGGGCGTCGGTGACCGCGCGATGCATCAGGCGCTCCACACCTTGTCGATCGACACTGCCGGACCGGGGCTGATCGAGATCACCGATCGCGTCGCGCGATGGGTTGGCGATCAACCCATCGCTGACGGGCTGCTGACGCTATTCTGTCGACACACTTCGGCCTCGCTGCTGATCCAGGAAAACGCCGCGAGCGCGGTGAAGCGCGACATTGCGGCCTATTTCGCGAAGCTCGCCCCCGAAAGCGACGTCTACGAGCATGCCGACGAGGGGCCCGACGACATGCCCGCGCATCTGCGCGCCGCGTTGACCGGAATTCACCTGTCGGTTCCGGTCGCATCGGGGGCGATGCTGCTCGGCCGGTGGCAGGGGATCTACCTGTTCGAACATCGTCGCCGGCCGCACCGCCGCGACATTGTGCTCCATCTGCTCGGTTGACCGCGGAACCCGCGCGATCAAATGATTATAATCACGTCGCAATGTCATCGCGGAGCCAACTCGTTCATCGCTCGTTCCAACACCATGGGCTATACCGAATAGGATCGCGGGATTCACCGTGAACTGGAGACGAACATGATTCATCTGGGCCGCAAGGCTATCGTCGCGGCGCTGGCTGCGAGCACGCTGATGGTCGCTGGCTGCGCGACCGAGACGACCTATCGTCCTGCCACGGGAGTCGGCTTCAGCCGCACCGGCTATAGCGACCGCCAGATCGAACCCGGGCATTTCCTGGTGAGCTTTGCAGGCAACAGCGTGACCTCGCGCGATACGGTCGAGCGCTATTTGTTTTTCCGCTCGGCGGAGCTGACGTTGCAGAATGGCTATGACTATTTCGTCATGGCGGATCGCGACACCAATCTCCAATCGCGGACCTATTCGACCGGCGTGGGCGGGCCTGGTTTCGGCTATGGCGGGTTCGGCGGCTATTGGGGTCCGTCGTGGAACTTCTACGGTCGCGGTTATGGCTGGCGCAGCTTTGGCGGAGGGTTCGGCTATGGCGGATACGGTGGATTTGGCGGCTTCGACGATTTCGATGTTCGCACCATCGACCGGTATGAAGCGACCGCCGAGATCGCGATGCGCAAGGGGCCGATTCCGCGCGACAATCTGCGCGCCTTCGATGCCCGCAAAGTGGTGGACACCATCGGGCCGAGCATCGTTCTGCCGAAGTAACCGCATCGCCTAGACGCAACCAAAAAGGGCGGGTTACTAAGAAGGTAACCCGGCCTTATTCGTGTCAGGCGTCAGGCGGTGACCGCGCCGTGGCAATGCTTGTACTTGCGCCCCGATCCGCACGGGCATGGCGCATTGCGGTTGACCCGCCCTTCCCAATCCTCAGGATCCCCGCCGACGTCCCCAGTGTTGGGTCCCGCGTTGGGCCGCGCCATCTGGAACGGCGGTCGCTGGTTCGAAATCAGCCCTAGCGACCCCGCGTCGATATCCGCCGAATTGTCCTCGCCGGTGAACGGGTCGAAATGCGTGGTGATGAAATCGGGGAGTTCGGGCAGCTCGGGGGGCATCTGCAGTTGGAACTGCGCGTGCGCAATTGTCTTGGTCACATCGAGCCGGATCGAATCGAGCATCCGCTGGAACAGGCTGAACGCTTCCTGCTTATACTCGTTGATCGGCGTCATCTGCGCGTAGGCGCGAAGGTGGACGACCTGACGCAGCGCATCGAGCGTCGCAAGATGCTCCTTCCAGTGATGGTCGAGGTTCTGGAGCAGGATCGACTTTTCGACCTGAATCCACGTGTCGGGCTCCAGCGTCGCGGCCTTCTCGGTGATCAGCGCATTGGCGGCCTCGCGCACGCGCCGCTCGATGAGTTCAGGATCGATCGCTTCTTCCTCGAGCCATGCATCAACCGGGGGATCCAGATTGAGCACCTCTGCGAGCTGCTCCTTCATCTTTGCGACGTTCCACTGCTCGGGATAAGTGCCGACCGGGCATGCATCGCCGACGATGAGGTTGACCGTCTCGACCCGCATGTCTTCGACGAAGTCGCTGACCGCGTCCGCGTCCATGATGTCGGCGCGCTGTTCGTAGATCACCTTGCGTTGGTCGTTCATCACGTCGTCATATTCAACCACCTGCTTGCGGATGTCGTAGTTGCGCGCCTCGACCTTCTTCTGCGCGGTTTCGATCGCTTTGGTCAGCCATTTCGATCCGATCGCTTCGCCGTCCTCGATATTGTTGCGCATCATCTTGGCGAAGAGGGTGTCGGGACCGAAGATGCGGAGCAGATCGTCATCGAGGCTGAGGTAAAAGCGCGACAGCCCGGGGTCGCCCTGACGCCCTGATCGGCCACGCAACTGATTGTCGATCCGGCGGCTTTCATGGCGCTCGGTCCCGAGCACGAACAGCCCGCCTGCGGCGAGCACCTCGGCTTTTTCGACGACAATCTCGGCGCGCACCTTTTCAATTTGCGCGGCATAGTCGGAGGTGCCGAGGACAAGATCGGGAAATTCGTCCAGCATTCGGAATTCGGGGTTGCCGCCCAACTGGATGTCGGTGCCGCGCCCGGCCATGTTGGTCGCGATCGTCACCGCGGATTTGCGCCCCGCCTGCGCGACGATGTGCGCCTCCATCTCATGATAGCGCGCGTTGAGCACCTTGTGGTCGACCTCCTCCTGGACCAGGAATTGCGACAGCAGCTCCGATTTCTCGATCGACACCGTCCCGACCAGCACCGGCTGCCCCTTGATCGCATGTTCGCGGATCTTCTTAGCGATCGCGCGAAATTTGTCCTGCGTATCCTTGTAGAACTCGTCCTCCTCGTCGACCCGCATGACTTCGACGTTGGTCGGGATCGAGACGACGTTCATCTTGTAGATGTCGTAGAATTCTGCCGCCTCGGTCGCCGCGGTGCCGGTCATCCCCGACAGCTTGGGGTACATCCGGAAATAATTCTGGAAGGTGATCGAGGCCATGGTCTGGTTCTCGGCCTCGATTTCGACGCCCTCTTTCGCCTCGACCGCCTGGTGCAGCCCGTCGGACCAGCGCCGACCATCCATCATTCGTCCGGTGAATTCGTCGATGATGACGACCTTGCCGTCCTTGACGATGTAATCGGTATCCGCCTTGAACATCATGTTCGCGCGTAGCGCTTGGTTCAGGTGGTGGACCACCTGCGTGTTCTCGAAATCATACAGGTTCTCCCCCTCGAGATGCCCGGCAGCCTCGAGCATCCGCTCGACCTTCTCGGTGCCGTCCTCGGTCAAGATGATCGATTTCTGCTTCTCGTCCTTTTCATAGTCGATCTCGTCGAGCTGTTTCACGACCGCATCGACCTGAAGGTAAAGTTCAGACTTGTCGTCGGTCGGCCCCGAGATGATCAGCGGAGTCCGTGCCTCGTCGATCAGCACCGAATCGACTTCGTCGACGATCGCCATCGCGAACGGGCGCTGGACCATCGACGCGCGCTCGTACTTCATGTTGTCGCGCAGATAATCGAACCCGAATTCGTTGTTGGTGCCATAGGTGATGTCGGCGGCGTATGCGTCGCGGCGCTGTTCGTCGGTCAGGTTGGGGATGATGACCCCGACGGTCAGTCCGAGAAACGTGTAGACCTGCCCCATCCACTCGGCGTCTCGCGCGGCGAGATAATCGTTGACGGTAATGACGTGGACACCATCGCCCGGCAGCGCGTTGAGATAGGTCGCCAGCGTCGCGACCAGCGTCTTGCCCTCGCCGGTCCGCATCTCCGCGATCTCACCGCGGTGGAGAACGATCCCGCCGACCATCTGGACATCGTAATGCCGCTGCCCAAGCACGCGCTTGGCGGCCTCGCGCACCGTTGCGAATGCCTCGGGAAGCAGATCATCGATCTTTTCGTCGTTCGCGAGCCGCTTGCGGAACAGGACCGTCTGCTGCGCCAACGTCGCATCGTCCATCGCTTGCAAATGCGGTTCGAACGTCGCGATCTTCGCGAGGATCGGATTGAGCGATTTGACGTATCGGTCGTTGGACGAACCGAACATGGATTTGGCAAGGCCACCGAACATGGGCGAATTCCTGTATGATAGGGCGCGCGCCGACGCGGGCACCGCAGAGTATCTGGATTGGGCATTGGGCGAACAACGCCCGGCTGGCAGCGCGCTATTCGCGGCGGCGGTTGGTCAGCAACTGCGCGGCCGGAGCAAGCACGACGCGAGCAGCCGCCAGCGGCATCGCTGCAACCTCGATCCTCGCGGCGACAACCTGCTCCGGCCGCGCCGCCGCCCGTGCCACCGCGATTGACACCGGGGCAGCATCCGCAAGGCGGTGGCTGATCGCCGCAGGCTCTGCAACGCGCGCGGCGGACGATACGCCGGTAAGCGCCGACAATAGCGCGGAAAGGAGGAACAGCAGGTTCACGACGGACCCGACATAGGCACTGGCAGACGGTTCGTCCACGCCAAAGCCCGGTCCATCGTCTGTGCGGCGCGCCTCAAGGCGTCAAAATGGCATGATCGACATCGTTTGCGTGATCGTGACCGAGCCGGAAACAGACTTTCCGTCCTTGGTGATAGGCCCGGTGATCGGTTGCCCCTTTTTCAACGTCTCGCACAAGGGCGCTTTGCTACCGGCCTGATAAGGACGACAACGTAGGACTTTGCCCTCGCTATCGACGTCAACGATGGTCCGTGAAAATTCGAAGACAGCGGGCGCTTCCGAAAGCCGCAGGGGCTTGCCCGGGCCGTCGGCAGTATTTCCTAACGCCCACGACACCGGAGGCATCACGTAGACCGACGCGATCGGCAGTCCAGTGGAATCAGTTGCAGCCACAAACTGGGCGTTCTTGATGGCGACGTCACACGTACCGTCGTCTAGCAACGCTGAACCGCTCGATTCGAGTACCGTGCAGCTTGTCGCCGCGCCACCGGCGTTCACCGCCAGCGCAATCTTAACCCTGCCTTGATCACCAACCGCCAACGCTGCCGCGGGATAGTCGCTGTGGTTAAACCACGTGGCGGGGTTTCCCCGCACTCGAACGGGATGAGCCCCGTTACCCTGCGCGTGTGCAGCTCCCGTCATTGCCAATCCGACCAACGCAGTTGCGATTATCTCTCGTCTCATAGCTTCATCTCGCATCATCGGTGGTGTTAACCGGCCATTGGTACCACCGACATCTCCTCGATCGATCATGTCCCCGCAATCAATACCAGCCCGGTTTTCAACGCTAGGGCCAACGTCGCCGCATTCCGTTGATCCATCGCCCCGCCAGACTATACCAAGCCGCATGATCAACACCAGCCGCTCGCCGCTCGCGCTCCCCTTTCCTGCTCTGCCACCGATCAGAGGAGTCACGTCGCGGATCGCCCGTGCCCGCTACAAGGACTGGGACCGCTGCGATCTTACTTTCGTCGAGCTCGTCCCTGGCACGACGATCGCGGGCGTGCTGACGCAAAGCCGCTGCCCCTCGCCCGAGGTGGAATGGTGCCGCAAGGCGCTGACACTGGGAGACGCGCGTGCGCTCGTCGTGAATGCGGGCAATTCCAACGCCTTTACCGGCAGTCGTGGCCGCGCCGCGGTTGAGGCGATCGCGGCGCGCGTGGCAGGGCATCTCCACTGCCAGCCTTCCGACGTGTTCGTCGCATCGACCGGCGTCATCGGGGTACCGCTGCCGATCGACAACGCTGAGGCCGGCCTGGATGCGGTCTTCACCGCCGATCCATGCGACTGGCAGGCGGTCGCCGAGACCATCGGGACGACCGACACCTACCCCAAGGGCGCTACCACTACCGCGATCGTCGACGGGCGCGGCGTGACTCTGGTCGGGATCATCAAGGGTTCGGGGATGATCGCGCCCGACATGGCGACGATGCTTGGCTTCATCTTCACTGACGCAGCGGTCGACGCGGGTTTCCTGCAAGCCGCACTAGAGGCTGCCAATGCGCCGAGCTTCTCGTGCATCACCGTCGATGGCGATACCTCGACCAGCGATACCGTACTCGCCTTCGCAACGGGTGCCGCGGGCAACGCGCCACTGACGGACGATGACAGTAACGGTGCAGACGCCTTTCGCGCCGCACTTGCCGATCTATGCCGGCAACTCGCGATGCTCGTCGTCCGTGATGGCGAAGGCGCGACCAAGCTGATCGAGATCGTGGTCGCCGGCGCGGAGAGCGACCGCAGCGCCCACCGCGTCGCGATGAGTATTGCCAATTCGCCGCTTGTGAAGACCGCGATCGCGGGCGGCGACGCCAATTGGGGGCGAGTCGTCATGGCGGTCGGCAAGGCGGGCGAACCCGCCGAGCGCGACCGGTTATCGATCCGGTTCGGCGAAACCCAGGTTGCGCGCGATGGTCTCGCGGTTGAAAGTTACGACGAAAAACCGGTGGCGGCACACCTATCGGGCCAGGAGATCGAGATCGGCGTCGACCTTGGCCTGGGCGAGGGCCACGCCACTGTATGGACGTGCGACCTGACCCACGGCTACATCTCGATCAACGCGGATTATCGGAGCTGATCGTGACCGGAGCGCTGATCCCCGAGCTCTACGTCGAGGAGATCGGACGCAGCCTTCGCTTCTACGGCGAACTGGGGTTCGTGGTACTCTACCAGCGTCCGGCCGAACGCTTCGCCATGCTGGAGCGCGAAGGTGCCCAGATCATGCTCGAAGAACCGATCGGTAGAACCTTTCTCGCCCATCCTCTCTCACATCCGCGGGGAAGCGGCGTCAGCTTCCAGATTACGGCGACCGATGTCGAGCGGCTTTGGACCACCATACCCAAGGACACTCGGATCGTGTTGCCGCTGGAACGCCGCGCCTATCAGCGACGACATGACGTTCTTGAGGTCCGCCAGTTCGTCGTGCCAGACCCGGACGGCTATGTGCTGCGGTTCAGCGAGACGATCGGCTGATTACGCCAGTTCGCCCTCCAGCCACGCCTTGATCCGACCCTTGGGCTCCGCGCCGACCTTGGTCGCGGCGGGCGCGCCGTCCTTGAACAGGATCATCGTCGGGATGCCGCGCACGCCGTATTTGCCGGGTGCGTCGGGATTCTCGTCGATGTTGAGCTTGGCGATCGTCACCTGCTCGCCGAGCTCATTCGAAATTTCTTCGAGGCTCGGCCCGATCATCTTGCACGGACCGCACCATTCCGCCCAGAAATCGACGAGCACCGGGCCCGTGGCATTAAGGACGTCGCTCTCGAAGCTCGCGTCGGTGATCTGCTTTGTCGCCATGATGGTATCTCCTTATCGCATTCTATCTAGGATCGTCGCTGCATCGGCTCAACCGCCGAAGCGCTAGCTTTGCTCCGTCGTCGCGAAGCCGGGCTTGTCCGCCGCGAGGATCGCATCGGGCAACACGTGTAGCGTCGGCCCCGCGGTATAGAGCAACGCGGCCTCGATCCGCCGATCGGGAAAGATCACCGCGAGCGCCGCGGCATAGGCCGCCATCTGGCGCCGGTGATAGGGGGGGATGTCGTCGATGGTCACGGGGACGCCGCGGCCGGTCTTGAAGTCGATCACGCGGACCATGTCGGGGGTCACCAGCAGCCGGTCGACGGTTCCCGACACCACCAGCCCGTCGCCCAACGTGGCCGCGATCGGCGCTTCGGCGAGCGACCCCGCCCCGAACAGCGCAGCGAACCGCGGGTCGTCCAGTACGCCAAACACATCCGCGACGATCCGCTCGCGCAGCGCAGCATCGTCGACCCCCGCCGCCTGCGCCAGCCAGCGCATTGCGGCGCGCTGACGATCTTCCGGGGCGATGGGCGGTAGCCGTTCGAATAGCGCATGGATCAACCGTCCCCGCTCGGCGGCAGCCTGCGCGGCCGGTCCGGGAGGCGGAGCGCTCACGCTGTCGTCCCCCAGCGACGACGGTGACAGCGGCCGCGACGGGCG
The DNA here is from genome assembly GCA_030854075.1 of Pseudomonadota bacterium. GTDB lineage: Bacteria > Pseudomonadota > Alphaproteobacteria > Sphingomonadales > Sphingomonadaceae > Sphingomonas. The sequence continues at coordinate 14,193 of JALYTW010000030.1, forward strand.
TGCTTCGACGGGGGCGGGCGTCCGCGCCCA
>JALYTW010000089.1 GCA_030854075.1 Pseudomonadota bacterium
GCCGCTGATGCTGGTCGCCGATACGCCTCCGCCGGGGCTGGCCGCGAACGGCGAACCCGATCTGGGCACCGTGCCCAACAACCACCTCGCCTACGCATGGCAGTGGTTCTTTTTCGCTATCATCGCAACCGTGATCTACGGATTGGCGCTACGTCGGCGATGGCAGGACTGATCGGCGGCGGGATGGACCTCGCCGCGCCGCCACGCTAACCGCGCAGCCGATGCGCTATGTCAGCACCCGCGGGGCCGCCCCCACGCTCGATTTCCGCGGTGCGACGCTTGCCGGGCTGGCGAGCGACGGCGGCCTGTATCTCCCCGACACCTGGCCGACGCTGTCGCGCGACGCGATCGCGGGGCTCGCGGGGCTGTCCTATGCCGAAACCGCGGCGCGGGTGATGGCGCCGTTCGTCGGTGACAGCCTGGCCGAGGGCGAACTGCTCGCGCTGTGCGAGACCGCTTATGGTCGGTTCAGCCATGCCGCGGTCACCCCGCTCGTCCAGCTCGATCACGACCAGTGGCTGCTCGAACTGTTCCACGGCCCGACGCTGGCGTTCAAGGACGTCGCGCTCCAGTTGCTCGGGCTGTTGTTCGAACGGTTCCTGAGGGGCACCGACCAGCGGCTGACGATCATCGGCGCGACCAGCGGCGATACCGGGTCGGCGGCGATCGACGCGGTCGCGGGGCGTGAGGGTATCGACATCTTCATGCTCCACCCCGAAGGGCGGGTGAGCGACGTCCAGCGCCGCCAAATGACGACGGTGCTCAGCCCCAACGTCCATAATATCGCGATCCGCGGCGATTTCGACACCGCGCAGGGCATCGTGAAGGCGATGTTCAACGATGCGGGATTCGCCGGGCGCTTCCAGTTGAGCGCGGTCAATTCGATCAACTGGGCGCGGCTGATGGCGCAGGTGGTCTATTATTTCTACGCCGCGGTGCGCCTCGGCGGCCCCGACCGCGCGATCGCATTCTCGGTCCCGACCGGCAATTTCGGCGATGTGTTCGCGGGCTATGTCGCCGCGCGGATGGGGCTGCCGATCGCGAAGCTGATCGTCGCGACCAACGTCAACGACATCATCGCGCGCGCGCTGGCGACCGGCGATTATTCGCGTCGCGCGGTGGAGCAGACCCCGACGCCGTCGATGGATATTCAGGTCAGCAGCAATTTCGAACGCCTGTTGTTCGATCTCGGCGCACGTGATGGTCACGCGATCGCTGCGCAGATGCACGGGTTCGAGGCCTCGGGCGCGATGCGGCTGACCAATGCGCAGCGCGAGGGCGCGGCGGCGCTCTTCGCCAGCGATCGGGTCGATCGCGACGACATGGCGATCGCGATGCGCTGGGCGCACGACCAGGCGGGGCAGGTGATCGATCCGCACTCGGGCATCGCGCTCGCCGCCGCGCGCCGTTCCGATCTCGACGCGCCGATCGTGACGCTCGCGACCGCGCATCCCGCGAAATTCGGCGACACCGTCGAGCGCGCGACCGGCCTGCGCCCGGCATTGCCGCGCCGCGTCGGCGACCTGTTCGACCGCGAGGAACGCTACGACACCGTCGATGCGACCTTCGCCGCGGTGAGCGATTACGTGGCGGCGCGCGCGAGCCCGCGGGTATGACAACCGCCCAATCCCCGTTCGTGCTGAGCCTGTCGAAGTACGTATCCCGACCATGCTCCCTTCGGCGAAGCTCAGGACAGGCTTCGACAAGCTCAGGGCGAACGGGATGTCGATAACTGACCTCACCACCCTTATCGGCGAACCCTGGGCCGACTATGGCCTCGTCGACTCGGGCAACGGCCGCAAGCTCGAACGCTATGGCCGGTTTCGCTTCATTCGCCCCGATCCGCAGGCGCTGTGGGCGCCCGCGTCGGACGACTGGCGCGCGTCCGGTGAGTTTCTGCCCGGCGCGGACGAGGATGGCGGCGGGCGCTGGCAGTTCGCCGAGCCGACCCCGCGTGACGGCTGGACGCTGACGTGGGACGCCGTATCGTTCACCGCGCAGACGACGCCGTTCCGCCATCTCGGCTTCTTTCCCGATATGGCGCCGGTGTGGACGTGGATGCGCGAGCGGCTGGTGGGGCTCGACGCCCCCGAATGCCTCAACCTGTTCGGCTATACCGGGGTCGGCACGCTCGCGCTGGCGAGCAGGCACGCGAAGATGGTCCACGTCGATGCGTCGAAGAAATCGGTCGAGGCCGCGCGCGCCAACGCCGCGCTGTCGGGACTGTCCGATGCGCCGGTGCGCTGGCTGGTCGACGATGCGTCGAAGTTCGTCGCGCGCGAGGCGCGGCGGGGGCGGCGCTACGACGGCATCCTGCTCGATCCCCCCAAATATGGCCGCGGGCCGGAGGGCGAGGTGTGGCGGCTCGAAGAGGATCTGCCGCGGCTGATCGCGGAGTGCCGCGCGCTGCTCGACGCTGATTCGCGCTACCTGTTCCTCACCGTCTACGCGGTACGGATGAGCGCGCTGGCGATCGGCGAAATGCTCAGACAGGCGTTTGCCGATCTGCCCGGCACGATCGAGGCGGGCGAACTCGGGGTGCGCGAGGAAACCCGCGGGCTGGTGTTGCCGACTGCGATCTGGGCGCGCTGGTCGCGATGACGTTCGATCTCGACGCCTATCTCGCGCGGATCGCGCTGCCCGCGCGCGTCACGCTCGATGCCGCGGGGCTGGCGCGGCTGCAGCTTGCGCACCGGCTCGCGATTCCGTTCGAGGATCTCGACGTCATCCTCGGGCGCGGCATCCGGATCGATAGCGCGTCGGTGTTCGCCAAGCTCGTGACCGCGCGGCGTGGCGGCTATTGTTTCGAACAGAACCGGCTGTTCCTCGACGCGCTCCACGCGCTGGGGTTTGCGGCGCGCCCGATCCTGGCGCGGACGTGGCTCGGCGTGCCCCCGGATGGTCCGGTGCCGCCGCAAACCCACACGTTGAGCCTCGTCCCGATCGACGGCGATGAATGGATCGCGGATGCGGGGTTCGGGGGCAGCTATTCGCCGCCGATGCGCCTCGCGGCGGGATCCGAGGTCGAGGCGCCCGATGGCGCGCGGTTTCGACTGGAGCGCGACGGCGCTGCGGGTTGGATGCTGCTACGCAACGGCGATCCCGCGACGACCGATGGGCGCGCAGTAGGGCCGGGTTTCCAGCGTCAGTTCAGCTTTACCACCGATGTGGTCGCGCGGATCGATCTCGAGCTGTCGAACCACTGGACCTCGACCGCGCCGGGGACGCGCTTCACGACGCTCACCGTAGTCAGCATCGCGCTGCCGACGGGGTTCGCGAGCCTGACCGACCGAGCCTATCGCCGCAAGGCGGGCGACCGCGAGCAGGCAGGCGAGATCACCGATCCGCGCGTCTATCGCCTGCGGCTGAGCATGATGTTCGGGATCGACCTGTCGGCGGACGAGGTCGCCGCGCTGGGATTATTCTAGGCGCGCTCACGCTCGAGCAGATCGGCGGCGTCGAGCCCGAGCAGATCGATATAGTCGACGATCCGCGGCCATTGTTCGGACATGAAACTTGCACGCTCGGTCGCGCGCAGCCGCTCCGCCGCGCCGGGCAGAACGAACATCCCGACCCCACGGCGAACCTCGACATGGCCGTCGTCCTGAAAGCTTTGATACGCCTTGGCGACGGTCAGCGGATTGGCCCCGTGCTCGGCGGCGAAGGCGCGGACCGAAGGAAGTTGGTCGCCCGCGACGTAATCGCCGCGCAGGATACCCGCCGCGATCGTCGCGCGGAGCCGCATGTAGACTGGGCTGTCCTGGTTGCTGAGCGCTGTCATGCTGGTTTAATACACCAACTGACGCGTCAGTCGAGTCTTCAGTGGTTCCAGGACGAGACGACCTGTGACGTGTCGGGGCGGGGGCGTTCGTCGAGCGGCTTGGCGGGCGTGCCGATGAACATGAACCCCGCGATCCGTTCGGGCGCGGCACCGAACGCATCGCGGACTGCGTCGGAATATGCTGCCCAGCCGGTCAGCCATCCCCCCGCATAGCCCATCGCGTGGACTCCGTGGAGCAGGTTCATGCACGCCGCGCCTGCAGACAGTTCCTGCTCCCAGCGCGGGATATGGCTGTCGGGTCGGGGCGAGGAAAGTGCCACGACAAGCGTCGGCGCCTGATGCGCGAACTGGTCGAACGCCTCGATCTCGAGCCGTTTGGCGTCGGGGCGCTCGGCGCGATAGGCGTCGATGATCAACGTCGCGAGCGTATCGCGCTGGTCGGTGGCGACCGTGACGAATCGCCACGGCGCGAGCTTGCCGTGATCGGGCGCGCGCGCGGCGACTTCCAGAATTGCCGCGAGCTGCGTTACGTCGGGGCCGGGCGCGATCAGGTCGCGCGGCTTGCCCGAGCGGCGGGTGGCGAGCAGCGAGAGCGGGGTCGAGCGGTCGTTGAGCATCACCGTCTCGCTAGCAGTGTCGTGCGCACGCAACAATATTGCCAAGCCCGAATTCGCCGTTAGGTTGCGGTCGATCAAAAGCGGCGAAAACGCCGCGGTCGTTGGCGTATCGAGGGGAATAGCGGGTGGGCTTCAAGGGAATCGCGACGTGGAACGAGGGCGACTGGATCGCCGCGATCGCCGCCATCGCGCTGTTCGCGGTGCTGGCGTTCGGTCTGTCGCTGAGTTCGCGCAAATCTGACCAGGTCGTCGGTCATCCCAAGGGCCTGTTCGTGCTGTTCTATGCCGAGATGTGGGAGCGCTTTTCCTACTACGGGATGCGCGCGCTGCTGATCTTGTACCTCACCAAATTCTGGCTGTTCGACGACGGCAAGTCGAACCTGATCTACGGTGCCTACACTGCGCTGGTGTACATCACCCCCGTCCTCGGCGGCTATCTCGCGGATCGCTATCTGGGGCAGCGCAAGGCGGTGTTCTTCGGCGGTATCCTGCTCGCGATCGGGCATGGCTTCATGGCGTTCGAGGGGATGAAGGACGTCGTCGATCCCGCAGTCAAACAGGCCGATCCGATCATCAACGTCTTCTGGCTCGCGCTCGCGCTGATCATCGTCGGCTCGGGCTTTCTGAAGGCGAACATCTCGGTGATCGTCGGGCAGCTCTATAAGCTGACCGATACGCGTCGCGACGGCGCGTACACGATCTTTTACATGGGGGTGAACACCGGCGCGGCGCTCGGCACGATCCTGGTCGGTTATCTCGGCGAGACGGTCGGTTGGTCGTACGGCTTCGGCCTGGCGGGGATCGGCATGGTGCTCGGCATGATCATTTTCGTCGCGGGCAAACCCGCGCTGCGGGGGCGTGGCGAACCGCCCAAGCCGCTTACGCTGAACAAGGAAATCCTGCTCTACGGGGTCGGCACCGCGTCGGTCGCGGTGATCTGGTTTCTGATCCAATATCAAGGGCTCGTCCAGAACCTGCTGATTGTGTCGGGCGTCGCGATGCTCGGTTATACGCTCTACGAGGCATTCAAGCTGCCCAAGGAACCACGCGAGCGAATGTTCGCGATCCTGTTCCTGATCGCATTGAACCCGATATTCTGGGGATTGTTCGAACAGGCGGGTGGGTCGCTGAGCCTCTATACCGACAAGTTCGTCGATCGCGGTGGCGTGCCGACCAGCCTCTTCCAGTCGATCAACCCGATCTATATCGTGCTGCTCGGCCCGATCTTCGCAGCGCTTTGGACCGTGCTCGGCAAGAAGGGGCTGGAACCCTCCACCCCCGCCAAATTCGCGTTCGGCCTCGCCTTCGTCGGCGCGGGCTTCCTCGTATTCGTCCTTGGAGCCAATGGCGCGGGGGCGGCCGCGGCGACCCCGGTGTTGTTCGTATTCCTGATCTACCTCCTCCACACGATCGGCGAACTTTGCCTGTCGCCGGTGGGACTGTCGGCGATGAACCGGCTCGCCCCGCTTCATCTGGCGAGCTTCATCATGGGGGCGTGGTTCTACATGACCGCGGTCGGCAATTTCGTCGCGGGCAAGATCGGCCAGGCGACCGGCGGCGAGAATGGGGAGATGACGCAGGCGGGGACGCTGGCGATCTATTGGAAGATCGGCATCGTTACCGTGATCATCAGCGTGGTCGTGCTGGCGCTGTCGCCGATCGTGAAGCGCTGGATGCACGTCGATACGCTCGAGGATCGCGACGAGCTGGCGGGGCAGGCGGAACTCGCCGAGCCCCAGGCGGCAGGGTTCCGGACGTCGGGGGAGACGCGCTGACCGGCTGACGCGTCGTCCGCCGGTTCGCCATCAGGGAGTGACGGCTATGACGATGGTGATCCTGGCGGCGGTGGCGTTCGTGGGGACGCATTTTCTGCTGTCGCATCCGCTGCGTGCACCGCTGGTGGCGCGGGTGGGGGATAACGGTTTTCTCGGCCTCTATTCGCTCGTCGCGGTGCTGACGCTCGGCTGGCTCGTCATCGCGTATCGCGCCGCGCCGCTGACGCCGATGCTCTGGCCGGTCGGCGACGGCATCTGGGCGGTCGTCACGGCCGTGATGCTGATCGCGAGTATCCTGTTCGTCGGCTCGCTGATCGGCAACCCCGCGCTGCCCGGTCCAGGCAAGCCCGCGCCGATCGCGGCGACGGGCGTCTTCTCGATCACCCGCCACCCGATGATGTGGTCATTCGCGCTGTGGGGGCTGTGTCATATCGCGGTCTATCCGATCGCGGCCAACGTCGTGCTGGCGGGCGCGATCGTGGTGCTGGCGCTGATCGGTGCGCGGTTGCAGGATGCGAAGAAGGAAGCGCTCCAGCCCGAGGTCTGGCCGGTGTGGGAACGCCGGACGAGCTATTGGCCGTTCGCCGCGATCGCGAGCGGCCGCGCCAAGCTGACCGGGTTCCGCCCGCACGACTGGGCAGGCGGCATCGTCATCTGGCTTGCTGCGACTTGGGCGCATCTGCCGCTCGCGGGCTGGGCGGCGGGCGTGTGGCGCTGGTTATAGCCTCTTGAGACGATCGCGCTTCCCGCTCTGGCGGGAGTGGAAGCGAACCAGGACGTCACGCGTCCAGGATCGCGTCGCCCGCATCGCGAGGCCCGGCGCTGCTGCGCGCGGCGACGGTCGCGGTGACCGCGAGGTCGTTGGTGACATTGCCGAGCGTCCGGATGATGTCGGGAATCGTCTCGACCGCAACGAGCAACCCCAGGGGCGCGATCGGCACCCCCATCGTGATCGCGATCGGCGCGATCGAACTGATGTAGCTGATCTGTCCGGGCAGGCTGACCGACCCGAGCGAGGTCAACGCCGCGACTGCGACCCCCGCTGCGAGGCTGCCCGCGGTCAGCGGCACCCCGAACCAGTTGGCGACGTAGATCGCGACCGCGAGGTTCATCGCTGGGCCGGTCGAGCGGAACACCGCGACCGCGAGTGGCAGGACGACGCCCGAGGTACTCGTCGGAATGCCGAGCCGCTCGGCGCCCTTCAGCATCGCGGGCAGGCTGGCGAGCGAGGATTCGGTGCTGATCGCGACCGCCTGGCTCGATAGCGCGGCGCGCGCGAAGTCGCCGAGCCGGACCCGCCCGCCGATCATCGCGAGTACATAGCCCGCCGCCCAGATCACGACCCCGACCGCGGAGACGACGAGGATATAATGGACGAGCGCGCCGAACGCCGCGGTCCCGGTCTTTGCGCCGACGGTGAAGGCGAGCGCGAGCACCCCGATCGGGGCGATCCACAACACCCAGTTGATGACGACGAGCATCGTCTCCTTGAGTGCTTCGAACACCCCGGTCAGCAATACGCGTGCCTTCGGCTCGATCCGGGTGATCGCGAACGCGAAGATGAGCGTGAACACGATCAGCGACAGAAAGGCGTTGTCGGCCGCCGCGCGGATGACATTGGTGGGCACGATCGTCGCCAAGAAATCGGCGAGCGTGGGGACGTCGCTGCTGATCTTCGCGGTTCCCGCCAGCGCGGTGCGCAGCGCCTCAGCCGAGGCGGCGGGCAGCGGGGCTAGATCGAGGAAGAACGGGGTGAGCACCGCCGCCGCGATCGCCGAACACCACAGAAAGACGAACGAAATGGCCAGCGTCATCCCCGCGATCCGCCCGGCGCGCGCCGCCTCCGCGGTTGCCGATACCCCGACGACAAGCAGCGCGACGACCAGCGGCACGATCGTCATCTGCAGTCCCGCCAGCCACGCGTTCCCGATCGGCTGCGACACCGCAAGCGCGCTCGGCACCACCCCCGGCGCGACCGCCGCGGTCGCAATTCCGATCACCAGCCCGGCGATCAGCGCCGCCAAGATCCGCATTGCCTGCGACATGCTCGCACTTCTCCTTCCGGGGCGCTATGCCCCGCCACGAACCGTCACATAGCGCAGCGAACAGGCAGGTCATGGCAAGAAAATATTTCGGCACCGACGGAATCCGTGGGGCGACCAACCAGGGCGCGATGACCGCCGCAATGGCGATGAAGGTCGGGATGGCCGCGGGCGCCTATTTCCAGCGCGGCGACCACCGCCACCGCGTTCTGATCGGCAAGGACACCCGGCTGAGCGGCTACATGCTCGAATCGGCGCTGGTCGCGGGGTTCACCAGCGTTGGGATGGACGTCGTGATGGTCGGGCCGATGCCGACGCCGGGGGTCGCGATGCTGACCACATCGATGCGCGCTGACATGGGTGTGATGATCTCGGCGAGCCACAATCCGTTCGCCGACAACGGTATCAAGCTGTTCGGCCCCGACGGCTACAAGCTCTCCGACGATGCCGAGGCTGCGATCGAGGCGTTGATCGATGGCGACGTGCCGTTGGTACCGTCCGCGCATATCGGTCGCGCGCGGCGGGTCGAGGACGCGCAGGGCCGCTACATCCACTTCGCCAAATCGACCTTTCCCGACGACATGCGGCTCGACGGGCTACGCATCGTCGTCGATTGCGCGCACGGCGCCGCGTATAAGGTCGCGCCCTCGGCGTTGTGGGAACTGGGCGCGGATATCGTCGCGATCGGGGTGACGCCCAACGGCACCAACATCAACGACGGGGTCGGCTCGACCGCGCCGGAAATATTGGGCGAAACCGTGGTCGCGAGCGGCGCCGACATCGGCATCGCTTTGGACGGCGATGCCGATCGGCTGATCGTAGTCGACGAGACCGGCAAGGTCGTCGATGGCGACCAGCTGATGGCGACGATCGCGACCGGCTGGGCGCGCGCCGGCCGCCTGGCGGGGGGCGGCTTGGTCGCGACGGTGATGAGCAATCTTGGCCTCGAACGTCATCTTTCCGCGCAAGGGCTGGGGCTGATCCGCACCAAGGTCGGCGACCGGCATGTGCTCGAAAAGATGCGGACCAGCGGCTATAATGTTGGCGGCGAGCAATCGGGTCACATCATTCTCAGCGATTATGCGACCACCGGCGACGGCCTCGTCGCGGCGTTGCAGATCCTCGCCGAACTCAAGCGCGCCGGCGCGCCCGCGAGCGAGGTGCTCCACCGGTTCGAACCGCTGCCGCAATTGCTTAGGAACGTCCGTTTCAAGGGCGGCAAGCCGCTCGAGGACGCGGCGGTGAAAGCGGTGATCGCGGGAGCGGAGGCCGAACTCGAGGGCATTGGCCGCCTTGTCATCCGCCCCTCGGGCACCGAACCGGTGATCCGGGTTATGGCCGAGGGCGACGACGCCGCGCAGGTCGAGGCGGTGGTGACCCGCATCTGCGACGCGGTGCGCGTGGCGGCGGGGTAGGAATGCGTGGTCCGATCCGATGCAGGCAGCGCGATGACGATGCTCTGACGAACCCCGGCGTGGGGACGGGCAGCGACGCTCGTGGATATTTTGCGCACATGACAACCGATCTGGGGGCCAATGTTCCACGTAGCGTATGAACCCGGCGCGAATTGCCTGACCATCAGCGTCGAGGGCTTCTGGAAACCGGCGGATGCTGCTTCCCTTGCCAAGGAAGTGGGTTTGCAGGCGCGGGCGGCGAAGGCAATTCGCGCTGATTTCAATGTGTGCGTCGAGTCGCTCAACTTTCCCGTACAGGCGATGGACGTCGCCGATCTGCTGGCCCACATCATGCGTGGGGGAATGGCCATGACCACCGGACGGGCGGCGATCGTTGTTGGCAGCCAACTTAACAAGTCGCAAGCTGAGCGAACGCTTGTTCACCCGCGCGTACGCGTATTCCTGAAGATCGACGAGGCGCGGGAATGGTTGGCAGGTGCCGTGGAGAGCTGAAAGTCCACGTCTGCGGGTTCCTTTCAACGACCGTGGTCCCCCACCTACGACATTGCTTCCCCGTGCCGCCATCGCACCCTAAAGTCGGGGAATGCTCGAGATGCGCCCTGATTGCGAACGTTGCGGCGTCGACCTTCCCGCCGATGCGCCGGGGGCGTTCAACTGCTCGTTCGAATGCACCTTCTGCGCGGAGTGTGCCGACGCGCTCGACGAGCGCTGCCCCACTTGCGGGGGCGAACTGCTCGATCGCCCGACCCGTGTCGGCAAGGCGCTGGCGGCGAACCCGGCGTCGACGATCCGCCGACACCAGCCATGACTCCACGCATTTTGATCATCGCGGGTTCCGATTCGGGCGGCGGCGCGGGGATTCAGGCCGATATCAAGACGGTGGCGATGCTGGGCGGCCACGCGATGACCGCGGTCACCGCGATCACCGCGCAGAATACGCTGGGGGTCCAGGCGGTCCACGCCGTGCCGACCGACGTCGTGCTCGCGCAGATCGATTCGGTGGTGAGCGACATCGGGGTCGACGCGGTCAAGATCGGGATGATCGGATCGGCGGACACCGCGAATGCGGTGGCGGATGTGCTGGCGCGGCTCGATGTGCCGATCATATTCGATCCCGTGATGGTGGCGACCAGCGGATCGGTGCTCGCGGATGCCGCGACGATCGCGGCGTTCGAGCGGCTGATGCGGATCGCGACGGTGGTAACGCCCAACCTGCCCGAACTACGGGCGCTGACCCATTCCGCTAGTCGTGCCGCGATCGTCGACTCGGCTGGCGGGGGCAATGGCCCTTCGACAAGCTCAGGGCGAACGGAGGTGGGGAATCGTGCCGCCGCGCTCGCGGTTCGCATCGGCGCGGCGGTGCTGGCCAAAGGGGGACATGGCGAGGGCGACATGATCGTCGATGAACTCGTCACCCCCGACGGCACGCGCACGCGGTGGTCAAACCCGAGGATCGACACACCGCACACCCACGGCACCGGCTGTACGCTGGCGAGTGGCATTGCGACCGGGCTGGGCGCGGGGCTCGACCCGGGAGTGGCGATCGAGCGCGCGATCCGCTTCGTGCGGCGTGCGTTGATCGCCGCGCCGGGCGTTGGGAAGGGTCATGGCCCGATTGGGCACGCGCTCGGCGTGGCGCCCTTTGACGAACTGGAACGCTGATGCCTGGCCTCATCCATGAAAAACGCTGTCTGCCCCCCGTCGCAGGGGTCGACGAGGCGGGGCGGGGGCCGCTGGCGGGGCCGGTGGTCGCCGCCGCGGTGATCCTGCCGCCGCGCGGGGTGCCGCGGGGAATCGACGATTCGAAGAAGCTCGCCGCACCGATCCATGCCGCGCTCTGCCGCCGCCTCCATGACTGCGCGATCGTCGGGATCGGGATCGTCGAGCCGGAGGAGATCGACACGCTCAACATCTATTGGGCGACGATGAAGGCAATGACGCTCGCGGTCGACGCGGTCGCCGCGATCCTGGGGTGCGCGCCCGGCCATGTGCTGGTCGACGGCAACCGGCTGCCGCGCTGGGGCTATGCCGCGACCCCGATCGTCGGTGGCGATGCGCTCAGCCGTTCGATCGCCGCGGCCTCGATCGTCGCGAAGCACACCCGCGACACGATCATGATCGCGGCCGCCGAATCATACCCGCACTACGGCTGGCACGCGAACAAGGGTTATGGCGCGCCCCAGCATCTCGCCGCGCTGCGCGAACATGGGCCGTGCCCGCTCCACCGCCGCAGCTTCGCGCCCGTCGCGCAAGCGGTTTTGCCGCTCTGAGTCTTTCGAGTCACACCGCTAGGGCTTGATGCTGGAGCCGGAATCGACCCCAATATGTGCCAAGAGCCACGAAATGTTCCGCCGCGTTAACGATTTCGCAGCGTTTTTCGTTAACCAATGTTCGCTTGACGAGAGTCGCCTGGTTGGCGCGAATGGAAGCCAAGGGGAGAACGATGGGGGTCATCGAAAAGGTCAGGCACCGCCAGGTTGCGGCGGTGGATACGGGCGCGGCGATGCTGCCGCTCGACCAGATCGTGCGCGGCGATTGCATCGCGGCGATGCGCGCGTTGCCCGCCAAGTCGGTCGACATGATCTTCGCCGACCCGCCCTACAACCTCCAGCTCGGCGGCGACCTCAGCCGTCCCGACGGCAGTCATGTCGACGCGGTCACCGACGAATGGGATAAATTCGACAGCCTTGCCGCGTACGACCGGTTCACCCGCGCCTGGCTCGCCGAGGCGCGCCGGATCCTGAAGGACGACGGCACGATCTGGGTGATCGGCAGCTACCACAATATCTTCAAGGTCGGCTCCGCGATCCAGGACCTGGGCTATTGGATCCTCAACGACATCGTGTGGCGCAAGGCCAATCCGA
>JALYTW010000146.1 GCA_030854075.1 Pseudomonadota bacterium
CCCCCCGCCCTCGATACGCTACGCGAGGGACAAGCACTGCCGCTTAACGGCGGCAGTAACCGGGGCGGTCCGACCGAACGATGGCGCGGCCCGCTAGGGCTCCTGCGCCAGCGCCGAGAACGGTGCCGAGCAGACGATCGTTGCGGCCGGCAACGGTGTGGCCGAGCAGCCCACCTGCAATTGCGCCGACGATCGTGCCACCATCGCCGTTGTTGCACTTCTGTTGCGCACCGTAGTTGCGATAGGTTTCGCCGCGATAGGCACCGGTGTTATCCCGATAATCACGATCATAGTGGCGGCTATTTTGATAGCCACGTTGCGCCACCGCGGGGCTGGCGGGGACCAGCGCGGTGGCGCTCATGGCAACTGCAGCGCCGACCAGCGAGAGCTTTTTGATCATCGGTATTCTCCCGTAAATTCGTCTCGACGGCGGCGCGCCCGAAGGCTCGTATCCATCGTCGATGTCAGCGTTATGCCAGCGGCGGGTTGAGCCGAGGCTGAATGCGTCCGTTATCGCTGGTTCAGGCTATCGCGGGTCGGTGGGGGGGCTATGACGCCGGGATCGTGCGCGTTCTCTTCGTCATCCTCGCCGTATTGCTGGTTGTGCCCACTTGGACGGGCGCGACGCGGCTCGACCTGCTCAAGCCGGGGCTCGGCGTCGCGGCGCGGCGCGTCGCGCTAGATCCGAACGATGCAGCGCGGGTGAAGCTGGATGGCTTGACCTATATCGGCGGGGTCGAACTGACGAGTACCGATTCGGCGTTCGGGGGCTATTCCTCGCTCGCGGTAACCGGCAATCGGTTCACGCTGCTGAGCGATGGCGGCAACATCCTGCGCTTTTCGCTGGGAAGCGACTGGCGTCCCCGCGCTGTACGCGGCGCAGACCTCCCTGCTGGGCCGGGTACCGGATGGCAGAAACAGGATCGCGATTCCGAATCGATGGCGACCGATGGACGCCATGTCTGGGTCGGGTTCGAACGCTACAACCAGATCTGGCGATATGATGCGGGGTTCACCCGCGCCGACGCGCGGATCGCACCGCGCGCGATGCGGCCATGGTCCCAAAACGGCGGCCCCGAATCGCTCGTGGCGTTACCTGATGGGCGGTTCCTGACGATTAGCGAGACGTCGCACACGCCGCCGCGCTGGTGGGGGGGCAGTGCTCAGGCGCGATCCGCAACCCGCGACGCGCTGATCTTTGCGCGCGACCCCGTCATTGATCCGAATCCCCGGCGGTTAGCGGTGGTCGAGAAGGGGCGTTACGACATCTCGGATGCGGCAGCGCTGCCGAACGGAGATGTACTGCTCCTCAATCGGAGGTTCGCGCTACCGTTCCGATTCGTCACGCAGATCACACGGGTTCGCGCCGCGCGGCTCCGGCCGGGTGCCGTCATCGTGCCCGAAACGATCGCGACACTGGGGGCGCCGCTCATCGGCGAGAATTTCGAGGGGATCGCGGTGACCCGCGAGCGCGGCGCGACAATGATCTGGATCGTGTCCGACGACAATCAGTCGATGCTGCAGCGGACGTTGCTGCTGAAGTTCAGGCTGGACGCGCGGTAGCCGGATACGCCGACGGCCCGCCACTCGCGTGAGGGGCGGGCCGTGTCGGGTTGCTGAATAGGCGGATCAGGCGATCCGCCTATCAGGCAGCCGCCAAATCAGGCAGCTAGCGATCAGGCAGCCGCGGCGGCGACATGCTTCTTGGCAATCTCACGCTTCAGGCGGCGGCAGCGCAGCGACAATTTGTCCTCACTGGTCTTCAGCAGCCAGTTGTCGAGACCGCCATTATGCTCGACCGAGCGCAGCCCGTGGGTCGAGACGCGCAGCTTCACGCCCTTTTCGAGGCTGTCGGAGATCAACGTCACATTCTGCAGGTTGGGCAGAAAGGTCCGCTTGGTCTTGTTGTTGGCGTGCGAAACATTGTTTCCCACCTGCCGGCCCTTGCCGGTCAGCTCGCAAATGCGCGACATGGTTGAATTCCTGAAGTTCGGCCTGTGCCCGGGTTTACCCCGGAAAGGGGGCGCGGATAGCGGCTGGGCGCGCGGGCGTCAACCATGGGGACGTGCAACCCCACTGGCGGGGAGGCGTTGTTACGCCTACGATCCAGGTCGGATAAAGGGGAAAGATTCGATGCGTACGTTACTTGTTCTGGTCGGGCTGATCGCGCTGATCGTCGTCGGGCTGATGTATTTCGGGCTGATCAACATCGACCAGACCCGCGCCGGATCGATCCAGACCCCCCAGTTCCAGGCGGATGTGGCGCGCGTGTCGGTCGGCACCGAGAACAAGACCGTCGCGGTGCCCACAGTCAACGTCGAAAAGCCCGCCAACACCCGGTAACCGCGAGGCCAGTAACTGGGGAGCCAGTAACCGCGGGGGTCAGTAGTCGCAGCGGCGGGCGGCGTGGACAACGCGTCTCCCGCGCGGCAGAGCCAGAGCGATGATCCCGTTTCCCGAGCCAATGCGCCTGGCGCTCGACGCCGCACGCGCTGCGGCCGAGGCGGGCGAAGTTCCGGTGGGGGCGGTAATCGTCCGGGCGGGGCGGGTGATCGCGCGGGCTGGCAATGCGCCCCGCGGTCTTCATGATCCGACCGCGCACGCCGAGATGTTGGTGATTCGGGCGGCAGCAGCGTCGCTCGAGCGAGAGCGGCTCGACGATTGCGACTTGTGGGTCACGCTGGAGCCATGCGCGATGTGCGCGGGCGCCATCGCACACGCGCGGATCGCGCGGCTCTATTATGCTGCGCCTGACGCCAAAGGCGGGGCGGTGGAGCATGGCGCTCGCGTCTTCACGCAGCCGACCTGCCATCACCGCCCCGACATATATGCGGGGATCGCCGAAGCCGAAGCTGCGGCGATCCTGCGCGGGTTCTTCGCCGACCGCCGCTAACGTTTAGCGGCGGACGTCGTTGTCGGAGATCGGCACGATCTTGATCTCGACCCGGCGATTCGCGGCGCGCCCCGCATCGGTGTCGTTCGACGCGATCGGCTGTGATTCGCCGTATCCTCGCGTCCCAATCCGCGCCGACAGGACGCCGCGGCTCTCGAGATAGCTTGCGACCGAGGCGGCGCGCTGTTCCGACAGCGTCTGGTTGTACGAATCGCTACCGGTCGAATCGGTGTGACCATACACGTCGATATAGGTCTGGTTATATTGCGACAGCGTGCTCGCAACCTGATCCAGCGTACGCTGGAACTGCGGCTGCACCGTCGCGCTGTCATAGGCGAAGGTGATCCCCGACGGAATGTTGAGCAACAGATTGTCGCCGTCGCGGGTGACGCGGACATCGGTGCCCGCGGTGCGGGCGCGCAAATCACGCTCCTGCTTGTCCATATACGCGCCGATGCCTGCGCCAGCGAGCCCGCCGATGCCCGCGCCGAGGATCTTTGCGGTGCGATCGTTACGACCGCCGACCAGATCGCCGAGCAGATAGCCGCCGACGACGCCGCCGATGCCGCCGATCGCAGCCTTCGAAATGCGACGTTGGCCGGTCACCGGATCGGTGGTGCAGGCGCTGGTGGTGACGAGCGCGGCGAGCGCGGCCGCGGCAAGAAGCTTGGTCTTCACTGTAATACTCCCTTACTGAAGTCGATATAACCTGATCGGGGAGCGATTGTTCCGCTTCCGGTCCGAATGCGCGCTGGTGGTTGTGGTCGCGCGCAACGTGCGGCAAGGAGGGGGGACGCCAATGGCACCGCTTCCTCCCTTCCCCTGGATCGACGTTCTGATCATCTTCGCGCTGGTCGCGGTGAACGGCGTCTTTTCGATGAGCGAACTCGCGATCGTCTCGTCGCGCAAGGCTCGGCTCGAAGCGATGGCGCGGGGCGGGCGGCGCGGCGCGGCGGTCGCGATCGGGCTGGCGGCGAACCCCGGCAAATTCCTCTCGACCGTCCAGATCGGGATCACGCTGATCAGCGTGCTGGCGGGCGCGTTTTCGGGTGAGGCACTCGGGCAACCGACCGCGCTCAGGCTCGAGGCGCTGGGGCTAGCTCCCGATACCGCGCGCAGCGCGGGGCTGGCGCTGGTGATCGGGGTCACGACCTTTGTTTCGCTGATCGTCGGCGAGTTGATCCCCAAACAGTTCGCCTTGCGGAAACCCGAACCGATCGCGGCGATCATGGCGTTGCCGATGACCTGGCTTGCGGTCGCGACCAAGCCGATCGTGTGGCTGCTCGATTCGACCAGCGCGCTGTTTTTCCGCCTGATCGGGCTCAAGCGCGAATCGGAGGAGCACGTTACCGCCGAGGAACTCCATCTGATCGTCGCAGAAGCGTCGAAATCGGGGGTCATCGCGGAACACGAACGCTCGATCATTTCGGGCGTCGTCC
>JALYTW010000152.1 GCA_030854075.1 Pseudomonadota bacterium
TAATCGCTTGAACAAACTGACGCTGCGATGAGCGCTGACCGAGAACGAACAGGAACGGAATCGGTCCCGCCGATGTTTCGAATTTCCACGAACCTGGCCTTCGCTGCGGCCGGCCGAGGTCGCAGGACGCGAGGCGACTGCACAGGTCGCCCGCCGGAGCCGACCAGCCGATCGGACCGCATGGAATATTCGGGCGCGGCGGGCGAAACTGCCTCGATCCGCGCCCCTATTCGAACGCTGAGTTCTCAATAGCCGCGGTAGCCGTAATTCTGATAGCCCTGATACCCGTAGCCCTGATAGCGGCGACGCCATGCATCACGCCGATCTTGATATGCGTGCTGGCGAGCGAGTTGGTAATCCCGCTGGGCGTGCTCATACCGTAGCTGCTGATGCACCTGGGCATGCTCCCAGCGATTGAGTCCCTGCTCGTGGGCGTCCTCATGCTCCGCATCGAGCTCATCGTGCGAATCGCCGTGCTCTTCGGCAAGTTCCTCATGGCGGGCACCGTGCTGGTTATAACCATAGCCCCCGTTGCCGTACTGCTGGCCGCCGTAGCCGCCCGATCCGATGCTAATTGAGAAACTGGACTGCGCAGAAGCTGCAGCGGGGACGAACGCGCCGAGCGACGCGGCGGCAACAGATGCGATCAACAATCGAAATTTCACGGTCTGATCCTCTCACCAACACTGACGATGACGACCTACGCCCAGTCGGCTGCACTGGAAGTGAATGTCAAAACGCCAATGTTCATGAATGCCGGACTTAGCGCGCAATTGAATCAAACCGGCTCGCAACCGATCGATCGCGTCGCGCGTACTGCGCATGGCTGCTATCCCCCCAAGGACGCCCAGCCCGGCCCGCTCGGTCGCTCACAGCTGTCGGCGGGCCGTTATTTTTCTCGACTGGCTGCGAGCACCGAAGGGGAGGCTTTCGTGGTTGGCCTTCCTCGCATCGCCCGAACGGTATGACCGGTCGCGGTGAGCGACCAGCGGTCGCCCTGCAATTTGGCCAGTCCGCGAGCCGCGAGCGCTGCGCCTACATCATTGAAGTCGGCACTGATAAACCAGCGGCGATCATCTTCGAATGTCGCCGATGCCAGCGCAGCCTGCTCGGTCGCGCTTAGCGCCTGCCATTTCGCCGTCTGAGCGCCCACCATCGCGACCGGATACGATCGGCGTGGACCTCCGTCACGAGAAAAAACCCACCCGATCATGACGGGACCCATTTTTATAATCAGGATTGAAGGTCAGTAAGGTCGCGGCCATGCCCCGCCGCCCTCGCCTTTCGATCAGGATCGATCGAGCCTGTGTGCCGATCCCCAACCAAACGATCGTCTTCTCATGAGAGGGCTGTTTTGACGCTGATTCTTACGGCCTACCTCAAAACTGGGGTCTCGCCTGACCCGGAGACCGTTCGGCAACCCGCTGGAGCAAGGATCGGTTAGCAGCTAAGCTACCACCATGAGCGAGGCCCTCTCGACGCTGGAGCGCGCGCTTCAACTGGCACGGTCCGGCAAATGCCGGTCGGTCAACGACGTTCGCCAAACGCTTAGGAGAGAGGGGTACGACGCTGTTCACCAGCATCTCAATGGCGCGGCCATCAACCGCCAGCTCACCGACCTCCTCGCCGAGGCGCGCGCCGACTTCTTGGGTTTATAAAAACCTGACTGCGGCGGCCATTGTCCAGCCGCCTTGCAGTTCGTCGGGTAGCGGAGGCGGAAGGACTGCTCTCGGCACTTGTTCGCCGACCCCGCGGCGAATAATTCTCGCGTCACGGTAAGTGGTTGCCGTCAGCTGAGGGCGACCGGCCCTGATCTTGCGAACCCATTCCCATAGCGGCTGACCACCCGCCAAATATGCGGCCATGCCAACCACGCTGCGATGGTGAGGGCTACGGCCCACACGGCAATGATTACGATGATCGCAAGCTTGCTCGCAGGGCGTTCACTTCGCAGCGTGGCTGCCGCCCGGTATTCTTCCATTAGCGGCGGGGGGATAAGACGCACCGCAAGCGCAATGCCAAGCGGCACGAGAATCACATCATCGAGATAGCCAAAAACAGGAATGAAATCTGGAATGAGGTCGATCGGTGACAAGGCATAGGCGGCAACCGCGCCGGCGACTGCCTTGGCGTACCATGGCGTCCGCGGATCCCGCGCCGCAAGCCATAACGCGATCACGTCGCGTTTCAGGGTAAGCGCTGTTCCGGCTCCACCTTGCGGGGGCGAGCGACGGCTGCGATTCCTGCTGCATGGATATGGACGAGCCTGGGGCTATGTCGGGGTCAAGTTCGGGGGTTAGCTCGGAGCCGTTTCGG
>JALYTW010000153.1 GCA_030854075.1 Pseudomonadota bacterium
GTGCGACGGCTGCCGGTCGCCGCGCTGGGGCTCGACGAGGAGGCCAGCGTCGCGCTGACGCGGGCGGGGCTGAAGACCGTCGGCGATGTCATGAACCGCCCGCTCGCAGCGATCGCAGCGCGCTTCGGGCCAGACGCCGTGACCGCGGTGCGGCGGTTGTCGGGCGAGGCGACGGCACCGGTAGTTGCGCGGCGCAACATCGACACGATCGCTGCCGAACGCCGTTTCGCCGAACCGATCGCGCGCAGCGATTTCGCGCTCGAGGTGCTCGCCGCGCTGGCAGGCGAGGCGGTCGAGGCGCTCGAACGCCGCCACGAAGGCGGGCGACGGTGGGAGGCGCGGCTGTTCCGTACCGACGGCGAGGTCCAGTCGCTACGGGTCGAGACCGGGCAGCCGACCCGCGACGTCGCGTTGCTGATGCGGCTGTTTCGCGAACGGATCGATGCGCTCGCCGACCCGCTCGACCCGGGGTTCGGCTATGACATGATGCGGCTCGATGTCGCGCTCGCCGAGCGGCTCGACGCCACCCAGTTGAAGCTGGAGGGTGGACGTTCGCAAACCGCCGAACTGGCGGCACTGGTCGATCAGCTCTCGACCCGGCTCGGGCGGGCGCGCGTCCGCCGCTGCGCGCCCCGCGACCGCCATATTCCCGAACAGGCCGAATTGATGCTCCCCGCGACCGCACCGACCCCGGTCGACGCCTGGCCCGAACCCGAACCCGGCGAACCCCCGCTGCGCCCGATCTATTTGTTCGACCCCCCCCAGCGGATCGAATCGATGATGGCCGAAGTCCCCGACGGGCCACCGCGCCGCTTCCGCTGGCGGCGCACGGTCCACGATGTCGCGCGCGCCGAAGGGCCGGAGCGGATCGCGGGCGAATGGTGGCGGCGACACGACGGCATGATCCCCACGCGCGATTATTTCCGTGTCGAGGATCGCCGCGGGCGGCGCTTCTGGATTTTTCGCCACGGGCTTTATTCGGAGACCGATGCGCCGAACTGGTATCTGCACGGACTCTTCGCGTGACCGCTGTCGCCACTCCTCCCGACACCGGGAGGGTAAGGGCCGTGCCCGCCTTCGCCGAGCTCGTCGCCGCGACCAATTTCTCGTTTCTCGACGGGGCCAGCCATCCCGCCGACATGGTCGCGCAGGCGGTCGCGCTGGATCTTGCCGGAATCGGACTCGCGGACCGCAACACCGTTGCGGGCGTCGTCCGCGCGCATGCCGCGCTCAAGCAGGCGCGCGCGGGGTTGCTCGGCGCGCGGCTGCCCCCGCTCGATTTCCGGCTCGTGGTCGGAGCGCGGCTCGTCTTCGCCGACGGGACGCAGGATATCATTGCCTATCCGACGACGCGGTACGGCTGGGGGCGGCTGGCCCGGCTGCTGACCCTCGGCAACCGCCGCGCGGAAAAGGGCGGGTGTCTGCTCGGGCTCGACGACCTCGCCGCGCTCCATGCCGATCTGCTGCTGATCGTGTTGCCGACCTCGAGCGCACGCGCAGCGACCCCTTTAACCCCCGTCGACCTGCCGCCACCGCGCGCAGACGCGGGTCTCGAATCGACCCTCGCAGCGCTCACCGCCATCGCGCCGGGCGCGGTATGGCTCGGGGTGACGATGCCGCACGGTGGCCGCGACCGGCGACGACTCGCCAGGCTCGCGGCGATTGCCGATGCCGCGGACGTGCCGCTGCTCGCGACCTGCGATGCGCTCTACGCCGATGCCGAGGCGCGCCAGCTCCACGATGTCGTCACCTGCATCCGCGAAGGGTTGACCGTCCAGCGCGCGGGCCGTGTTCTCGCCGCGAATGGCGAACGCTATCTGAAGGACGCACGCGAGATGGCGCATCTTTTCCGCGACCAGCCGCACGCGATCGGACACAGTCTCGACCTGCTCGGGCGGATCGACTTCGATCTCGACCAGTTGCGCTATGAATACCCGCATGAGCCCGTCCCCGCCGGCTGGGATCCGCACGACTGGCTCGAGCACCTCGTCTGGCAAATCGTGCTCGAGCGCTACGGCACCGAGACCGGGGACCGCGTGCCTGACAAAATGATGGCGCTGCTCAACGAGGAATTCGCGCTGATCCGCGATCGGCAATACGCCTATTATTTCCTGACCGTGCACGACATCGTCCGGTTCGCGCGGCGCTGCGACCCGCCGATCCTGTGCCAGGGCCGCGGCTCGGCGGCCAATTCGGCGGTGTGTTACTTGCTCGGCATCACCTCGGTCGATCCATTGAAATACGACCTGTTGTTCTCCCGCTTCGTCAGCGCCGAACGCGACGAGCCTCCCGACATCGACGTCGATTTCGAACATGAGCGGCGCGAGGAGGTGATGCAGTATATCTATCGCCGCTATGGCCGCGACCGCGCCGCGATCGCCGCGACCGTCATCCATTATCGCCCCAAAAGCACGGTGCGCGAGGTCGGCAAGGCGCTCGGTCTCAGCGAAGACGTGACCCAGCGGCTGACCAGCACCGTGTGGGGCAGCTTCGCGAGCCGATTCGAGGAACAGCGGATGCGCGAGACGGGGTTCGACGCGACCAATCCCGAAATCGCGCGGCTGATCGACATGGTCGGGCAATTGCTCGAATTCCCGCGCCACCTGTCGCAACATGTCGGCGGCTATGTGCTGACCCACGGGCGGCTCGACGAGATGGTCCCGATCCACAACGCCGCGATGCCCGACCGCACCTTCATCGAATGGGACAAGGACGACATCGATACGCTCGGACTAATGAAGGTCGATATCCTGGCGCTCGGGATGCTGACCTGCATCCGCAAGGCGTTCGATCTGCTGCGCGCGCACGGCCTGGGCGATCACGCGCTCGACACGATCGCGACCGCCGAACACCCCGCGGTCTACGACATGCTCTGCAAGGGCGACAGCATCGGGGTATTTCAGGTCGAAAGCCGCGCGCAGATCAACATGCTGCCGCGGCTCAGACCCCGCCAGCTCTACGACCTCGTCGTCCAAGTCGCGATCGTCCGCCCCGGGCCGATCGAGGGCGACATGGTCCACCCCTATCTGCGCCGCCGCTCGGGTAAGGAGGCGGTCGAATTCCCTTCCCCCGATCCGCGCCACGGCCCTCCCGACGAACTGCGCCAATTGCTCAAATCCACTTATGGCGTGCCGTTGTTCCAGGAACAGGCGATGAAGCTCGCGATCGTCGCGGCGAAGTTCACCGGCGACGAGGCGAACCAGCTGCGCCGCGCGATGGCGACGTTTCGCAACGTAGGCGGCATGCACAATTTCGAACGCAAGCTGGTCGATGGCATGACCCGGCGCGGCTATACCGAGGATTTCGCGCAGCGCTGCTACCAGCAGATCGAGGGTTTCGGCAGCTATGGATTCCCCGAAAGCCACGCGTTGTCGTTCGCGCGGCTCGTCTATGTGTCGTCCTGGATCAAATGTTTCCATCCCGCGGTGTTCGGCGCCGCGATCCTCAATTCGCAGCCGATGGGCTTCTATGCCCCCGCGCAGCTCGTCCGCGATGCGGTGGAACACGGCGTCGAGGTGCGCAGCATCGACGTGAATGCGAGCGCGTGGGACAATGGGCTGGAACCCCAATTCTCTCCGGCCCCGGAAGGATTGGCGATCCGGCTGGGCTTTCGCCAGATCGACGGGTTTCGCGAAGACTGGGCGACCGCGCTCGTCGCCGCGCGCGGGGCAACCCCGTTCGCGACGATCGAGGACCTCGCGGCCCGTGCGCAGTTGCCGCCGCGCGCGCTGCGGCTGCTCGCCGACGCCGATACGTTCGGGTCAATCGCCAAGGATCGCCGTGAGGCGCTGTGGGATGTGCGCCGCACGCCGCCCCGGCAACTCGCGCTGTTCGCCGCCGCCGACGCCCCCGAACTCGGTACCGAACCCGATGCACACCTGCCCCGCATGCCGCGATCCGAACAGGTCGCCGCGGATTACCAGACGACGCGGCTGTCGTTGAAGGATCACCCGATGACCTTTCTGCGCCCGCTGTTCGCGGCAGAGGGGATTCTGTCTTCGGCTGAGGTCGCCAGCGCGAAGAACGGCGCGCGCGCCCGCGTCGCCGGGGTCGTCCTGGTCCGCCAGCGGCCCGGCAAGGGCAATGCGATCTTCGTCACGATCGAGGACGAAACCGGCATCACCAACGGCCTGATCTGGGCGCGCGATTTCGAGGAGAACCGCCGCGCGGTGATGGCGGCGCGGCTGATGGTGCTGGAAGGCGTGATCCAGCGTAGCGAGGAGGGCGTCGTCCACCTGATGGCGAAACGCGCCGATGATCGTACCGACGAACTGCGGCGGCTATCCTCCGACTATGATGCCGAACCGCCGTTGAGCCCGGTCGACGAAGTGATCCGTCCCAAGCCGGTCAGGAGCCAGGACCCTCGCGGTCGCCATCCGCGTGATGCCCGGATCATGCCCAAATCGCGCGATTTCCACTGATACCTTGGCGCAGCCGCGTTCCTGCCCCACATAGGCGGAACGCAAACAGGAGCACGCATTGGCCACGTTAGGCATGTCCCCAGCCGAGAAGGAAGCGATCGAGGATTTCCGGCGCGATGTCGTCGAACCCTCGATGACCGGCCTCGTCATCATCGATTTCTGGGCCGAATGGTGTGGTCCATGCAAGGCGCTCAGCCCGACACTGGAGAAGATCGCGGTCGATTACGCCGACAAGGGCGTCCTCCTCGCCAAGATCGATACCGACAAGAACCAGTTCATCGCCGCGCAATTCCAGATCAAATCGATTCCGACGGTCTATGCGATGTTCCAGGGCCAGCTCGTCGCCGATCTGACGAGCGCGCGCACCGAAACGCAGCTGCGCGTGGCGCTCGATCAACTGCTGAAACAGCTGCCGATCGAATCGCCTGCTGACGAGGCTGCCGCCGAGCTCGAGCCGCTGCTCGCGATGGGCGAAGAAATCCTCGCGGGCGGTGACCCCGACCGCGCGGTTACGATCTTCGATCAGCTGGTCGAGATGGCACCCGACAATCCTCATGTTCTGTCGGGCCGGATCCGTGCGCTGGTCGCAGCGGGGCGAGACGACGACGCGCAAGCCGCGATCGATGCGCTGCCAGAGGGGCTGAAGGACGCCGGGATCGATCGCGCCAAGGCGACGCTGGCGCTCGCGCAATCCGCGATCCCGGTCGAGGATCTGTCGGGACTGAAGGCCGAGGTTGATGCCGACCCCGACGATCACGCCCGGCGCTTCATGCTGGCCAACGCCCAGATGGCGGCGGGCGACCGCGACGCCGCGGCGGACAATCTGCTCCACATTACCGCCGCCGACCGCGACTGGGACGAAGGCGCGGCACGCGCGCAATTGCTGAAGCTGTTCGAAGCGGTCGGGCTCGAAGATCCTTGGGTCTCGCAGCAGCGCCGCCGGCTGTCCGCGATCCTGTTCGGATGACCGAAACCACGCGTCTGTCGATTTTTCCGCTGCCCGGCGCGCTGCTGCTTCCGGGAATGCATCTGCCGCTTCACATCTTCGAGCCACGGTACCGCGCGATGGTGAGCGATGCGATGGCGCGCGATCGGCGGATCGGGATGATCCAGCCGCGGGTGGAAATCGGCGGCACCGGCGATCGTACGCCGCTCTACGACCTCGGCTGCGTCGGGCGGATCGTCGAGGTCGAGGCGATGGACGATGGCCGCTACAATCTGATTCTGGAGGGTGTCGCGCTTTTCCGCGTGGTCCGCGAACTCGATGCGGCGAGCGCGTTCCGCCAGGTCGAGGCCGAACTGATCCCGATGCGTGAAGACGAGACGCTGTCGCTCGGTCGCCGGTCGTCGCTGGAGCTCGAATCGCGCCGCTTCGCCGATGCGCAGGGCTATGCGGTTGATTGGGATGCGGTCGGGCAGCTCGACGACGAAAGCCTCGTCAACGGCATCGCGCAGATCGCGCCGTTCGACGCCGCTGCGAAACAGGCGCTGCTCGAGGCCGAGGGAATCGAGGATCGTGCCGAACTGATCATCCAGCTCATGCAGTTCTTCGGCCGCCACGACGGCGAGGAACGAGTAACGCTGCAGTGACTCGATCCGCATGACGCTCGATCCGTGGCTGCTCGGCAAACTCATCTGCCCGGTGACGCGCCAGCCTCTTCGCTACGACCAGGAGCGTCAGGAGCTGGTGTCGGAAGCCGCCGGTCTCGCCTTTCCCATTCGCGACGGCGTGCCGGTGATGCTGATCGAGGAAGCGCGCGCGCTCGATCACGGAGGATAACGCTGCGACGATCGGGCCCGCGGTTTCGATTTCGCGCGCATCGTTCGCGTCGCGTCAGCCCCGCAGTGCGCTGAGCAACGCGACCAGAAGACCCGCGACGCTCGGGTAGAAGGTCAGCGCAAAGCCGAGCGCCCGTGAGGTCGCACCGCCGGCATAGCCAGCCCAGAACAGCGTCCGCCCGACCGAGAACGCCGTGACCAGGCCAACGATCAACAGTCGCGACCGATCCTCAACGAGCGCCAGCGCCGCATAGGCGAGCATCGCGACGAGCGCCTGTTCGAGCGTGTTTTGCAACACGGCGCGCGCCCGCACGATCGCTACATCGCGTTCGTCGTCACCAATCCCTGCATCGATCGCGCTGGCGGAGAAGAATCGAAGTCGTGCGACGTTGCCGATACCCGCGGCAAGCCACAGGCCGAGCATCGTCGCGGCGGCGCCGAGCGTCCTGAGGCGATCGCCGACATCGTCGGGGAACGCACGCCAGCCCCATAGGATCAGCAGCGCGAGCGTGATGCCCAGCCCGATCCCCATTCCCCGCGCGACGCCTAATTGCTTGTCGCGCAAAGGGGCGGTCACACTGCCATGCCCTGAAGCAATTTCGGCAGATCGCCGCTCTCGCCGCGCGCCTCGGCCATGAAGCGCTCCTTGAGCGGGGGGATGCGGTCTACCGCGCCGATCCCGAACCGGCGGACCGCGCTGGCGGTCTTGCCGGGAATACCGAACAGGCGGGTCAGCGTGTCGGTCGCGGCGGCAACCATGAAGGTATCGAGCCCGCGCCAGCGCTGATAGCGATCGAGCAGCGCGGCATCGCCGAGGTCGAGCCCGACGCGCTTGCCCTCGACCAGCACCTCGGTGAGCGCGGCGACATCGCGGAACCCGAGGTTCAATCCCTGCCCCGCGATCGGATGGATGCCGTGCGCGCTGTCCCCGACCAGCGCGAGTCGACGATCGGTGATCCGCGCGGCGTGATGGAATCCGAGCGGATAAGCGGCGCGGGGGCTCGCACCCGACAGTTTTCCCAGGAAACCGCCCATCCGCTGTTCGGCCTCGGCGAGGAATCCGCGATCGCCGAGCTTCAGCATCCCCGCCGCGTCCCGCGCCTTTACCGTCCACACGATCGCCGATCGATGCCCCAACGCGTCGTCGGGCAGCGGCAGCAGCGCGAACGGGCCTGCCGCATAGAAAATCTCGAACGCGGTGTTCTCGTGATCTTCCTCGTGATGGAACGCGCCGATGATCGCGGCGTGATCATAGCGCCAGCGCGCGACGGTGATGCCCGCTGCGGTACGGGTCGGGGAGTTGCGCCCCTCCGCCGCGACCAGCAACGGGGCGCGGATCGTCTCGCCCGAATCGAGCGTCGCGGTGACGCCATGCTCGCCGCGATCGACCGACACCGCGCGGGTCTTCATGCGAAGATCGACGTGCGAAGCAGCACTCGCGGTTTCGAACAACGCGGTGCGCAGCAGCTTGTTTTCGTACATCGTGCCGAGTGCATCGTCATCGGCATCGGGGATGAAATCGAGCTTCCCCGGCTTCAGCCCGTCGCTCACCCTGATGTGGCGGATCGTGCAGCCCTGCCCCGACAGGCGCGTGCCGACGCCGATCGCATCGAGCATCCGCCCGCTCGCGCTCGCCACCGCCGACGCGCGCCCGTCGAACCCCGGGGAGAGGATCGTCGCGGGATCGGCAGGGTCGATGACGGTCGCGGTCAGCCCGTGCGCGTCGAGCGCGAGCGCCAGGGTGGTGCCGACCAGCCCACCGCCCAGAATGATGACATCTGTGTCCATTCGGACTCTCTACCCCCACTAAACGACGCTGCCAACGACGCTTGGCAGCCCCCCGTCTTGACGGCGGAGTCGGCAGGGAGGATGATTCCGGCGCATCTTAGCAGGATTTCGGGGGAACCAAGGCAATGGCTAGCCGCGCGCAAGCCCGCGATACCGGGCTATGGCGGGAAACGGTGAAGACCGGGGCGGTGCGCGGGGGCGCGCTGATCGCCGCGATCACGCTGTTCCTCGCGACGATCCTGATGGCGCTGGCGCTGGCGAGCTACCACGCCGCCGACCCGGCGCTCAACACCGCGGCCGGGGGCGACGTCCGCAATCTGATCGGCGCACCCGGCGCGTGGTTCGCCGACATCGCGCTGTCGCTGTTCGGCCCCGTCGTGGCGCTGCTGCTGCCGATCGGGCCGATCGTGGCGCTCAGACTGTGGCGAAACCAGCCCGCGGGGCGGTGGGTGCGGATGCTGCGTGATGCGGGGATTGGCATTGCGCTGATCGCCACCGCGCTCGCAACGGTGTCCGATGCGGCGGTCCTCGCGCTGCCCGCCGGCTGGGGCGGCGCGTTCGGGCTCGGCTTGGCGCGGATCGCTGTCTGGGCGCTCGCGTTCGCGAACCAGCCGGCGGTATCGCTCTGGGGGATGCGCGCGATCGGCCTGCTCGCCGGGGTGGTGGGAATCATCATCTGGGCGCGCAGCCTCGAACTGGCGCTCGGCGAACGACCCTGGCATCGCCGCGCCGCGGTATCCCCTGGCACCGCCTATGACGCGGCGGTCGCGACCGATGACGAGCCGCTGACCTTGACCCGCAAGGCCGTCAGCATTCCACGCGCGGTGGCGGCGCCCGATCCGCGCCCTGCGCCGGTGATCTCGGATCGCACGCTGGCCCCGTCGATCGCCAAGACCAAGCCCACCCAGGCGCAGCTCGATCTCGGTCACAGCTACAAATTGCCCGGGCTCGACCTGCTCGCGCTGCCACCGCCGATCCCGAAGGGCTCGATCGACAAGGCCGCGCTGGAACGCAACGCGCGACTGCTCGAAAATGTGCTCGACGATTTCAAGGTCAAGGGATCGATCATCGAGGTCCGTCCCGGCCCCGTCGTCACGATGTACGAACTCGAACCCGAAAGCGGCATCAAGGCCAGCCGGGTCATCGCACTCGCCGACGATATCGCGCGCAACATGTCCGCGATCTCCGCGCGGGTCGCGACCATCCCCGGTCGCACTGTGATCGGGATCGAACTGCCCAACGCCAAGCGCGAAACGGTGGCGCTCCACGAACTCGTCGCAAGCCAGACGTTCGAGGATCAATCGGCACAGCTCCCGATCATTCTCGGCAAGAACATTGCGGGCGACCCGGTCATCGCCGATCTCGCGCCGATGCCGCATCTGCTCGTCGCGGGGACGACCGGATCGGGCAAGTCGGTCGGGCTGAACTGCATGATCCTGTCGCTGCTGTATCGGCTGACCCCCGACCAGTGCCGGATGATCATGATCGATCCCAAGATGCTCGAACTGAGCATGTACGACGATATTCCCCACCTGCTCTCGCCCGTCGTCACCGACCCAGCCAAGGCGGTGCGCGCACTGAAATGGGCGGTCGAGCAGATGGAGGACCGCTACCGCCAGATGTCGTCGGTCGGCGTGCGGAGTCTCGCCGGCTTCAACGACAAGGTCCGCGCCGCCAAGGCCAAGGGCCAACGCCTCGGGCGGAAAGTCCAGACCGGGTATAATCCCGATACCGGCCAGCCGATCTATGAGGAGGAGCCGCTCGACTACGAACCGCTGCCGCAGATCGTGGTCATCGTCGACGAGCTCGCCGACCTGATGATGACCGCGGGCAAGGAAGTCGAATTCCTGATCCAGCGGCTCGCGCAAAAGGCGCGCGCCGCGGGTATCCACCTGATCATGGCGACCCAGCGCCCCTCGGTCGACGTCATCACCGGGGTCATCAAGGCCAATTTGCCGACCCGGATCAGCTTCCACGTCACCAGCAAGATCGATTCGCGCACCATCCTGGGCGAACAGGGTGCCGAACAGCTGCTCGGCAAGGGCGATATGCTCTACATGCCCGGCGGTAAGGGCATCGTCCGCGTCCACGGGCCGTTCGTGTCGGACGACGAGGTCCGCGCGGTCGCCGACCATTGGCGCGCGCAGGGGCGACCCGATTACATCAATTCGGTCACCGAGGAACCCGAGGACGGCTTCACCCTCGAAGGCTCGCCCACGGGGGAGGATTCGGCGGAAGATCAGCAATATCGCAACGCGATCCAGCTGGTCTGCGAATCGCAAAAGGCCTCGACCTCCTGGCTCCAACGCCAGCTGCGCATCGGCTACAACTCTGCCGCGCGGCTGATCGAGCGGATGGAAAAGGACGGCATCGTCGGGCGACCCGACCATGTCGGGCGACGCGAGGTACTCCGCGATACCGAGGGGCATGCGATCTGACCGATCGAGCGTGACCACGCCCGAACCGCCGCGCTTCACGCCGCGACGATGAACGCCTAGTTCAGCGGTCATTCAACGCGCCATCCGCATCAGGAGCCCCATGAACCTCACGCTACTCCGCGCGCTTGCCGCGCCCGCCGTCATCGCCGCTGCCGGCGCGCCGCTCGCCGCGTCCCCCGCGAGCGACCTTGCAGCGGTCCAGCAGCATCTCCGGTCGATCAAGACGATGACCGCCGATTTCACCCAGACCGATCGCAACGGCAAGGTGCTGACCGGGGTGCTGACGCTGAAACAGCCCGGAAAGATCCGCTTCCAATACGAGAAGGGGGTGCCGATCCTGATCGTCGCGGAGGGCGGCGCGCTGACCTTCATCGATTATTCGGTCAATCAGGTGCAGCGCTGGCCGATCAAGAATTCGCCGCTCGGCGTACTCCTCGATCCCAGCCGCGATATCTCGCGCTATGCCAAGGTGATCCCGGGCTACGACGATCAGGTGATTTCGGTCGATGCCAATGATCCAAAACACCCCGAATATGGCCGGATCACGCTTGTCTTCGCGCGCGATCCCGCTGCGCCCGCGGGGCTGATGCTGCAGGGCTGGGTCGCGCTCGACAGCCAGAACAATCGGACCACGATCCGGTTGGCGAAACAGCAGTACGGCGGTGCGGTCGGTGACAACATGTTCCGCTGGAACGATCCGCGCAAAAAGGGGCCGCGGCGCTGACTCATAAGCGGGATCGACGCGATCTACCTGAACAAATTGTCATCCGCCCATTCATCCGGGCGACAGGTTCGTCTGGGTAAAGACGGCGTTGCGGATGTGGCGCGAGCCGGGATTTTTCCCCCTGTTGCCCGGACGAACCATGTCCCGCCTGCGTGACGAACGCTAGGTCGGCCCTCGCTCCATGCCCCCGGAGCGGGGGCCTTTTCGTTTTCGATCGGCTGAGGCCGATGGGCAGCCCCAGCCCGCTCCCCTCCAAGCCATCCACAGCATATTTGAATGGGTGGCCGGGAGGGGGAGCGGGCCGGTGCCGCGTCTTGTCGCCGGATGGCGACAAGACTAACTGCGACGACGTGAAGATCGCCTCTTGGAACATCAATTCGGTCCGCTTCAGGATCGATATCGTCGCCCGCTTCCTGCGTGAGGCCGCGCCTGACATTCTGTGCCTGCAGGAAACCAAGGTCGTCGACCAGGATTTCCCGTTCGATCCGTTCCGCAAGCTCGGCTATCGCCATATTGTCGTTCACGGCCAGCGGATGCATCACGGCGTCGCGATCCTGTCGCGGGTGCCGATCATCGAGGACGACCGGTTCGACTGGCAGGCAAACCGCGAGGCGCGGCACGTCGGCGTGAAACTGCCGGGCGGCGTCCGGCTGGAAAATGTCTACGTCCCGGCTGGCGGCGACGTGCCCGACCGCGCGGTGAACGCCAAATTCGGGCAGAAGCTCGATTTCGTCGAACGGATGACGCACTGGTCCGCGGCGCTCGACGGGCCGACGATCCTGACCGGCGATTTCAATATCGCGCCGCTGCCATCCGACGTCTGGGGCCACAAGCAACTGCTCGGGGTGGTCAGCCACACGGCGATCGAAGTGGAGGCGCTCGACGGCCTCCGCGCGGCGAACGACTGGGTCGATCTCGGACGCCAATTTCACCCCGCCCCCGCGCGGCTCCACACCTGGTGGAGCTATCGCGCAAAGGATTGGGCAGCATCCGATCGCGGGCGGCGGCTCGATCACATGTGGGCGACCCGCGACGTCGCGGCGCAGGCGACCGCGCATATCGTTCACGAGGATTGCCGCAGTTGGCTTAAACCCTCCGATCATGTCCCGATCGTCACCGAGTTCGATTTTTGAACGAGCCGGGCGCCCGGGCGACCGCGCGCGCGATCGACGCGTTGCGGCGCGGCTGGGCCATCGCGATCGACGGCCTGACGCTGCTGCCCATCGAAACCGCGGATCCGACCCGGCTGGCGACGTTCGATCCCGGCGCCAGCGCGCCGGTGCTGATCAGTGCGGGCCGCGCCGCAACGCTGAAGTTGGTCAACCAGCTCGAGGCCGCCCGGGGTTCCCCGCAAGCCGAACCCGACGCGCCGATCCTGGTCG
The DNA here is from genome assembly GCA_030854075.1 of Pseudomonadota bacterium. Classification (GTDB taxonomy): domain Bacteria; phylum Pseudomonadota; class Alphaproteobacteria; order Sphingomonadales; family Sphingomonadaceae; genus Sphingomonas. The sequence continues at coordinate 12,533 of JALYTW010000153.1, forward strand.
ATCGCGCGCCCTGGATCGATTTTGCGGTCGCGACCGCGCTGGCCGACCCGCAATTCGATCTCGCGACCCCGTTGAAGGGTCCATTCCGCACGATCGCGGTTCCCGATCGGGCGGCCGCCGCCGCCGCGTTGCGATTGGCGCGGGTCGCTGGGCTGCTCCCGGCTTTTTTCGTCGGCGCGGGCCCGGTCGAGGACGTGATCTCCGTCGCCGACATCGACGCGCACGCGGACGCGGCCCGGTTGACGCTGGCGACCCGCGCCCGGCTGCCCCTCGCGGGAGCCGAACATGCCGAGATCGTCGCATTCCGCTCACCAGACAGCATCGACGACCATGTTGCACTGCTGATCGGACAGCCCGATGGCCATCCTCCGCTCGTGCGGCTGCATAGCGAATGCCTGACCGGGGATGTGTTCGGCAGCCTCAAATGCGATTGCGGTCCCCAGTTGCACGCCGCGATCCGCGCGATCCACGCCAGCGGTTGGGGCATCCTGATCTATCTCCGTCAGGAAGGACGCGGGATCGGGCTCGTCAACAAATTGCGCGCCTATGCACTCCAGGACCAGGGGTTCGACACCGTCGATGCCAACACCAGGCTGGGTTTTGCGGTCGATGCGCGCGATTTCGGGGTCGCGGCGCGGATGCTCGATCTGCTCGGCCAACGCCGCATCAGGCTGCTCACCAACAACCTCGCCAAGGTGGCCGGACTTGAGGCAGCCGGCGTGACCGTCGTCGAGCGAATCGCCCACACGCTGCCCGCCAACCCGCACAATGCGCGCTATCTCGCGACCAAGCGCGATCGGACCGGTCATCAGCTCTGAGCGCCCACTGATCGTCGTCTTCGGCGCGGCGGTGCGCGAGGACGGCACCCCAAGTCCCGCGCTCGCGCACCGAATCGCGGGCGCAGTCGCCGCCGCGCGGCTCTACCCCGCCGCCGACCTGTTCTGCACAGGGGGTGTCGGGCGACATGGCGCATCCGAAGCATCGGTGATGGCCCGGCTGATCGACACCGCGATCGATCCCGCCCGGGTGCATTGTGACGAGACCAGCGGCGACACGCTGCAATCGGTCCGCGCCGCGGCCGCGTTCATGCGCGAACGGGGCTATAGGGTCGCGGTTGCCTGCACCGACCGCTATCACCAGCCGCGGGTCAGAATGCTGTTTGCGATCGCAGGCGTACGGTGCCGCGGCCTCGCGATGGGGCACGTCGGCAACGCTGCGGATCTGCGCCGGATGCGCCTGCGCGAAGCGATCGCGATTCCCTATGATCTCATCGCGGGGATCGGCCAGCTGCCGCGCCGCCGGCCGCCGCGCACACCGCATTAACGCGGGGCCAGCCCAGCGATCGCGCGAGCGGTGACCCGCTACAGCTAGCCACCGCCGCGCAGATTACGGGCAATCAGCTGTTCAGGTTCACCATCGCGACCGGCTTGTCCTTGGTCGAGGCGTTGGCGGCGATCGTCTTGGTCTTTTCCGCCTTGGGTTTGCGAACTTCCTTGTTCGATTTCTTCTGGCTTTTCGCCATGATCGGTTCCCATCGGGGCGAGAGGCCCCGCGCGTATCATAGCGTGATTGGCGCGCGGGGGCTCTATCAAATCGATCGATCAGCGCCGCGTTACAGCGTCACTTCGCCCTCGTCTTCGCCATCCCAATAATGCGCACGCGCCGCATGGACCTTTATCAGCACCAGCCCCGGCGTCTCGATGCCATCGGGCCACCAGCGTTCGAGCCCGTCGGTCCAATGTGCCGCGAATTGCGCGCGGTCGCGGACCAGCTCTGCCTTGCCCTCGATCGCAATGAACAGCGGGCGCATACCGAGCATCCCCGCCTTGCCCTGATAGCCCAATCCGACCGTGGGATTCGCTGCGATCTCGCCGACCATCCGCGCGCTGTCGTCAGCGAAGAACCAGCTGTTGCCGTCGAACGCCACCTCGCGGTTGTTGCTCATCGGGCGCGCCGGGATCGACCCGTCCGCCGCCTTGGTCGACAGCAGGCAGAAATCGAGGTCGCGCATCTTCTCGGCCAGTTCATTGAGGGTCCAAGGGGCCTTGTCGCTTGTCATCGTCACTTCTCCTTCGCCGCGGACAACGCGTGGGCGCGACTTTGTGCCGCGACGCGTAACTGCGTCCGGATTAACCCCGATCAGTCGCGTTGGCGTGAACCCATTGCTGCGTTCGTCCGTTGACCCATTGAGCCGGGCGCTTCCCCCCTTTTTGCGCCCGGCCACCCCTTACCGATGGAGACGCAACATGGGCCTGTTCAGCAAAGATATCCAAACCTTCGACGACCTGTTTCTGCACCAGCTTCAGGATGTCTATTACGCTGAGAACCAGATCACGAAGGCGCTGCCCAAGATGGTCGACAAGGCGACCGACGCCGGGCTCAAGCAAGGCTTCCAGACCCATCTGAAGGAAACCGAAGGCCAGATCGCCCGGCTCGAGCGGATCTTCGATATGATGAATGAAAAGGCTAAGGCGGTCACCTGCCCCGCGATCGACGGCATCATCAAGGAAGCCAACGAGGTCGCGGGCGAGATCGCCGACAAGGCGGTGCTTGATGCCGCGCTGATCGCATCGGCGCAGGCGGTCGAGCATTACGAAATCACCCGCTACGGCACGCTCGTCACCTGGGCGAACCAACTCGGTCGGGCTGATATCGCCGCGATCCTTCAGGAAACGCTCGACGAAGAATACGCCACCGACGACAAGTTGACCAAGATGGCGAAATCGAAGCTGAACGCAAAGGCCGACGCGGTGCAGGAACCCGCCTGACGGTTATGCCGCCCGCGTCCCTCTCGGCGCGGGCGGCTCTGGTTCAACGATAGCGGCGCGGTAGATGTATACTCGTGCCACGATTGACTGGAGAAAGACCATGATCCGTTTCGCCACGCTGCCTTGCGTCACTGCACTCCTGGGATGCGGGCTCGCGCTCGCCGGCTGTAATCGAGCGGCACCCGCGAACGAAGCGACGGTCATGGCACCGACCACCAATTATCTCGCGACGATCGAGGCGCTCCCGGAGGGCCAGCGCAAGGGAGTATTCCTGCGTGCGATCCGCGATTCGGGGGAGAATTGTCAGGGCGTTAGCACGTCGCAGGAAACCAAGACCGGCGACGGCAAACCCGCCTGGACCGCAACCTGCCTCGACGGGTCTACCTATGTACTCGTCCTGGACGACAAGGGCATGATGACCGTGATCAGCTCGGTTAAAGCGCGCGGCACTGGCACCTGACCAGCGGCGATTAGAAAAGCCCCGGCGTTTCGCGCTGCGCGGTGGTGGGATTGTCGGGAGTCAGCAGCGTGCGCCTGCCGGTCGCGAGGGCCGCCGCGGATACTGCACTGGCCGGAATCGGCGCGCAGCTCTTGCCCTCAAGATAGTTGAGCGCGGTCCGGGTCGATGCCTCACGCGGATCGCCGAGCGGATAGGAAACGTCATCGCCTGCCTGACAGCTGGCCTCGATCGTGCCCGCCAAGCCGTCATAATAATCGCCCTGCCGCGCGGAATTCTGCGTCTTGAGAGCGATCACCCGGAGCCGATCGTCGCATGCCGGCTTGTCGAGCGCGATCTGGCCGACCGGCTTGCCGTAGGTGTTGGTGCCGATCAGCGCGGCGTTCTTGTGGAAATACGGAATCGCGGCGTTGATTACCAGTTCGCTAGCCGACGCGGTGCCGCCGGTGCCGATGAACGCGATCTTGGTCGGCGCGATCGACTGGGCTTGCGGCATGAACAGGCGCGTCGTGTTGTTCGCCGCCTTTTCGGGGCGGAACACGGTATAGTCGACGACGTCAGCGGTCGATCGAGCACCCCCCAGCAGGTCGCTGAACAGCTCGGAGATCGAGATCAATCCGCCGCCATTGTAGCGCAGATCGACGATCACGTTGGTGATCCCCGCCGCCTTGAAGGTCGCAAACGCGCTGCGAAGCGCGGGGTCGGCGGTCGAGATGAAGGTTCGCAGATTGACGTAACCCACCTTGATCCCGCCATCGTTGATGATCTGGGCACCGTAGCGGCTGGATACCGGGGTCAGGTCATAATCCGCCTTGGCGACAGAGACCTCCTTGGTGACCCCGGCAGTCGTCACCCGCAGCACGCGCGTGGTCCCCGCGGTATTTGGTCCCAGCGCATCGGAAACGCCGGCTGGTCCGCTTGTCGCGATGATCTGACTGACCGGCACGAGGGTCGCAGCGCTCGTACCGATCGCGACGATCTCGGTCCCGCGATCGATTCCCGCGCTGAGGGCCGGCGTATTCTCGAACGTCTCCGCGACGGTCACGCGTTGCGCAGCGACGTCATAGGCAAGCCGGAAGCCGAAGCCCGCGCTCGAACCCGACGCATAATAGGCATCCTCGCCCGCAATCGAGGTGAGATAGGTGAAGAACCGATCCTTGCGCTGGCTCCGTGCGGTCGCGGTCAGGTAATCGATATAGCTTTGCACGGTCGCATACGGCGCGGGGTCGAACACAGTCGGC
>JALYTW010000160.1 GCA_030854075.1 Pseudomonadota bacterium
TCATCGGCGTCTGGGACGGCCCCGAAGAAGCGCGCCGCGTCGGCGACGAGATTGAATCCACACGGCGAAACGGCAAATCTCTCGACGACGTCGCGATCCTCGTCCGCGCCCAGCACCAGACCCGCGAGTTCGAGGATCGCTTTATTGCGATCGGGATGCCCTACAAGATCGTCGGCGGCTTCCGCTTCTACGAACGCGCCGAGATCCGCGACGCGCTCGCGTATCTGCGCGTCGTCAACCAGCCCGCCGACGACCTCGCCTTCGAACGCATCGTCAACGTCCCCAAGCGGGGCTTGGGCGACAAGGCGGTCGCCAAGGTCCACCAGCTCGCCCGCGCCGAAGGCGTCCCCCTGATGACTGCCGCCGCGCGCATCCTCGACACCGACGAACTCACCCCCCAGGCCCGCCGCGCGCTCGGCAACCTCGTCGGCGACATCGCGCGCTGGCGCGACATGGCGCGCGACATGCCCCACGCCGAACTCGCCCGCCAGCTGCTCGACGAGAGCGGCTACACCGCGATGTACCAGGCCGAAAAATCCGCCGACGCCGCGGGTCGCCTCGAAAACCTCAGCGAACTCGTCCGCGCGATGGAGGAATATGACACGCTCGGTGCGTTCCTCGAACACGTCAGCCTCGTCATGGACAACGAGGGCGCGCGCGACGACCCCAAGGTCACGATCATGACGATCCACGCCGCCAAGGGCCTCGAATTCGACACCGTCTTCCTCGTCGGGTGGGAGGAAGGCCTGTTCCCCTCGCAACGCGCATTGGACGAAGGCGGCACCCGCAGTCTCGAGGAGGAACGCCGCCTCGCCTATGTCGCGATCACCCGCGCGCGTCGCCAGGCGGTGATCATCCACGCCGCCAACCGCCGCATCTACGGCCAATGGACCAGCAGCATTCCGTCACGCTTCGTCGGCGAACTCCCCGACGCGCATATCGAGGTCGAAACCACGATGTCCGGCGGCGCGAGCCTATGGCAAGCCAACTGGTCCGAACGCGCCGATCCTTTCGCCGACGTCGCTCGTGGCGCAGGTCGCGGCCCCGGCTGGCAACGCGCCGCGGGCTCCGGGTCGAGCTTCACCACCACCCCCACCCGCGTCATCGAAAGCCGCGCCAGCGCGATCAGCCTCGGCAACAAAGGCCGCGACGATCTATCGGTCGGGATGCGCATCTTCCACCAGAAATTCGGTTATGGCGAGATCGCCGAGATCGAGGGCAACAAGCTCGAGATCGACTTCGAGGCGGCGGGACGCAAGCGGGTGATGGATAGCTTCGTGACGCTGGGGTGAAGGCATGAAGACCACGCGCTACTTCGACGAACAAGTCCTCCGCAAACGCCCCTATCTGCGCCTCGACTGGATCGAAGCGACACTCGCCGATCCGCTCGCCCGCACCGTCCAACCCGATGGCCGCATCCGCCTGTGGCGGGAGGTGTTGGACGACACCAACAAATCCTATATCCTGCGCGTCGTGACGCTCGAAGACGGCGAAACCGTCCACAACGCATTCTTCGACCGCAACTATCGCGAGGCCGAGTGATGAAGCTCCATTATTACCCCGAGACCGACAGCATTTATATCGAGCTGAGCGCAACGGCGGGTGCGGAGACACGCGAGGTAGCGGATGGCGTCAATGTCGATCTCGATGCGAGCGGTAATATTGTCGGCATCGACATCGACCACGCCTCCATCAAGCTCGACCTTGCGACGTTGGAAACGGCGGGCCTGCCGTTGCGGGATTTGAAGGCAGCGTAGATTCCATCTCGGACCCTATGCGAATATTCTGCCCGCATTCTAACATAATGAAATGACCGAATTCGAGGAACACAAGCTCGATATCAATTTAAGAGCGATGGGGAGGAAGCGGTTGATGGACTTTTTTGTGTCGTTAGGTAACTAGCTCTGTGAATGACGAGCGTCTCAAACAGATTTGGAACCAGCAGAATGTTCCCGTATTCCTTCGCCGGGCGACGGGCAGACTTCGAATACGCGTGCCATACCAAGACGACGTCTTGTGGATGAGGCGCACACAGTGTTGGCTCCGATCGAACCGACATACGATCCCAGATTGGTTCTCAAAGAAGAAATACTGGGAGACGCCGGCAGCGTGGTTCAATGATTTGATCAAGCAGACGCTTGATCGTTATGGCAGCGTGTATGTCATTTAACCGTATCGAGAACAGGAAATCTGCGCAAAACAGTGCTGGGATGCGCAAGGTCATGAATGCCAGTGTTCCTGCATGGGGCCAATCATGGGCAAGGAAAACACGGCAGTTGGCTAGAAGTTTCTGACACTTTCGCAACACGATGGGGGGAGGTCGAGATGGCGTGTCGTTTGATACGGTCCCGCAGCAGTACCTAACCCGCCACCCGCTCCACCTCGATCGCCCCCTCTCGCTCACGCGCCACCGCCAGATCATGCGCCGCCTGCATCCGCATCAGCGTCTCGGCGCGCACGCCAAACGCCTTTTCGAACCGGATCGCCATCTCCGCCGACAGCCCCGCACGCCCGCCGAGCAGGTTGCTCATCGCCTGTCGCGTGACGCGGAGCTTCGCCGCCGCCTCGGTGACGTTCAACCCATGCGGCTCGACCAGTTCGGCGCGCAGCCATGGGCCTGGGTGGACCGCGAAACTGGGATGAAGCGTGATCGCCATCAGTGATAATCCTCCAGGTCCAAATCCTCGATCGCGCCTGCGCCGGTCACGCGAAACGTCATCCGCCAATTCTTCGTCACCGTCAGCGACCAGCACCCGGCGCGGTCACCGGTGAGCGGATGCGCCCCGAAGTTAGGCGGCACTTTCAATTCATCGACAGCCTCAATCGCCACGAGATACGCCAGCATGTTGCGCAGCCGGTCGATCAGATTGCCCGGCAAGCCTTTCGACCTACCCGTCTCGGCAAAGGATCGCAGCGCTTTGTGACGAATGCTCTCGATCTCCACAAAACTCAGCTAGTCATGGATCGTCGATGTGTCAAGCATCGCTTTACACGCGACACGGCTGTTATCTCACCCCCCGATTGTTGGAGAACCCCCGCTCTCCGAACCCCACATCGCCGCCATGACTCACTTCCCCTTTACCCCCGTCCCCAGCCGCACCAACCGCCACGACGGCTGGACCCCGGAGCGCCAGCGCGGCTTCATCGCGGCACTCGCGCAGCTCGGTTTCGTCTCCGCCGCCGCGGCGCAGGTCGGCAAATCGCCCAAGTCCGCCTACGCGCTGCGCACCCGCGCGGGCGCCGACAGCTTCGCTGCCGCCTGGGACGAGGCGGTTGCCGCCGGGTGTTTCCTCGCCACGACGCTGGCGGTGGATCGCGCGGTCAAGGGCATCGCGGTGCCGGTGTTCTACCGGGGGCGCCAGGTCGGCGAACGCCGCGTCTACGACGACCGCCTGCTCATCGCCGCGCTTCGCCGCTTCAAACCCGATGTCTATGGAAGCGCAATCGAGGACGACACGCGGTGACACCCTCGGTTCGTCGCATTTTCGCCGCTGACGTCGCGTTACCTTCGTTACCTTTGCGCGTGTTTCGGCGCGAAGGGCCAGTCGACGATCCGCGTCGCCCACAGCGCCCACCACACGATCACCGGCTGCAACAGCAATCGCGGCAAGTGGTAGCCGATGCCGAGCCCCGTCCCGTGCGACAGATCGATGATCGCGTGCTGGACGTTCGCCGGATAGACGCTCACCGCATAGGCTGCCAGCGCCCACCCGGCCGCGCGCCGGAACCGCGTCGTCATCAGCCCCGCCGCCCCCGCCAGTTCGCACACGCCAGTCAGAATCACGACGAGATGCGGGTTGGGGACCCAGGCGGGGACGATCCGCACCATCGCCGCGGTCGTGACCAGATGCGCCACCCCCGCCACGCCGTAAAACACGATCAGCAGCCACCGCGCGATCGTGCGCGCTTTGGGTTCGGTCTCCCGGGCATCGGCAATCGGGTCGGTCATCGGCATCCTCTCGCGTCGTCGCGCAACCCTGCGCCCGGCGGCGGGTGTACGCCAGCCTACGGCTGCGTTCAGGAACGATATCGTTTCATGCGCGTATCGTTCGCATACGGCCCGATTGCCGGGCCACCCAGAGGATCGACGTCATGAAGATCATCCATTTGCTCGCCGCGACGCTGGCGGTTTCGACGGTCGCGACCGGGTTCGCGACCCCCGCGCTCGCGCAGTCCGCGCAGCAGGACGCGCGCTTTGCCCAGGCGCAGGCACGCTTCGATCGCGAATACCAAATCTACAAGCAGGAGGTCGACCGCTACCAGGCGGAGCGCAGCAGCGGTGCCAGCTATCGCGATCCCGCGTATCGCGATTCCTACAATGACAATGGCCGTCGTCAGGCACCCGATGTCTATACCAACGGGGCCTATACCACCGGGGGCACCTATGCCGATGATCGCAACGAGGGCAACTACGACCCCTCGCGCTATTATCGCCCCGGCACCAATTATCAGGAGCGTACCCTCGGCGCGAACGAGCGCGTCTATGCGGGGTCGAACGGCCAATATTATTGCAAGCGCTCGGACGGCACGACTGGGCTGATCGTTGGCGCGGCGGGCGGCGGCGTCCTCGGCAATATCATCGATGGTGGCCATTCGCGCACCGTGGGCACCCTGCTTGGTGCCGCGCTCGGTGGTCTCGCGGGGCGCGCGGTGGATCAGAACAACAGTCAGGTCCGCTGCCGCTAACTGCCACCGGCGGGCGCGGGCAAATCGCCGCGCCCGTCTGTCAGTTTCGGCTGTTAGCGCGCGATCAGCGTTCTACCGCCATGACCGTCTCGTCCGCATATTTGGCATCGCCGGGCTTGAAGAGCCCGTTGACCTGAAACGTCCGCGACGTCAGCCGGATGTCGTTCAGCCCAGCCAGCTTGAACGTGCCGAGCTTGATCTCCTTGGGTGGCCGCCCATCCCGCTCCAGCGGCACCGCATCGATGTGGAGGTCGCCATGCTTGGTATACAGCACGTGCGGCGCCAGCGTCATCGCTACGCGATTGTACGTTGCCGCGATCGCCACCTTGCGGACGATGGCTTCAAGAAGGATCGGCGTCACGCTCGCCGTCGGCGCGGTAAGAGTATCGGGCATGGCGTCTATCTAGTTCCTTGATGCTGCGCCGCAACACCGAACCGCCCCGCGCGCGTCATTTTGCGGCCGGTCCGATCAGCTTCTGCGCGAAATAGGTCATCTGCAGCGCCTGCAACCGCGCGCCCTGCGCGATGTCCGCATCCCCCGAATGCCCGCCAGCGGTGTCCTCGTAGAACAGATACGGCAGCCCATATTCCTTCATCCGCGCCGCGAATTTCCGCGCGTGCTGCGGCCCGACCCGGTCGTCCTTGGTCGTCGTCCAGATATAGGGTTCGGGATAGGCGACCCCCTTCTTCAAGTTCTGATACGGCGAAATCGTTTCGAGAAACGCCTTCTCCGCGGGCACGCTCACCGATCCATATTCGTCGACCCATGATGCGCCTGCCGCGATCTGTTCGTACCGGATCATGTCGAGCAATGGCACCTGGATCGTCACCGCTTTCCACAGATCGGGATGCTGGTTGAACTCCACCCCCATCAGCAGACCGCCATTCGAGCCACCATAAATGCCCAGCTTGTCCCGCCTCGTCAGCTTCCGCGCGAACAGGTCCTTCGCGACACTCGCGAAATCATCATAGATCACCTGCCGCTTGGTCTTGCGCCCCGCGTCGTGCCACGCCGGCCCGAACTCGCCGCCACCGCGGATGTTGGCGAGGACATAACTGCCGCCGCGTTCGAGCCACAGCTTGCCGGTGATCGCCGAATAGCCCGGCGTCATCGAAATCTCGAACCCGCCATAGGCGGTCATGATCGTCGGCGTCGTCCCGTCGAGTGTGATGCCCCGCTTGTGGACGATGAAATACGGTACCTTGGTCCCGTCGGTCGACGTCGCCTCGAACTGCTCGACCACCAGATTCGCCGCATCAAACTTGGCCGGCAATGTCTTGATCGTCGTCGGCGCGGCGGCGGACGCGGCATCGAGCGACAGCAACGACGTCGGCGTCAGGAACCCGGTGACGGTCATATAGGCGTGGTCGGATCGGTCGTCGGTGCTCGCGACTCCGATGCTGGCGTTGTCGGGCAGCGCCAGCGGGCGGCTCGTCCAGCCGGTCGCGCCATGCTCGAACACCATCGCGCGTCCCCGCACATTGTCGGTGATCGTCACGATCAGCCGATCGCGCGTATCGGCGGCGCTCTCGACCGATTGCCGCTTGTTCGGCGCGAAGATCAGCGTCGGCTTCAACACGCCGCGCTCGACCTCGGCGAGCGGTGCCGATGCGATCGCGCCGGTCGGGATCGCGCCCCACGGATCGCTGGTCGAAAAGATCACCTGTCCGTCGACGATCGCGCTCGGGAACGTCCGGTCGGGCAGGTCGAGCTTGGTCACGCCCTTGGGAGTCCAGATCAGCTTGTCCGCGCCAAAGAACGTCTTGCGCCGCTGGATCACGACCAGCCGATGCCCCTTCGCATCGGTCAGTACGCTCGCGGCGGTCCCACCCTGGTCGCTCGCCACGCCGCGATAGACCTCGGTCGCCTGGTCGAGCGGCTGGCCGCGCTTGACCAGCTTCATCACGAAGGCATAGCCGGATTGCGTCGTCGTCCCCGCCCCCCAATCGCGCGCGACGAGCAGCGTGTCCCGGTCGATCCAGGTCGCATTCTGCTTCGATGTCGGCAGCGAGAATCCGCCTTCGACAAATGCGCCGGTCTTGAGATCGAACTCGCGATACGTCACCGCGTCCTCGCCGCCCTCGGAGAGCGCGACCAAACAAAGCCGTTCCTCGGGGCGCAGGCAGGTCGCGCCCTTGAATACCCATTGTTTGCCCTCGGCCTTGCCCAGCGCATCCAGGTCTAGCGCGGTCGTCCAGTGCGGCGTCGCCGACGCGTAATCCGCCTCGCTCGTCCAGCGCCACAGCCCGTGGGGATGATCGGCATCGCGCCAGAAATTATAGACGCGTCCGAACCGCTGGTCGGGCATCGGGATGCGATCCTTGGCGGATGCGATCGCGAGCGCCTCTTGGTAGAAGGTCGCGTAACGCGGATCGTTCTGGAGCCGCGGCAAGGTCTTGGCGTTTTCCGCCTCGACCCAGGCGAGCGCCTTCGCGCCGTCCTTGTCTTCGAGCCAGATATACGGATCGGTCGCATCGGCGGTCTTGGTCATCACCGCCGTCTGCGCGAACGCGGACGCCCCCGCAAGCATCCCCGTCGCCATCGCCGCCAACCACAGTGTGCGCATCATATGCCCCCGTTGATCGACCCTTGTTCCGGGCCGCATCTGGCCGCAAGGCCAACCGCGGCCCGTTTTGGGGCATGGTGGGCTCCTGAACAAGTCGGGGAGATGAACAATTTCTACGCCGATCCAAGACGGCATCACTCTCCCTCGGCGCTTCTACGCGATCGGCGCGATCAGCTTTGGCACCGCGCTGATCATCATCGATGGCGGCGTCGCCAACGTTGCCTTGCCGACCATCGCGCGCGATCTGCACGTGGGGTCCAGCGCGGTCGTCTCGATCGTCACGATCTACCAACTCACGCTGGTGATGCTGATGCTGCCGTTCGCCGCGCTGGGCGAACGGATCGGGCTCAAGCGAATGTACCAGCTCGGCCAGCTCGTCTTCACCGTCGCGACCTTACTGTGCTTCTTCGCCAAGAGCCTTCCCTTCCTCCTGATCGTCCGTGCCGCGCAGGCGATCGGCGCCGCGGCGGCACTCAGCCTGTCGTCCGCACTGCTGCGCCAGATCTATCCGGCCAAGCAGTTGGGGCGCGGGCTCGGGATTAACTCGGTCGTCGTCACCAGTTCCGCCGCCGCCGCGCCCACGCTTGGCGGCCTCGTGCTCGCGGTCGCGCCCTGGCCGTGGGTATTCGCCAGCGCGATCCCGTTCGCGCTGATGTCGCTCGCGCTGGGCTTCGCGCTCCCCGATCCAGCCCCCCGGGACGAACCGTTCGACGTCGTCGGCGCCGTGATGTGTGCCGCGATGTTCGGGCTGATCATCGGGGGGCTGGAAAGCGCGGTTCACGGCGACAGCCCAATGGTGTCCGCCGCGATCGTCGCGCTCGGCGTCTTCGTCGCGATGCGGTTCGTGAAGCGCGAACGCGGCGAATCCAAGCCGATCCTCCCGCTCGATCTGCTCGCGCGCCCCGTGATCGCGCTGTCGGTCGTCGGTGCCTTCACCGCCTTCACCGCCTCGATGACGCTGCTGATCTCGACTCCGTTCCGCCTCCACGACATGGGCTTTTCGGCTGCTGAGATCGGGGCCGCGATCGCGCCCTGGCCGCTGACCAACATGGTCGTCGCACCGCTCGCGGGGTGGCTGTCGGATCGGGTCCCGGCGGGCATTCTCGGCGGGATCGGCATGACCGTGTCGATCGCTGCGCTGACGTTGCTCGCGACGATGCCGGTCGACCCCAGTTATTTCGAGATCGCCTGGCGGATGGCGTTGTGCGGATCGGGGTTTGGGCTGTTCCTGCCCCCCAACGCGCGTCTCATCATCGGTAGCGCCCGGCGCGAACGCGCCGCTGCAGCGGGGGGGCTCGTCAGTACGGTGCGGCTCATCGGCCAGACCTCGGGCGCGACCCTGGTCGCCGCGCTCCTTGCCTTTGGCGTGGGCTCGGGCCCGGTGCCGCCGCTCGTCGCCGCTGGGCTCGCGTTGATCGCAGGATTGTGCAGCATCGCGCGACTACGCCCCTCGATCCGCAATCCATCGCAGGAGGAAACCCGCGACGATATCCCGACGCTCAGACAGACGCGCTAACGTCGTTTCCATCAAGGTCGAACTATTCTTCCGTTCGCGCTGAGCCTGTCGAAGGGCGCTTCCCACGTGGGAAAGGCCTGCGCGCGGAGAGCAGGGCTTCGACAGGCTCAGCCCGAACGGACTTGGGTGATCACGCCAACAAGGAGCAACCCCGGCGCGTCAGAACACCGCCTTGGCGGTCGGCTCCTTCAGCATCATCTGGCGTACCAGCGGGATCGGCGGCCCACCATAGCTCAGGAACTCGTCGTGGAACGCCTTGATCGGCGCTTGGCCCGCGTGCGCCGCGGTCCAGTCCTCGCGCAGCTTCTTGATCATCAGCTTGCCCATCGTATAATTCAGATAGGCCGGATCATATGTTCCGCGCGCCGCCTGCTGGCGCGCATTGCCCTCATCCTGATAGCATTGCGTCACGAACATCTGCCGCGACTGTTCCTGCGTCATGCCCCGCGCATGCAGCCCGATCGCGGACAGAAACCGGCAGTCGCGCAGCAACGCGTTGCTGAGCTGGCCGATATGCGTTTCGGGGTCGCCGTTATCGAGCCCGGCATCCCACATCATCTCCTCGGCATAATGCGCCCAGCCCTCGGCAAACGCATAGCCGACGAACAGCCTCCCGATCTTGTAGGGGGATCGGTTGGCGTGGAGAAACTGAACGAAATGCCCCGGCATCACTTCGTGGACCGAGGTAAACAACAGGTCCTTCTTGCCCGGCACGAAGGCATCGCGGGTCGCCTGGTCCCACGCCGGATCGGGCGGCGAGATGTAATAGACCGACGGAATGCCCTTATCGAACGGCCCGGGAGGATCGATATACGCGCTGTTCTGCCGGTTGTAGGGCGGGCTCTCCTCAACCTTCGCTTCCTCGGTGCCGGGGATGGTGACGAGATCCTTCGCCTCAACAAACTTACGCAGTTCGGGGATCTGCCGACGAGCCTCGGCGACCGGGCCGTCGGGCGCCTTGTTCGCGTTCATCTTGGCGATGCATGCAGGGATCGTCATGCCCTTGGCGAACTGCGCGCACGCGGAGACCAGCGCGTCCTGATTGCGCTTCAAATCCGCCCGACCGACCGATTCGAGTTCGTCGAGCGGAGTCCCGACCGCCTCGGTCGCCGCCAGCATCCGCGAAAACCGCTCCGCGCCCAAGGCATAGTCCTGCGTCGCGGTCTTGCGCTGACCCTCGAGCCAGGTCCCGAGGCCGCGCATCGCATCGCTCGCCTGCTGCGCCGCGGTGTCGAGCTGGGCCTGGAGCTTGGCATCCTTCACGCCTGCGAACGCGGCCTTGGCATCGCCGGCATAATAGTCCGCAAAGCCGTTGAACCCGGCGACGCCGTAATTGACGAAGCTCAGCGGCATCGGTGTTTTCAGGTTCGCGCGAATATTCTTCGCCGCGGTTGGAATTTTCTCCATAAACGCGATCACGGCCTTCATCCGCGTCGGTGCATCGGCATAGGGCCGCGCGATGTAGACATTCGGGTCGAGCCCGCCGCCGACATAATAAGCGGGATTGGTATGCGGCTGGTCGGCGTCCTCGAGCCAGAACAGTTTACCCTCGGCGACCTTCACCAGATAATCGCGCTCGAACCTTTCTTTGGGATTCAGGCTGTCGCCGAACTTGTTGGCGCGATTGATCGCCTGATGCAGGAATTCCGACTGGCGCTTCAGTCCGGGCGCGCTCCAATCTGGCAGTTGGCCGTCGAAATCGTGGCGCCCCTGATACACCGCGTTGGCGGGATCGATCTTGAACCACCCCTCGATGAAGCCGTCGCGAAATTGCGCCCAGCCGTCCTGTACCGCGGGGGTCGGGATCGCCGCCACCTGCTCGTTCCCCGCGACCTTGACCGAACACGCCCCAAGCGCGCCCGCCGCCGCGAGCGCCACTACCGATACCGCACCTGTCAATCGCATACGTCGCTCCCGATTCGTCGTCGCGCGCCATGCTGACAGTGCCGCGACCAATGCGCCACCCCGCGCGCCGGACGGTGGAACGTCGATCTCGCGATCGCGTTGGCAGATGTGACTTCCTGCAATCATAAAGGCTTTTACCATGCCCATTATCAAAACCCGCGACGGTACTAATCTCTACGTCAAGGATTGGGGATCGGGACGCCCGGTCATCCTGATCCACGGCTGGCCGCTCAACGCCGACAGCTGGGACGCGCAGGCGATGGCGCTCGCGAATAACGGCTTTCGCGCGATCGCCTATGATCGCCGCGGCTTCGGGCGGTCGGCGCAGCCGTGGAGCGGCTACGATTATGATACGATGACCGACGATCTGGCCGACGTCATGAAGGAAATGGGTGCGGACACCGACGCCACGCTCGTCGGCTTCTCGATGGGCGGGGGCGAGGTCGCGCGCTACATGAGCCGCCATGACGGCAAGGGCGTGGTCGCCGCGGCGCTCGTTTCCTCGGTCGTGCCCTATATGCTCAAGACCGACGACAATCCCGACGGCACCCCCGCCGAGGATCTGAAAGCCATCGGCGACGGGATCAAGCAGGACCGCTACGGCTTCTTCCAGTCGTTCTTCAAGGATTTCTACGGCGTCGGGATGCTCGATCACCCCGTTAGCCAGGCCCAGGTCGATTGGGCATGGTCGGCGCAGAACCAGGCCGGATTGAAGCCGATCCTCGAATGCGCGACCGCGTTCGCGATGACCGATTTCCGTCCCGATCTTCCCGCGTTCCGCGTTCCCACGCTGGTGGTTCACGGCACCGGCGACAAGACCGTCCCGATCGACGCCGCGGGCCGCGCCGCCGCCAAGGGTATCGCGCACAGCCAGCTCGTCGAATATGACGGCGCGCCCCACGGCCTGACCGCGACCCAGAGCGATCGCTTCACCAAGGATCTGCTGACGTTCCTGGGAGCGAATGGTACGATCAAGCAACGCCAGTCCGAAACGATGGAAGCCTAAGTAAGCTTATCCACCCCGGCGCACGTCGGGGATGGGCTATCATCAAAGCGTAATGACGTTACGTCCATCCGGCTTTGAACCGTTCGCCCTGAGCTTGTCGAAGGGCGTGGGTCTCACCGTGCTTCGACAAGCTCAGCAAAAACGGGTCGATGTAACGTCATCGCGCTCTATTTATCATTTCAGCGGAACGATGACCTCGTCGGGGTGGACCACGTTGAGTTCCTTGCGCGTCATCTCATCGACCATGTCCGGATTGGCATGATCGGGGTCGAGCAATCTCACCCGGTTCTTCAGTGTCTCGCGCTGCTGTTCCAGCGCGGCATAACTCTGCTCGCGCTT
>JALYTW010000166.1 GCA_030854075.1 Pseudomonadota bacterium
TCGCGGTGCCGAGTGCCAAGATCGGCACCCCTGAGGTCAAGCTCGGCCTGCTCCCCGGGGCGGGCGGCACCCAGCGGATTCCGCGGATCGCGGGTGTTCCGTTGGCGTTGGAGATGACCGCGATCGGCAACCCGATTTCGGCCAAGAAGGCGCTCGACGCCGGACTGATCGACAAGATCGTGGGCAAGGATTCGCTCGAGGCGGACGCAATCGCATTTGCCAAAGAGGTCGCCGGCAGGCGGCCGTTGCCCCGCGCGTCCGAACAAGCCGCCCAGGCCGATTCCGACGCGGTTGCAACCTTCAAGAAAGCAAATGCGCGCAAGTTCAGGGGCTTCGACGCCCCCGCCGCCAATATTCGCTGCGTCGAGGCATCGACCAGCGGCACGTTCGCCGATGGCATCGCGATCGAGCGCGCCGAATTCATGAAGCTGATGATGGGAAATCAGTCCGCCGCGCAGCGCCACCTGTTCTTCGCCGAGCGTCAGGCCGCCAAGGTCGACGACATTCCTGCCGACACGAAAAAGCGCGCCATCAAGAAGGTCGGCGTAATCGGCGCGGGTACGATGGGCGGCGGGATCAGCATGAATTTCTTGTCCGCGGGCATCCCCGTCACGATCGTCGAGACCGCGCAGGAGGCGCTCGACCGCGGCGTCGGCGTGATCCGCAAGAACTACGAGAATTCGGCTAAGAAGGGCCGGTTCACGAGCGAACAAGTCGAGAATATGATGGGGCTGCTGACCCCGACGCTCGACCTCGGCGATCTCAAGGATTGCGACCTGATCATCGAGGCGATCTACGAGAATATGGACGTCAAGAAGGAGCTGTTCGGCAAGCTCGATTCGATCGTCAAACAGGGTGCGATCCTGGCGTCGAATACGTCCTATCTCAATGTCGATGAGATCGCTGCGGCGACCAAGCGGCCGCAGGATGTGATCGGGATGCACTTCTTCTCGCCCGCCAACGTCATGAAACTGCTCGAGGTGGTGCGGGGTGACAAAACTGCGGGCGATGTGCTCGCGACGATCATGGCGCTGGCCAAGCCGATCGGCAAGGTTGCGGTCGTCTCGGGCGTGTGTCCGGGTTTCATCGGCAACCGCATGCTATCCCAGCGTCAGGCGCCATCGACCGCGATGCTGATGGAGGGCGCGCGCCCCGAACAGGTCGACAAGGTCCACACCGATTTCGGCATGCCGATGGGGCCGTTCCAGATGAGCGATCTTGCCGGCGTCGATATCGGCTGGCATCGCGATCCGACCCGGATCGAGAGCATCCGCGACGCGCTCGCCGCAGAGGGCCGTTGGGGTCAGAAGAAGCAGGCAGGGTTCTACGATTACGACGAGAAGCGAACCCCCTCACCTAGCCCGCGCGTCGCGGAAATCATCGATGATTTCCGCGCCAAGGCGGGCCAGGATGTGGCGGGGGCCAAGCGTAACATCTCCGATCAGGAAATCGTCGAGCGGACGCTCTATCCGATGGTCAACGAAGGCGCGAAGATTCTTGCCGAGGGCATGGCGCAGCGCCCGTCGGACATCGATGTGGTGTGGGTCTACGGCTATGGCTGGCCGGTATATACGGGTGGTCCCATGTTCTGGGCGAACACCGTCGGGCTCGACACGATCGTCGCCGGACTCGAAAAGCACGCCATCGAGGTCGCGCCGTTGCTGAAGGAGAAGGCGGCGAAGGGCGAGAAATTCTGATGGCCGAATGCTCCGCCCTCGCCATCGCCGCCGCAATTCGGACTGGCAACACCACCGCGCTTGCCGAATGCGACGCCGCGATCGCGCGGATCGACGCGCGGGACGGCGCGATCAATGCGGTCGTGGTGCGTGACTTCGCCAACGCGCAGCGCGCCGCGGCGGAGATCGACCAGCGCCACGCCCATGGCTTCGACGCGCCGCTGCTCGGCGTGCCGATGACGGTCAAGGAAAGCTATAATGTCGCGGGGCTGCCCACGACCTTCGGGTTCGAGGAGCATCGCGATTTCATCCCCGATACCGACGCGGTTGCGGTCCAGCGGATGAAGGCGGCGGGCGCGGTGATTCTGGGCAAGACCAACGTGCCCCCCAGCCTCGCCGATCTGCAATCGACCAACCC
>JALYTW010000182.1 GCA_030854075.1 Pseudomonadota bacterium
GGACGGTGCCACCGCGTCAGCCGATCGAGCGACACGCTGAGCAACTTGACGTCGTCGAACCCGCCGAGATCGGCGATCCCGGCGGTCAGGATGGGCGCGATATGCGCCACCCGATCGCGAAACACCGCGATCCCGCGCCGGCGGACCGCATCGGCACTCCCCTTGGCGATGACCCGAGCGCACTGAAAATAGTCGCCGCGATCGATCGTCACGACCATCTCGCTGTCGCCGATGAACCCCTGCGTCTGATTATCGGGCGTGCGCGATTTCGGCACGTGAAACCAAAACACGTCGATCGGTGCACCGAGATCGACCCGCGGCAACCCCGCCTGATCGCGCAGCGACGAGCCCCGACCATCAGCCAGGATCACCAGTTGCGCGCCGATGTCATCGCCCGCCGCGGTGCGAACGCCCGCGACGCGGTCGCCCGCGAACCGTAGCGCAGCCGCCTCGGTTTCCATCCGAAGGTCGAAGCCAGCAAACCCCCTGCCCTTGCGCGCCAGAAAATCGAGAAAATGCCATTGCGGCATCATCGCGATGAAGGTGCCGCGCCCGGGTAGATGCGAGAAATCGGCGATCGGCCAGTCTTCTCCGCCGATCACCGCGCCGATCTCGCGCACCTCGTCATGCGGCAGCGCGAGAAAATCGTCGAGCAGGTCCAGTTCGTCAAACAGGTCGAGCGTCGAAGGATGGACGGTATCGCCACGGAAATCTCGGAGGAAATCGCGGTGCTTTTTCGAGGATGACGGCATGGAGCCCTGCGCGGGCGAACAGATACCCGGCCATCATTCCGGCCGGGCCACCCCCGATGATCAGGACATCCGCGATCGATTCGACTTCCATCGCCGATGACAAAGACGCGCAAAGCCGGTTAGGTGCAAGCATGGCCATGGGTATTAACAACGAAGGGTTTTCCGACGCGCTAGTAATCCTGGGCGCGGCGGGGTTGGTAATCCCGGCGTTCGCGCGATTCCGGATCAGTCCGGTGATAGGCTTCATCCTGGTCGGGCTGCTGGTCGGTCCTGCGGGGCTCGGCTCGCTCGTCGGACGGGCGCCCTGGCTGATCTACGTCACGATATCGGATCCTCATGCAATTGAGCCGTTCGCGGAATTCGGCATCATCCTGCTGCTGTTCTCGATCGGGCTAGAACTGTCGTTTAAGCGCCTGTGGGCGATGCGCGGGCAGGTGTTCGGGATCGGGGTGTTCGAACTGTTCGGATCGGCGGCGCTGATCGGGGTGGCGCTGCATTTCATCGGGCAGGATTGGGGCGGATCCGCAGGGCTGGGCCTCGCCCTGGCGCTATCGTCGACCGCGCTGGTGCTGCCGCTGGTCGGATCGACGAGCGCGGTTGGGCGCGGCGCGTTCGCAATGCTGTTGTTCGAGGACCTGGCACTCGTGCCGATTATCTTCGCGCTGGGGGCGATGGCGCCGACGGCGAGCGACGCGGGCTGGCAGGGGATCGCGGGCGTGGCGATGCGCGGGATCGCGACGGTCGTCGTCATGTATCTGGGCGGGCGGATCGTCCTGCCCCGCCTCTTCGCGCAGGCCGCGCGGACCAAAAGCCCCGAGCTATTTCTGGCCGCATCGCTGCTCGTCGTGATCGTCGCGAGCGTCGCAACGACTGCGGCGGGGCTGTCGCCGATCGTCGGTGCGCTGCTCGCCGGCTTGCTGATCGCTGAAACCGATTATCACAGTGAGGTCGAGGTGATGACCGCGCCGTTCAAGGGGCTGGCGCTCGGCGTGTTCCTGATCACGGTGGGGATGAGCCTGGATCTGCGGTTGATCGTCGCCAACTGGCCTTCGCTGCTGCTCGCGGTGTCGGGGGTGGTCGCGGCAAAGGCGATCGTCACCTTCCTGCTGCTGCGGGTCGCACAGACCCGGCGCGGCACCGCCGCCGAGATCGGCTTGCTGATGGGTAGCCCCTCCGAAACCACGCTCATCGTGCTCGCGACCGCGGCGCAGGCGCAGCTGATCCTGCCCTCGACCGCGTCGTTCTGGCAGACCGTGACCGCAATCGGGCTGACGATCACGCCGCTGCTGGCGCAGGCGGGCCGGCTGGTGTCGCGGCGGATCGAAACCCGCAGCGGCGCCGACGACGACGGGTTCGAAGCCGCTGAAGCGCGCACAGTCGTGATCGGTTTCGGGCGAGTCGGGCGGATGGTCGCCGACATGCTGACCGTCCACCACCAGCCCTATATCGCGGTTGAGGCGGACATCGACGCGGTCGCGGACGCCAAGGCGGCTGGCTATCCGGTGATATTCGGTGACATCGCGCGCGGCGACCTCGTCGAGCGGCTCGACCTGATTGCGGCGCGCGCGCTAATTTTGACGATGGACGATCCGGTGCATGCCGTGCGCATCACCCGCCGCGTTCGCGCGCTGGCCCCGGACCTCACGATTGTCGCCCGCGCGCGCGATACCCATCACGCCGCCGAACTGTATAAGGCGGGGGCGACAGACGCGGTGCCCGAAACGCTGGAAAGTTCGCTGCAATTGTCCGAAGCGGTGCTGGTCGATCTCGGCGTCGCGATGGGGCCGGTGATCGCGTCGATCCACGAAAAGCGCGACGAACTGCGGCAGAGTATCCGCCGGGACGCGGCGATGGAGCGCGAGCCACGAATCCGGCGGCTGCGGCGCACCGGCGAGCCATCGGCGACGCGCACCGACCCCGCTCAGATATAACGGTCGGCGACCTGCATCGATCATCCGCTCGATCCCCGCCTTGGTCAGCGCGGCGAGGAAATCGGCCATCGTCGTTGCCTCGTATCCGATGGCGTACATCGTCATCGACGTCAGATGAGCAGACTTCGCACGCCCGCAAGGTTGTCAGGCGTGCGAGCGAGCCGCTAAGCGCGGGGCATGACCCACGACATCCACATCATCGGCGGCGGGCTCGCTGGATCGGAAGCCGCATGGCAGATGGCGGAGGCGGGGCACAAAGTGCGGCTTTCCGAAATGCGCGGGAGCGGTGAAGGCACTGCGGCGCACCAGACCGATGGGCTGGCGGAACTGGTGTGTTCGAACAGCTTTCGCTCGGACGATGCGGAGAGCAATGCGGTGGGGTTGCTGCATCAGGAGATGCGGACGCTGGGGTCGCTGATCATGCGCGCGGCCGACTCGACGCGCGTTCCCGCCGGGTCAGCGCTGGCGATGGATCGCGACCTGTTTTCCGCGGGCGTCACCGCGGCGATCGAGGGGCATCCTAACATCACGCTGGTCCGCGAGCGGATTGATACGCTGCCCGATGGCCCCGCGATCATCGCAACCGGGCCGTTGACCGGGGCGCTGCTGGCCGAGGCGATCGGCGAAGCGACGGGCAAGGACGCGCTCGCGTTCTTCGATGCGCTAGCGCCGATCGTTCATCGCGACAGCATCGACATGAAGACGGCATGGTTTGCAAGCCGCTGGGACAAGGGCGAGACCAAGGATTACATCAACTGTCCGATGGACAAGGACCAGTATCTCGCCTTTCATCAAGGGCTGGTCGATGGCGAAAAGACCGAATTCAAGGAGTGGGAAAAAGACACGCCCTATTTCGACGGCTGCATGCCGATCGAGGTGATGGCGGAGCGCGGGGTCGATACGCTGCGCTATGGCCCGATGAAGCCGGTGGGGCTCGACAATCCCAAGACCGGGCGCTGGCCGCACGCGGTCGTGCAGTTGCGCCAGGACAATGCGCACGGGACATTGTGGAACATCGTCGGGTTCCAGACCAAGCTGAAACATGCCGAGCAGGTAAAGCTGTTCCGGACGATCCCAGGACTGCAAGATGCCGAGTTCGCGCGGCTGGGCGGTCTGCACCGCAACACCTTCATCCGCGCGCCCGAACTGCTCGACGCGACGCTGCGGCTGAAGACGCGGCCCCATATCCGGTTCGCTGGCCAAATCACGGGGTGTGAAGGCTATTTGGAGAGCGCGTCGATCGGGATGCTGGCGGGCAGGTTCGCCGCGGCGGAGCTGGCGGGCGAAACGCTACCCCCCCTGCCCGTCACCACGGCGCTCGGTGCGTTGCTCGGGCATATCACCGGTGGCGCGGAGGTGGCGTCGTATCAGCCGATGAACGTCAATTTCGGGCTGTTCCCCCCGGTGGCGGGGAAGAAAAAGGCGGATCGCAAGCGCGCCTATACCGATCGCGCGCGCACGGCGCTGGCCGAATGGCTCAGCTCTCTTCCTCGCGCGGCGGCGCGGGCGGACATTTCGCGCGAACTGGCGCCTTCCGCTTGACTGCGGTGGTCGCGAATTCGGCCGCGGTCATTGCGCCCGATTTGTCGGCATCCGCACCTGTGAATTTGGTCGTCGCCTTGATCGCCCATTCGTCGAACGAGAGCTGGCCGTTGTGGTCGACGTCGAGCTTGGCGAAGGCTTTCCGTCGCTGCATCAGATATTCGTCGCGAGTGACTTTGCCGTCGCGGTCCTTGTCGTAGCGGTTGAAACGCTTCTGTTCACGCGTGGCCGGGGTCGCCTCGGGGGCGGCATTGGGGAGCGGGGCGACCAAAAGGTCCGCCGATTGGGTGGGCATCGCCTGATTGGGCAGCAGCGGGGACGGGGTCGAATGGCTGCCCAACACCAGCGCCCCTGCCCCCACCATCGCCAATGCCGCCGCGCCGCCAGCAAGATATCTCCACATGGTCACGCCTCCCGTTGCAATTGAATGCTAGCATCGGTGGCGCGCCGCGCAAGTTACCGCTTGCCGGTAACTCTGAATTTGATGAACATCGTTGCGGACCGCAAGCGTCCCGGAACTGCGTCGCCCTCCGCGATATCGTGCATCGCCAGCAGTGCCAGGATGCCGAGCGTGCGTTCCGCGCTGGGCCATGCGGTCGCGAACGCTTCGTCGAACGACGAGCTAGCCTGTCCGCGCGCCAGGGCGATGAGAGTGGGGTCAGACCAGCGGCGCATGATCTCGGCGACCGCCCAGCCGCGTCCTGCCGCATCGATCCGCGCATTGATGTGAGTCCCGAGTACGCGGGCCGCGGCACCGAACAATGCCGACCCGCGCGCCGTGCCGTATTCTACGAGTGCCGCCAGATCGGGGGTCGGTCCGGCCACGATCGCCTCCCACCCCGCGGCCATTCCCGACAGATCAGCGCCGGTGACGCCATGTAGTAGCACCAGATTTTCCAGCGCGCGGAGTGTGGGTTCGGCCGGGGTGGGAGCGCGGTCGAGCCGATCGAGCGCGTCGCGCCACCAGGCGAGGCGTAGCTGCCCGAGCGTCGGTTCGCGGGTCGAGGAGGCGACCTCCGCCAGCCGCGCGTCCAGTGCGAACAGCGCCGTGAGCGCGGCGCGCGCGGTGGGCGGGGCCAGCGCGATTGCAAGGTCTATCGGGGATTGGGGCATCACCGTTGGTGTAACCCGTGACGGCAGCGCGGCAAGCACGCGGCAACGCCGCGTTAACCATCTTGCTTGACCGGCTGTTCGCTTAACCGCGCTAAGCGCTGTCGTTCCTGGAACGGGTGGACGGCCATGAATCGACGCGACACGACCTCCGCAATCCCCGGATCGTCCTTCATGACCACTCTGCGTCGGGACGTCCGCGGCAACACGCTGGCGATCATGGCGGCGATGCTCTTCCCGCTCGCAGGGCTGGTCGGCGGCGGGATCGACGTTGCGCGGATGTACATCACGAAGACCCGGCTCCAGCACGCTTGCGACGCAGGGGCGCTCGCAGGGCGCAAGGCGATGGGCGGGGGGACATGGGCACAGAACAACAACACGCCCAATACCTCGGCCGAGCAATTTTTCGACGCCAATTACAAGCAGGGGTCATACGGTTCGAGCAGCCGTGTCCGCACGTTCACCGAGAATGCGGGGAAGGTGACAGGCAATGCCTCGGTCCAGCTGCCAATGACGCTAATGAAGATATTCGCGGTCGCGCCCAAAACGCTCGCGGTCACGTGCTCCACCGATATGCGGCTACCCAACACTGACATCATGTTCGTGCTCGATACGACCGGATCGATGGGGGATACTCCGTCGGGAGATTCGCAGAGCAAGATGGCGAGCCTAAAGGTCGCGGTGAAATGTTTCTACGAGATCGTCGCGCGACTCGACACGAACGCAAACTGCACAACCGGCACGCCGGGAGGCGGCACTGGCTCGGCAGTCCAAATCCGGTTCGGGTTCGTCCCCTATTCGACCAACGTAAACGTCGGTCGTCTCCTCAAACCCGAATGGTTCGCCAATCAATGGCCGTATCAGTCGCGCGCTCCGCGCTGGTGGATTTTACAGGGCAATCCTGCGGTCACGATTACGCCGGTTAGCGCGACGAATGTGCCTCAATCGTCGTGTAACGACTCCGCTGCGGCGGGCGCGGGTTACAACTCGAACGCCGACAGCTACAGCAACAATAATAATACCAAGACGACCACTACTGTCATCACTCATGTCACGGGCTGGAACGCAGCTAGTGGCGGTACTTGCTCGGGGACTCAGACCAAGACCACGTCGGTCTATACGCGACAAGAAAACGTGGCGGGCGGCCCGAACGATCAGTTTATCGACTATCACTACGGCCAGATTACACAGCCGGTGGCGGCTTTGAAGAATGGTAGCAGCTGGAATTCCAGCTTCCCGCTGCCGCTCGGCACCAACGGTGCGACCAAAACGATCGGCTGGGACGGCTGTATCGAGGAACGCCAGACGGTCCGAGCAGCAAGCTATACGCCCATTCCAAGTGGCGCGAAGGACCTGGATATCGATGCGACGCCGACCACGGGCGACGCCAGCAGCCTGTGGGGTCCAGCGCTCCCAGGGATGATCTTCACGCGCAACGGTGGCGCGGGGTGGACCCAGGCAGAATCCTACACAACCAACGACTATCCCAACCAGTCCGCCTATTACTGCCCCGTTCCAGCGACCAAACTGCAGGCGTGGCCTAACGCGGGCTCTTTCGAAAGCTATGTCGACACGCTGACGCCCAGCGGGAATACCTATCACGATATCGGTTTGCTATGGGGCGCGCGGCTGATGTCGCCGACCGGTCTGTTCGCGAGCGAGAACGCGCTTACCCCGCAGGGCGGCGAGATTCAGCGCAATCTAATTTTTATGACCGATGGCGATCCGTGCACCGGCATTGGCAACTACCAAGCCTATGGAGTGGCGTGGTTTGACCGCCGTCAGACCGATCCCAACATTGCGCCAACAGATGGTTGTACGACGAGTGGCACGCTCACCCAACAGGTCAATGCCCGCACCGTAGCGCTGTGTTCGGCGATCAAGAACAAGAATATCACCTTGTGGGTCGTCACCTTCGGCAGCGTTGCGTCATCGACCGTGACACGATTGACCAACTGCGCCTCGCCCGACCGCTATTTCAGCGCTTCGAACGCGGCTACCCTACAGGCGACCTTCGCCTCGATCGCCAACCAGATCTCGCAGCTCAGGATCGTACAGTGACGACCCGCCGCCTTTGCACAATCGCGAGCGACACGCGCGGCGCGACCATTATCGAATTCGCGATCGTGGCGCCGGTCATGGCGATCTTCATGCTTGGCGCATTCGACACCGCTCACACCCTCTACATGCGCGGTGTCCTCCAGGGCGTCGTCCAGAAGACGGCGCGTGACTCGGGACTTGAATCAAGTACTGACACCGCTGCCCAGGCCGCAATCGACGCAAGGGTTACCAAACAAGTTAAGGCGCTGGCGGCGAATGCGACGCTAGTCTTCAATCGCCGCTTCTACCGCACTTTTTCGGACGCTGCGCTGGCCAAGGCCGAGGTGTGGACCCAAGACACCAATGGCAACGGCGTCTGCGACGCTGGCGAACCGTTCACCGACACCAACAACAACGGCGTGCGCGATCTCGACGGCGGTGATGGCGGGCAAGGCGGCGCGGCGGATCGCACGCTTTATACCGTCACGATTTCCTATCCCCGGATGTTCCCGCTGTACAATGTGATCGGAGTCTCGCGGACGACGACGATCAAGGCCGCGACGATCCTGGAGAACCAGCCCTATACCGATCAGGGCAGCTACACTCCTGCGACGATAGGCCATTGTCCATGACTGCAGCTACGTCGCGACGCCTCTGCCGGTCAATCGCCGCGCGGATCAGCCGGCTAGCGCAGAATACGAGCGGCCTTGCGCTGCTCGAATTCGCCTTCACGCTCCCAATTTTGTTGACGATGAGCCTGACGGGTGCCGAACTCACCAACTATGTTACTACCCGCATGCGAGTCAGCCAGATGGCGCTGCAACTTGCGGATAACGCGGCGCGCATGGGCAAGGGCACCCAGATCACTGCCAAATCGATCAGCGAACTCGATATCAACGACCTGCTAACCGGCGCGAATTTGCAGTCGGGGGAACTCGATCTCAACGGACGTGGGCGGGTGATCCTGTCTGATCTGGAGCCGGTGGCGAACCCCAATCCGACGAACAAGTACAAGATCGTCTGGCAGCGCTGCTACGGCGGCAAGACCGCGCACGCTTCCAAATACGGCAAGACTGGCGACACTGGGCTCGACGGGATTGGGCCAACCGGCCAGCTCGCGGTCGCGCAGCCGGACAACGCCACGATGTTCGTCGAGGTATATTACGAATATAAGCCGCTGATTGGCCTCGGGTCGCTAGCGCCCAGCACTACGATGACCGAAACCGCCTCGATGGCGGTACGCGATCGCCGCGACCTCTCGCAAATCTACAACAACGAGAATGTCGCTAAGTCACTCTGTTGACCCACGCGATCAACGCGCTACGCCTATTCCCGGTATGTCACCCGCTTCACCGCCGCGATAATCTTGTCAGCGCTGATCAGTGCCTGTTTTTCGAGGTTCGCCGCATAGGGCATCGGCACGTCCTCGTTCGCAACGCGCAGCACCGGGGCGTCGAGGTCGTCGAACCCCTCCTCCATGCAGATCGCGATGATTTCCGATGCGACCGAGCAGGTCGGCCAGCCTTCCTCCGCGACCACCATGCGGTTGGTCTTGGCCAGGCTCTTAAGGACCGTCGCCTTGTCGAGCGGGCGTAGCGTGCGCAAATCGACGACCTCGACCGAGATGCCCTCATCGGCGAGCTTGTCGGCAGCCTCTAGCGCCAGGCCGACGCCGATCGAATAACTGACGATCGTGACGTCAGAACCCTCGCGCATGATCCGCGCCTTGCCGATCGGAAGCACCCAATCGTCGAGTTTTGGGACCTCGAAGGTCCGTCCGTAAAGCAGTTCGTTTTCGAGGAAGACGACCGGGTCCTGGGTCCGGATCGCGGCCTTGAGTAGACCCTTGGCGTCCGCCGCATCATAAGGCGCGATGACGATCAGGCCGGGGACACTGGCGTACCACGGCGCGTAATTTTGCGAATGTTGTGCGCCGACCCGGCTCGCGGCGCCATTGGGACCGCGGAAGACGACCGGACACCGCATCTGGCCGCCCGACATGTAATTGGTCTTCGCGGCGGAGTTCACGATGTGGTCGATCGCCTGCATCGCGAAGTTGAAGGTCATGAATTCGACGATCGGCCTCAACCCCCCCATCGCCGCGCCAGTGCCGACCCCGGCAAAGCCATATTCGGTGATCGGGGTATCGATGACGCGCTTGTCGCCGAATTCGTCGAGCAGGCCCTGCGTCACCTTGTAGGCGCCCTGATATTGCGCGACCTCCTCGCCCATCACGAAGACGCGGTCGTCCGCGCGCATTTCCTCGGCCATCGCATCGCGCAGCGCTTCGCGCAGCGTGATCTTGACCATCTCGGTGCCGGCGGGAACATCGGGATCGGTGACCTCGGCGTCATGCTTGGCGGCGTCGAACATCTGGCGTGCGCCGGTTTCGACCTTGTGGGGAATCGGCTCCGCGGCTTTTTCGACCAGCGTGTCATCCTTGCCGGCCTGCGCGGCGCGTTCGGGCTGTTCCTCGAGCGAGGCGGTGGCATCTTCGCCCTCGCTCGCGAGCGTCATGATCACGGTGCCGACCTTCACGTTGTCGGTGCCTTCGGCGACGAGGATCTTGCCGACGATACCTTCGTCGACCGCCTCGAATTCCATCGTCGCCTTGTCGGTCTCGATCTCGGCCATGATGTCGCCCGACTTGACCTCGTCGCCTTCCTTGATGAGCCATTTGGCGAGCGTACCCTCCTCCATCGTCGGGGAGAGCGCGGGCATCTTGATCTCGATTCCCATCAGTAGGACTCCACCAGCACGTCGGTATAAAGCTCGGCCTCATCGGGCTCGGGGGTCTGTTCGGCGAAATCGGCGGCTTCGTTCACGGTCTTGCGGATCTCCTGATCGAACGATTTGAGTTCGTCGTCCGTCATCCCCGCCTCCTGCAGCATCTTCTTGACGTGCTCGATGGGATCGGACTTGTCGCGCACCGCCTGCACCTCGTCGCGGCTGCGGTATTTGGCGGGGTCGGACATCGAATGGCCGCGATAGCGATAGGTCTTCATCTCGAGGATGATTGGCCCCTTCCCCGCGCGGACCCAGGCGAGCGCTTCCTCGGCGGCCCCGCGACAGGCGAGCACGTCCATGCCGTCGACCTGGATACCGGGGATACGGAAGCTTTCGCCGCGGCGGTAGAGTTGGTCTTCGGCGCTGCTGCGGTTGACGCTGGTGCCCATCGCATATTGGTTGTTTTCGATGACGTAGATGATCGGGAGCTTCCACAGTTCAGCCATGTTGAAGCTCTCGTAAACCTGCCCCTGGTTCGACGCACCGTCGCCGAAATAGGCAAGGCACACGCCGCCATCCTCGGCATATTTGTGGCTGAACGCGAGCCCGGTGCCGAGCGATACCTGCGCACCGACGATGCCGTGGCCACCGTAGAATTTATGCTCGACGCTGAACATGTGCATCGAGCCACCCTTGCCCTTCGAGATACCCGCCTGTCGCCCGGTCAGTTCGGCCATCACGTCCTGCGGCGGAATCCCGCACAACAGCATGTGGCCGTGATCGCGATAGCCGGTGATCACGCTGTCCTTGTCCGACAGCGCGGACTGCAAGCCGACCGCGACCGCTTCCTGACCGATATAGAGGTGACAGAAGCCGCCGATCAGCCCGAGGCCGTAGAGCTGCCCCGCCTTTTCCTCGAACCGGCGGATGAGCAGCATGTCCTTGTAGAATCGGACGAGTTCATCCTGCGTCGCCGCATACGCGCTGGGCTCGGCGGGGCGTTCGCGGTTGGGCTTGGGGGGTTCGACGGTACGGGGGGCTTTGGCCACAAATAACCTCGGGGTCCTGGGGAGAGGAGATACGCCTATAGGCTCGGACCTTCGCGAACATCAATTCCCCACGCCGCGTCCGCGTTCCGGCTTGGGCAGCGCCAAGTACAGCCATGTTGCCCTTTCGCCGGACACCAGCCAAAGCGCGCCCACGATGGCAAAGCCCATACATCCATTCCGCATCCCCGATTTCCGCGCCTATTGGCTGTCGCGCTTCACCGGCACGATCGCGGTGAGCGCGATGTCGATCGTCATCGGGTGGCAGGTCTATACCATCGCGCGGCTGACGATGGGCATCAAGGAAGCCGCATTCCTGCTCGGGATGATCGGTTTTTCGCAGTTCGTGCCGCTGTTCCTGCTGACCCCGATCACCGGGTTGGTCGCGGACAGCGTCGACCGGCGGTGGATCGTGCGGCTGACGACGATGCTGCTGCTCGCGACCGCGGCGACGCTGGGCTATCTGACCTGGGCGGACCGGCTGTCGCTGATCGCGCTGTTCGGCGCAGCGGTGGCGTTCGGCGTGTCGCGGGCGTTCGCTGGGCCAGCCTATTCGGCGCTCGCCCCCAATCTGGTGCCGCGCGACAGCCTGCCGACCGCGATCGCGGTGAGTTCGATCGCGTGGCAGGTGGGGACGATCGCGGGGCCTAGCGTGGGCGGCATTCTCTACGCGATCCATCCCGATGTCGCCTATGCGACGGCGACCGTCCTGTTCGGGATCGCGCTCGCGATGATCTTCCTGATCGGCCCGGTGCCGCAGCCGCCGGTGCAGAAGGATCACCGCCCGCTGGCGCGGATCGTCGAAGGCTTTTCCTATGTCCGCCGCAACCGGCTGGTGCTGGCGACGATCACGCTCGATCTGTTCGCGGTCTTGCTGGCGGGCGCAACCGCGCTGCTCCCGGTCTATGCGCGCGACATTCTGCATGTCGGCAGCCAGGGGCTCGGCATCCTCGCCGCGGGGATGGGAATCGGCGCGGCGACAACCGCGATCTGGTTCTCGGTTCGCCCGATGACGGTCAACGTCGGCGTCAAGATGCTGTGGGCGGTGATCGTGTTCGGGATCGCGATCCTGACCTTCGGCCTGTCGCGCTATTTTTGGCTGAGCTTCGGCGCGCTGATCGTCGCAGGCGGCGCGGACATGGTGTCGGTCTATGTCCGCCAGTCGCTGATCCAGCTTCACACCCCCGATGCGATGCGCGGCCGGGTAAGCGCGGTGTCGCAGCTCACCATTTCGGCATCGAACGAACTCGGCGAATTCGAGAGCGGGCTGCTTGCCAGCCTGCTCGGCCCGGTCGGCGCGGTGGTGGTCGGCGGCGTCGGCGCGATCACGGTCACGCTGATCTGGGCCAGGCTGTTCCCGGAACTCAAGGCCGCTAAGAGCTTTGATCCACCTGAACCCCTCACCATTTCCCCACAACACGGAGCCGCTGTGCCATGAAGGCCAACACCATTTTGGAAACGATCGGCAACACGCCGCACATCCGCGTCGCGAAGCTATTCCCCGATGCCGAAGTGTGGATCAAGTCCGAACGCGCCAACCCCGGCGGGTCGATCAAGGACCGGATCGCGCTCGCGATGATCGAGGCCGCGGAAACTTCGGGCGAACTGAAGCCCGGCGGCACGATCATCGAACCGACCAGCGGCAACACCGGGGTCGGACTGGCGATGGTCGCCGCGGTCAAGGGCTACAAGCTGGTGCTAGTGATGCCCGAAAGCATGAGCCTGGAGCGGCGGCGACTAATGCTGGCGTACGGTGCGACCTTCGACCTGACGGCGCGAGAGAAGGGAATGAAGGGCGCGATCGAGCGCGCAACTGAACTCGTCGACCGGACCCCAAACTCATGGATGCCACAGCAGTTTGAGAATCCCGCCAACATTGATGTCCATGCCACGAAAACGGCACAGGAAATTCTGGACGATTTTCGCGATGCTCCGATCGATGTCATCATCACGGGGGTCGGCACCGGTGGCCATATCACGGGGGTCGCCGAAACGCTCAAGAAGGAATGGCCGAACCTAAAGGTGTTCGCGGTGGAGCCCACAACATCGCCGGTGATATCGGGCGGACAACCTGGCCCACACCCGATTCAGGGCCTGGCGGCGGGGTTCATCCCAGCCAATCTTCACACCCAGATCCTCGACGGTGTCATTCTGGTCGATGCTGATGTCGCCAAGGACATGGCGCGTCGTGCGGCGGCGGAGGAAGGCATGTTGGTCGGGATCAGCTCGGGGGCGACGCTCGCAGCGATCCTCCAGAAATTGCCGGATTTGTCCGACGGCACCCGGATCCTCGGTTTCAATTACGACACTGGCGAGCGATATCTCTCGGTTCCGGACTTTCTGCCAGAGGCGTGATGGACACGCCCGCGTCGCGCGGCCTGTGGCTGCGCGCGATCCTGATCGCGATCACGGTGTTCGCGATCGCGCTACCGACGTGGGTGGTCACTCATCCGCCGGTGATCCCGCGCCAGTCTAACGTTGTCGTCGCGCTCAAGCGCGTGGTGCCGCAGGCCGAGATACCGGCGGTCGAGCCCGTCGCGTTCGTCGCACTCCCGCCCGAAGACGCGAAGGCGTTCAACGATACCGTTCCGTTTTCTACCGCACCCAATCCCGCGGCGCGTCCATTTCAATTTGGGGGTGACGACGCCAACCGCGCCCGCGCAACCGACTGCCTGGCGGCTGCGGTGCTGTACGAGGCAGGCGATGATCCGGTGGGCGAGCAGGCGGTGGCGCAGGTCGTGCTCAATCGCTTGCGTCATCCAGCCTTTCCAAAGACCGTCTGCGGCGTCGTGTTCGAGGGATCCGAACGGAGCACCGGGTGCCAATTCACCTTCACCTGCGACGGGGCGCTGGCGCGCAAACCGCCCGAGGCGGGCTGGAAGCGTGCCGAGCAAATCGCTTCGGCAGCGCTGCACGGAGCGGTCTACAAACCGGTCGGACAGTCCACTCACTATCATACCGATTGGGTCGTCCCCTATTGGCAGTCGAGCCTCGACAAGGTTGCCGCGGTCCATACCCATTTGTTCTTCCGTTGGACCGGATGGTGGGGCACGCCCGCGGCGTTCAACCGGGTGCCATCGAGCGACGAGCCGGTCGAGCGCCAGCTTGCCGCCTGGTCCGACGCGCATAAAATGGGGCTTGCGATGGACGAGGCATCGGGCACGCTTGATGATGCCGCCGCGCTGCTCGAGCCAACGCCCCCCGCGGCCTTGCCGAGCGACGCCAGCAGTTTTCTCATCACGCTGCCGCGTGGAGCGGTGCCCGAAACCTATCCGGCGCTCGCCGCGCATGCATGCGGCGAACGGCTTTATTGCAAATACTCGGCGTGGTCCGACGCTACCAAGACCCCAAAAGCGTTGCCGCTATCGGCCAGCGAGATCGCGACCATGACGTTCAGCTATTTGCGCGATCGGTCCACGAATTACGAAAAGGCGCTGTGGAACTGCCAACAGATCAAGCGGCTGAACAAGACGCAATGTATGAAAGTGCAGGTCTATCTCACCGCACAGCCGGTCGCGGCGACGCTGCCGAACCCGGATACCAGCAGACTGCCCAAACCAACACTGGAACTGGAAGGCATCCGGCGAATGGGTGAATTGCTGATCCAAAAGCCCGAACTGCTGCCGCAACACGCTAATGCACCAAAAACACGCAATCCCGAGAAAGCAGCAGCGGTGCCCGCCAAATAGCGGGCATCGCGACCATTCAGGATTCCGCTCCGTCCCTTACGCGGCGGCAAACATCTCCGGCGGCAGGTCCATCATCGCTGCAGCACCGCCCTCGATTTCGCGGCGCAGCGAGCCCGCACGCGGCATGATCCGCTCGGCGAAAAACCGTGCGGTGACAAGCTTGGCACCTAGGAACGCGGGATCGCCCTCTCCCTCTGCTTTCAGGGTCGCGGCAGCGGTCGCCATCCGCAGCCACATCAAGCCGACCGCGACGATACCCATCAGGTGCATATACGCGTAGGCACCCGCCCCGACGTTGTCGGGGTTCTTCATCCCGTTCCCCATGAACCACATCGTCGCGGACTGAAGCTCGCCATTCGCCTTTTCGAGCGCGGTGGCGAGGCCCGCGATCGCGTCGTTGCCCTTGGCCGCGGCGACGTCGTCGGCGACGACCTTGAAGAACGCCTGGACCGCGCGACCACCGTTCTGCGCGAGCTTTCGCCCGACCAAGTCCATCGCCTGGACGCCGTTGGTGCCTTCGTAGATCATCGCGATCCGGGCATCGCGGACATATTGCTCCATCCCCCATTCCTGGATGTAGCCGTGGCCGCCATAGACCTGTTGAGCGGTCGTCGCGATCTCATAACCCTTGTCGGTGCCGACGCCCTTGATGACGGGGGTGAGGAGGCCGATCAGGTCGGCGGCCAGCTGCCGATCGTCGTCCGACGCCGCGACATGTTCGAGATCGACCTGGAGCGCACCCCATAGGCACAGCGCGCGCAGGCCTTCGGTCCACGCCTTGCCCTCCATCAGCATCCGGCGGATGTCGGGATGGACGAACAGCGTGTCGGCCTTTTCTTCCGGATCCTTCGGCCCGGTCAACGCGCGACCCTGGCGCCGATCGTGCGCGTAATGGACCGCGTTCTGGTAGGCGACCTCGGCGATCCCGAGACCCTGGAGCCCGACGCCGAGCCGCGCGGCATTCATCATGATGAACATCGCGGCGAGGCCCTTCATCTCGTCGCCCACCAGCCATCCGGTCGCGCCGTCATAGTTCATGACGCAGGTCGAATTGGCGTGGATACCCATTTTGTGCTCGATCGACCCGCAGCTGACCGCGTTGCGCGCGCCCAGGTTACCGTCGTCGTTGACCATGAACTTGGGCACGACGAACAGCGAAATGCCCTTCGACGAATCGGGCGCGCCGGGGGTCTTGGCGAGAACGAGGTGGATGATGTTGTCGGTGAGATCGTGCTCGCCGCTCGAGATGAAGATCTTGGTGCCGGTGATCGCGTAGCTGCCGTCGGCCTGCGGCTCCGCCTTGGTGCGGATCAGGCCGAGGTCGGTGCCGCATTGCGGCTCGGTGAGGTTCATCGTGCCGCCCCATTCGCCCGACACCATCTTGGGGACGTACATCGCCTGTTGTTCGGGGCTGCCCTTGGCGATCAGCGCGGCGATCGCGCCGTGGGTGAGCCCCGGGTACATCGCGAATGCCATGTTCGCGGAGATCATATATTCTTGGAACGCGGTCGAGACGACGTGAGGCATCCCCTGCCCGCCGTATTCGGGCTGGTTGCCAAGCGTCGCCCAGCCGCTCTCGACGAACTGCCGGTACGCATCCTTGAAGCCGTCGGGGGTCGTCACGCTGCCGTCGTCGTGGCGGGTACAGCCCTGCTGGTCACCCGACTGGTTAAGCGGAAACAGCACTTCGGCGACGAACTTGCCGCCCTCTTCGAGTACCGCGTCGACGACATCGGGGCTCGCTGCTTCGAAGCCGGGTAAGTTGGCGTACCGATCCAGCCCGATCACATGGTCGAGCACGAAGCGCGTATCGCGGACGGGGGGAGTGTATTGGGGCATGATTATCCTTTGATGTCCTGGGCGCGGCCGGCCTCGAGTACGTCGACAAATTCGGTCAGCTCGAGAATGGCAGCGTCGATATCGTGTTTCTGCCGTTCGAGCAGCGCGATCCGCGCGCGACCCTGATCGATCGCGACCTGCCGCTGCGTCCGGCGTCCGTCGCCGACGTCGTAAAGGTCGATCATCTCACGAATCTCGCCGAGGCTGAACCCGACGCGTTTGCCGCGCAAAATCCACGCCAGCCGCGCGCGATCACGATGCGAATAAAGTCGCTGTGTTCCGCGCCGTTCGGGCGCGATCAGCCCCTCATCCTCATAAAAGCGCAGCGCGCGCGCGGTGACATCGAACTCCGCGCAGAGATCGGAGATCGAGAAACGATCGCATTCCGGGCGCGGGGCGACGACGGCATAGGCAGGTGCGTTAGCCATGGCCGCATTCTACGCCGACCTTACGTTAACGTCAACTCGAGCACAGCGGCGTACGATCGGGACCCCTGAGCGTCGCGGCCTCCGATCGCGAAGCGCTGAGATGCTCGACCGTCAGCGCGGCGAGTGACGCGCGCCCGGTGCACAGCCGGTCGCATATGTCCGGAATGGTGGCGGGGAACTCGAGCCGTTCGCCCACTAGCCGTGCCTGAAATCGGCAATCCCCGAACCGGATGTCGACGCGATCGGCGTTACGCTCCGCGGTACCGCTCGCCGCACACCCCTGCGCCGGGCCGAATTCCACCAGAGCGCCGATCCGATAGGACGATGACCCGGCAGGAACGACGCAGACCCGATCGGAGTCGAGCGCCCATGCCCCCACTAAGTTGACGCGGGCGGGATCGACGATCAGCCCGGCGCGGGTCGCGGCGGATTCCAGTGCGGCGCCGGCGTTAGCATTGGCGATCGAATCGGGGGCGCGGCTACAGGCGGCCAACCCGCATAACAATGTCAACACCAGCCTCCGCTTCATGCGAGCCGGACGAGCGCAGCGCCCTCCACTCGCCGATAGAAGCAACTCGGCTGGCCGGTATGGCAAGCGGGACCCGAGGGATCGGCGATAACCCACAATGCATCCTGGTCGCAATCGATCCGCAACTCAATAACGCGCAGCACGTTTCCCGACGTCTCGCCCTTCTTCCAGAGCCGCTGGCGGCTGCGCGAGAAGAAATGCGCTTCACCGCTGGACTGCGTAACGGCCAGTGCCGCCGCGTTCATGTGCGCCACCATCAGCAGCGCGCCGGCACGGTCGGTCACCACCGCAGTGATTAGCCCAGCGGCGTCGTACTTCGGGTCCAGCACCAATGCGCTTTCACGGAGATCAGTCATTCCCGATCCCTAACCCGTGCAGGCAAGATGCGGAAGCACGCGCTACCCGTGGTCGCGAATGGCGTCGACCAGGTCGGCCTTGGTCATCTTTTAGCGCCCCTCGATCCCGATCTCCTGCGCCTCGTCCATCAAATCGTCCTTGGTGCGATCCTCGAGGTTAGTGCCGCGATGGTCGAGCATGCCTGCCGCCTTCACGTTGGCGATCCGAGCGGCCTTTTCCTTCCAATGCCCTTTCTGGCGGAGGTCTTCGTACAGCTTGTCGTCCTTGACCTGCTTGCCGTGGTCCTTTGTCATCCCATGTATCCTTTCGACGATGCCAAAACTCGCGGCGCGACGGAACGCTCCCGATCTTCGTGACAAAGGGCGACAACGCGCCAGCCCGCCTCTATAGGCGGCGACGCACCAGGCGAGCGACCGCAACGATGCTGACCACGAACCCCTTCGACACCCCTGATTTGGACGGGGACAAACTCCGCGAAGAATGCGGGGTGTTCGGTGTTTCCGGCAGCGACAGCGCCGCCGCGCTCGTCGCGCTGGGGCTCCACGCATTGCAGCATCGCGGGCAGGAAGCCGCCGGGATTACAAGTTTCGACGGAACGCATTTCCACACGCACCGCGCGATGGGGCATGTGGCGGGGAATTTCGACCGCGACGAGATCATCCGTGCCCTCCCCGGCGACGTCGCATGCGGGCATGTTCGCTATTCGACGACGGGCGAAACCGCGCTGCGCAACGTCCAGCCGCTCTATGCGGACCTGTCCACCGGCGGCTTCGCGATCGCGCACAATGGCAACATCTCAAACGCGATGAAGCTGCGCCGCGATCTCGTCCGACGCGGATCGATCTTTCAGTCGACCAGCGATACCGAGACCATCATCCATCTGGTCGCGACCAGCAGCTATCGCACGCTGATGGATCGGTTCATCGACGCTCTAAAGCAGGTCGAGGGCGCGTATTCCCTTGTCGTGATGACCCCCGAGGGGATGATCGCGTGTCGCGACCCGCTCGGCATCCGCCCGCTGGTGATGGGAAAACTGGACGGCGCGGTGATCTTCGCATCGGAAACGGTGGCGCTCGACGTGTGCGGCGCGACGTTCGAACGCTCGGTCGAGCCGGGCGAACTCATCATCGTCCAGGGCACCGAGGTACGCTCGATCAAGCCGTTCGCGCCGGTGGCACCACGCCCGTGCATCTTCGAATGGGTCTATTTCTCGCGCCCCGATTCGATTGCGGGGGATCAGTCGGTCTACACGGTCCGCAAGGCGATCGGCGCGCAACTCGCGATCGAATCGCCGATCGACGCCGATCTCGTCATCCCCGTGCCCGATTCAGGCGTCCCCGCCGCGATCGGTTACGCGCAGGAATCGGGGATCCCGTTCGAACTGGGCATCATCCGGTCGCATTATGTCGGACGCACCTTCATCCAGCCTGGCGACAAGGTCCGCCATCTCGGGGTCAAGCTGAAGCACAACGCCAACCGCGCGCTGATCAAGGGCAAGCGGGTGATCCTGGTCGACGATTCGATCGTCCGCGGCACCACCAGCCTCAAGATCGTGCAGATGATGCGCGATGCCGGCGCGGCCGAGGTGCATATGCGAATCGCGAGTCCGCCGACCCGCCATTCTTGTTTCTATGGCGTCGATACACCTGAGGCGGCAAAGCTGCTTGCGCACAACCTCGACGTCGCGGGGATGACCGATTTCATCCACGCCGACAGCCTGTCGTTCGTGTCGATCGACGGTCTCTACAAGGCGCTCGGCGAGGCGCACCGCGCCGACATCCGCCCCAAATATTGCGACGCCTGCTTTACGGGCGATTATCCGACCACGTTGACCGACCATGACGATACCGTCACCGTCGACCAGTTCGCGCTGCTCGCCGAACGCGTCATCTAGACCCACGGAGTTTTCATGACCGACCAGCCTCTCGCCGGGCAGCTTGCGCTCGTCACCGGTGCCAGCCGCGGGATCGGCGCCGCGACCGCCACCGCGCTCGCCGCCGCGGGCGCGCATGTCGTGCTGACCGCGCGCACCGCCAAGGCGCTGGAAGGGATCGAACAGGCGATCTTCGACGCGGGCGGATCGGCGACGATCGCGCCGCTCGATCTGACCCAGACCGACAGCATCGCCAAACTCGCCACCGCGATCGGCGAACGCTGGCAGGCGCTCGACGTCATGGTGTTGAACGCGGGCATGCTGGGCTCGCTCGCCCCGGTCAACGCGATCGAGCCACGCGAATTCGCACAAGTGCTGACGCTCAACGTCAGCGCGCCAGTCGCGCTCATCACCGTGTTCGACCCGATGCTGCGCAAGGCGGCCGCAGCGAAGGTAATTGGGGTCACTTCCAGCGTCGGGCGCGCTCCGCGGGCATATTGGGGAGCATATGGCGCGTCGAAGGCGGCATTCGAAACGCTGCTGGGGGCCTATGGCGACGAAATCGCGGAGATCACGCGGCTGCGCGTCGCGATCGTCGACCCCGGCGCGACCCGCACCGCGATGCGCGCCAAGGCATATCCGGGCGAGGATCCGGAGTCGGTGAAGAAGCCCGAAAAGGTAGCGTCGCGGATCGTGGCGCTCGCGGTCGACGGTTTCGCGGCGGGGCATCGCGAACGCGTGGATTGACCGGCACGGACCCCACCATCCGTCGGCCTTAAGCCAGTCGAACATCTGTCTCCCGCGTGTCGACAAACGCGGCGCGAACGGATCAGGCCCGCTTCACCATCAGGTCCGTTTCACCAACGTCACCTGCGCGACGTCGATCCCGCCCCCCCGGAAGCCGCCTTCGCAATACATCAGATAATAGCGCCACAGCGCCTTGAAGCGGCTATTCAAGCGCGGGGGCAGACGCCCATCGCGGTCGGCGGCGTCGAAGCGGTCACGCCATTGGCGCAATGTTTCGGCATAATCGAGCCGGAGCGAGACCCGATCGCTCCAGGCGAGCCCCCGTGCCTCCGCGAGCGCGCGGAAGCGGCTTTCGCTCAGCAGCATGCCGCCGGGGAAGACATAGCGCTGGATGAAGTCGACGCTGGCGGCATAGGCATCGAACACATCGTCGGCGATCGCGATATACTGGATCGCAGCGTGGCCGCCGGGTTTGATGACCCGCGCAATCGAGTCGAGATAGGCGGGCCAAAATCGCTGGCCGACCGCCTCGACCATCTCGATGCTCACCACCGCATCGTAGCGACCGATGACGTCGCGATAGTCGGTAAGCGCGACGGTGACGCCGTCGAGGCCATCGGCGGCGATCCGGTCGAGTACCGCGGTCTGTTGCTCGGTCGACAAGGTCAGGCCGTGGACGCGGCGTCCGCCCTGCGCGCCCATTTCAGCGAACGAGCCCCAGCCGCAGCCGATCTCCAAAATGATATCGCCGGGCGCGGTCGCGGTGCGATCCAGGATCGCAGCGAGCTTGCGTTGCTGCGCTGCCTCCAGCGTGTCGCCGGACTCGAAGATCGCGCTGGAATAGGTGAGGCCGTCGTCGAGCCAGGCGCGGTAGAAGTCGTTCCCCAAGTCATAATGATCGGCGATATTGCGGCGCGCGCCGGTACGATTGTTGCGGCGCAGTGCATGCCAGCCGCGCAGGACTAGGCGCTGCCACCCCCCTGCCCGCGCCGACCGTCCTAACCCCACGCGGTTGCGCATGAACAGGTCGAACAGCGGCACCGGATCGGGGCTGGACCAGTCGCCCGCCGCCCAGCCTTCGTACCAGCCGACTGAGCCCGCGGTCGCGAGGCGGACGAGCGCACGCCAGCGGTGGATCGTGACAATCGGCAGCGGCCCTGGCTTGCGTCCGCCGAGCAGCCGGTGTGTGCCGTCGGGCAAATGCGCGTCGATCCCGCCCTCGTCCAGGCCCGCGTCGATTCGATCGAGAAGGCGGTGGAAGACCGGCGCGACCAGCCGCGTGACGAGGCTACCCTGGATTTCCCGATCGATGCTGGCACCCACGTTCATGGCGAGGCTCCATGCCGCAGTGGTGCGATGTAGGAAACCCGTCAGTGTCGCTTTACCGCGGCCAGCGCCCGGTCACGGGCCTCGCGGTGGC
This sequence comes from Pseudomonadota bacterium, assembly GCA_030854075.1. GTDB lineage: Bacteria > Pseudomonadota > Alphaproteobacteria > Sphingomonadales > Sphingomonadaceae > Sphingomonas. The sequence continues at coordinate 22,031 of JALYTW010000182.1, forward strand.
CGATCATCTTGGCGGGATAGGCGGCGGGGCGGCACCCCGCCTCATCGGGATCGTGGATCGCGGCGTCGGGAACGGTCCGCAGTTCGGGGACGAATTCGCGGATATATCCGGCGGCGTCGAATTTTTGCGACTGGCTGAGCGGGGCCATGATCCGACCGAACATGTTCGAATCTACCCCGGTGCCAGCGACCCACTGCCAGTTGACGGAATTATTGCCGTAGTCGGCATCGACGAGGCAGTCCCAGAACCACTTTTCGCCTTCGCGCCAATCGATCAGCAGATGCTTGACCAGGAAGCTCGCGACGATCATCCGGACGCGGTTGTGAATCCAGCCCGTGGTCCAAAGCTGGCGCATTCCGGCATCGACGATCGGATAACCGGTGCGACCCTGCTGCCAGGCGCGGAGGTCGTTCTTCGAGGTGCGCCACAGCAGGTCGTCGAATTTCGGGCGGCCATTGTCATCGGCATATCTGGGCAGTTCAAGGATGACGCCCGCGGTGAAATCGCGCCAGGCGAGTTCCTTGCGAAAGGTCAGGACCCCCTGCCCGTGCCCCGCAATCTGGTGCCAAATCTCGCGCGGGCTGATCTCGCCGAAATGGAGATGGGGCGAAAGGCGCGAGGTCCCGCCGATCGAGGGCAGGTTGCGATCGGTATCGTAATCGTCCGCGGCAGCCACGAACCGATCTACCGCGCGGTGCGCGGCGTCTTCGCCCGCTTTCCAGATGTCGAAGCCGTTGGACCAGTCGGGCTTGATCGGCAGCAGCTTCCAGTCGCGGAGGGCGTCGGACATCGGCCATTCGCTGGGCGCCGCGATCACGTGTGGTGCGGCAAGCGGGTCGGCCGGCGGAATCTGCTGTGCCAGCGCCTTCCAGAATGACGAATAGACCTTGTACTGGGTGCCTGCGCCGGTGGTGATATCCTCGATCGGGGCGAGGTGATTGCCATCATGAAGGACCAGCGTGTCGCCGAGCGCCCCCTCGGCCTTGCGCCACCAGGGTTCGTAGTGGCGGATCGCGTGGATCCGGGTTGCGCCGGTTTCGTCCATCAGCGCCTTGAGCGCTTTGACGGCATCACCGCGGCGCAGGACGAGGCGGCTGCCCTTTTCCTCCAGCGCCGCGGCGAACGCCTCGAGCGCGTGATGGAGATACCAGCGCTGCGCCGCACCGATCCGCCACGGGCCTGGGGCCGCGTCGTCGAGGATGTAGACCGGAATGACCGAGCCATCATGCAAGGCCCCGACGAGCGCTGGTTGGTCACGCAGGCGAAGGTCCTGGCGAAGCCAGAGGATGACGGGACCGGGCATGACATCTTCTACCTTCGTCATGCCGGACTTGTTCCGGCATCGATGTCGCCAAGCGCTCCCCCATTCGTCACAGATCGCAGCGCGATAGGCCCAGGATCAAGTCCGGGGTGACGAACAGGATTACTCCGCCCGCGGCTGTTTTTGGACCTGCCACGTCTGGCCGAGGCTCAGCAGTTTCTGGAGATCGGGCGTCTTGCCCGCGCTCGCCTGCGCGTTCTGGGTAATGATTGCGCTGTCGAAGGTCGGGGCGGGATCGTCGTAAAGCACACCCAACGCCATCGGAAATACGCCGAACGGCATTTCGACCAGCATGTGGGCGAGGCCGCGATTGGTCTGGTCGTGAACCACGATGCCAGAAAGATCGCCATCGACGATGTCGATCACCTTGAGCGTCAGCCGTTCGGTGTCGAGCGCAAGACCCTTGGTTCCCCCCGCGAACACAAGCGGCTTGCCATGTTCGACCCACAACTGGTTGGCCGCGGCGTTTGGTTTGTCGGTGAAGGGCGCAAAGACGTCATCGTTATAAACGATGCAGTTCTGGAAAATCTCGACGAATGCGGCACCCTGATGGGCGTATGCCGCCTTGAGCACGCCGACCAGGTTCTTGTCGACGTCGATCGCGCGCGCCACGAAACGCCCGCCCGACCCAAGCGCGAAAGCACACGGATTGGCCGGGGTGTCGATCGACCCCAGCGGCGTCGACGGGCTGCGGGTGCCGACCCGACTGGTAGGCGAATATTGACCCTTCGTCAGTCCGTAGATCTCGTTGTTGAACAACAGCACCTGACAGTTCAGATTACGCCGCATCAGATGCATCGTGTGGTTGCCGCCGATCGAAAGCGCGTCGCCATCGCCCGTGATAATCCACACATCGAGTTCGGGATTGGCGAGCTTGATCCCCGTCGCGACCGCGGGCGCGCGACCGTGGATCGTGTGGAAGCCGTAGGTTTCCATGTAATATGGGAAGCGCGACGAACAGCCGATGCCACTGACGAACACGGTATTTTCGGGACGCGCGCCAATTTCCGGCATCGTCCGCTGGACCGCCTTCAGCACCGCATAATCGCCGCAGCCGGGGCACCAGCGCACCTCCTGATCGGTCTCCCAGTCCTTGGGCGTGGTGGCGGTCATTGGGGTCATGTCATTCATGGGAGATTCCCGGCGCAGGCTGTACGAATGGACGTGGTACGATGTTGACGAAGTTTACACGGAATCGCATATTTTACGGCTTCCCCGCGGTGCCGACCGGGGCGTCGAAATAGCCGTCGATCGCGGCTTCTATCTCGGCGATCTTGAACGGCTGACCCGACACCTTGTTGAGCGGCTTCGCATCGACGAGAAACTGGTCGCGAAGGACCGTCTTGAGCTGACCCGTGTTCATTTCGGGAACGAGGATATCCTGATAACCCCGCAGTAGGACAGCCATATTCCTTGGCATCGGCCAGATGTGACGGATGTGGACGTGGCTGACGTCCAATCCCCGCTGGCGCGCGCGCCGGACCGCCTGGTGGATCGGCCCGAACGTCGACCCCCAGCCTACGATAGCCAGCTTGCCGCCGGACTCGCCCCATTCGACCTGCTGGTCGGGAACGACGATGCCATCGACCTTCGCCTTACGCATGTCGGTCATCGCCTGATGATTTTCAGGGCCGTATTCGATGTTGCCGGTGCCCTGCTGCTTCTCGATTCCGCCGATCCGGTGGAGCAGGCCGGGGGTGCCGGGGACGGCCCAGGGGCGCGCGAGCTTATCGTCGCGCGAATAGGGCCGAAATCCACCATCGGGGACATGGTCGAGGAACTGCACCGGGAACGGCGCATAATCGGTGACGTCGGGCACCTTCCACGGCTCGGCGGCATTGGCGATATAACCGTCGGTCAGCAGCATGACGGGGGTCATATATTGGGTCGCGATCCGCACCGCCTCGATCGCGCAATCGAAGCAATCCGCCGCCGACCGCGCCGCGATGACAGGCATCGGCGCATCGCCGTTTCGGCCGTAAACCGCCTGGTATAGGTCCGATTGCTCAGTCTTAGTGGGAAGTCCGGTCGAGGGGCCGCCGCGCTGCGAATTGATGATGACGAGCGGGAGTTCGGTCATGATCGCCAGGCCCATCGCCTCGCCCTTCAGCGCGATGCCGGGCCCCGACGACGAGGTGACCCCGAGCTGGCCGGCATAGCTCGCGCCGATCGCCGATGCGATCGCGGCGATCTCGTCCTCCGCCTGGAAGGTGGTGACGCCGAACTCCTTGAGCCGCGCCAGCGAATGGAGGATCGCCGAGGCGGGCGTGATCGGATAGCCGCCGAAGAACATCTTCACGTTTGCAAGCTGCGCGCCCGCGACGAGCCCGAGGCTGATCGAATCCGCCCCGGTGACGGTGCGCCACAATCCAGCTTCGGCGGGCGCCACCGCGATATGATGCTGCTTCATCGGGCCCGCGAGTTCCGCGGTTTCGCCATAGGCGTGGCCGGCATTCAGTGCCGCGATATTGGCTTCGGCTAGCGTCGGCGCTTTGGCGAATTTATTGGTCAGCCAGTCGACGATCGGCGCGCGGTCGCGATCGAACATCCAGAGCGCGAGCCCCAGCGTCCACATATTCTTGCAGCGCAGCGCCTCCTTGTTGCCCAGCCCGAACGGCTTCACCGCCTCCAGTGTTAACTGGCTGATGTTGAAGCTCATCAGCTGCCACTTGGCCAGGCTGCCGTCGGTCAGTGGGTTGGCAGCATATTTCGCCTTGGCCAGGTTGCGGTCGCCGAATTCGCCCTCGTCGGCGATGATCAGGCCACCGATCTTGAGCGATTCGACGTTGGTCTTGAGCGCAGCGGGGTTCATCGCGACGAGCACGTCGGGGGCGTCCCCCGCGGTTTCGATCGCGGTTGACCCGAAGTTGATCTGGAACGCCGATACCCCGAACAGCGTACCCTGGGGCGCGCGAATCTCGGCAGGAAAATCGGGGAAGGTCGCAAGATCGTTACCTGCGAGCGCGGTTGACAGCGTGAACTGCCCACCGGTCAGCTGCATCCCGTCGCCGGAATCGCCCGCAAAGCGGACGACGATCGATTCGGCGACGGGATGGGCCGACGCCTCCTGCGGCGTCACGTCATGGGCGGCTGTCGCCATACTCGGTTCCTCGGGCGTTCTTTAACTGGGGCATTCTCTAGGAGCCCCAACGCGCGGATACCAACGTAGAATGATATGGCCGGCCCGCAAGTTGGCTTTGCCGTCGCCTACCCGCCGACCGCCTCCCCCAGCGTCAGGATCGCGGCGACGTGACGTCGTGCGATGTCGAGCGCATCGTCGCCATAGCCCCCACCGACGGTGCTCGCGATCGGGATGCCGCGCGACGTCATGAGCCGCGCGATGAGGCGTTCGCGGCGGATGAGGCCATCGAGCGTGAGCGCCAGGCGCCCGAGACGGTCGCCGGCATAGGGATCGACCCCCGCCTGGTAGAGGACGAGATCGGGACGCATATCGTCGATGAGGGGTGCCAGGGTCCGCTCCAGCGTGTCGAGATAGACCTGATCCCCGCACCCGTCGGCGAGCGCGACATCGAGCGTCGACCGCGCCTTGCGGACGGGGAAGTTCTTCTCGGCATGGATCGAGTACGTGGCGATGCCGGCGCGCCCCGCGAGCAGGCTGGCGGTGCCGTCGCCCTGATGGACGTCGCAATCGACGATCAGCAGGGATGCGATGGTCCCCTCTTCGATCAGCCGGACCGCCGCCACCGCGAGATCGTTGAACACGCAATAGCCCGCGCCGGTATCGTGGAGCGCATGATGGCTGCCGCCGGCGGTGTTCGCGGCAAATCCATGATCGAGCGCCAGCCGCGCGGCAAGCCAGGTGCCCCCGGGGACGGCCGCCGCGCGGGCGGCGACGTCGGCCGTGACCGGGAATCCGATCCGTCGCGTCTTGTCGGGGGGCACCCGCGCCGCCATCACCTCGGCAACATAGCCCGCATCATGGACCGCCTCGAGCCAATCGAGCGGCGTGACGTCGGGCCGGTGCCACGTGATCCGTTCCCCCTCGGCGCGCAGCAGGTCGCGGATCAGCCCGTTCTTGTTCCACTGGTAAGTCGAACGCGTAGGCGGCGCGGCGACATAGGCTGGATGATGGACGACATGGATCACGCGGCATAGGTAGGGGTCAAAGGGGCGCACCAAAAGCGCCCGGCTGAGGAGAAACCATGACCGACACGACCATCGACGCGCCCACCGAAGATTCGACGACCGCCGACGCGCGGGCGGAACCGTATGTCCGCGCCGACGTGCGCGGGTTCCTCGATTTCCTCAACAGCCTCCCTGGCCCCAAGATGCACGAGCTCGACGCGCCGACCGCGCGGCAGGTGTATGTCGCGATGAAGGAGATCGCCGATCTGCCGCTAGGCGAGCTTGCGACCGTGAAGGATCTCACCATTCCCGGCCCCGCAGGTGATATTCCGGCGCGACTGTTCGACCCGCGCGCAACGCGCGAGCCGGGTCCTGCGGTGGTGTTCTATCACGGCGGCGGGTTTGTGATCGGCAACATCGACAGCCACGCAACCTTCTGCGCGGAAATGGCGCGGGTGCTCGACCTGCCGGTCGTTTCGGTCGATTACCGGCTGGCGCCCGAGCATCCCTGGCCCGCCGCCCCCGACGATTGCGAAGCCGCGGCGCGCTGGATTGCGAAGAGCCCCGCCGCGCTCGGACGGACGGTAACCAGCCTGATTTTGTGCGGCGATAGCGCCGGGGGCACGCTGACGATCGTTGCGGCGATGGATCTCCGCGACAATCCCGCCGCGGTGCCCGTCATCGTCCAGGCACCGCTCTATCCCGCCGCGGACACGTCAAAAATATATCCGTCATATGAGCAATTCGCGGAAGGATTCCTGCTGACACGGGCGTCGATGGACTGGTTCAACGATGCGTATCGCGCCGATGTCGCGCATATGCGCGGATCGCCGATGTCGGGAGATCTGAAGGGTATGCCGCCCGCGGTGATCATCACTGCGAGCCTCGATCCGATCCGCGATCAGGGCCGCGCCTATGCGGGCGCTCTGATCGCGCAGGGGATTCCGGTGGTGTTCCGCGAGGCGGTGGGCAACATCCACGGCTTCATCAACCTGCCCAAGGCGGTGCCGTCGAGCGTGGGGGATATCGCGGGCTATCTCGCTGCGGTGAAGATGATGGTCGCCGAAGCCGAGGGGCAGCGCGTGATGCGCCAGGCGGCGGGATGACGACGACCGACCTGGTCTCCCTTCCTTACCGCCCCTGCGCGGGAATCATGCTGATCAACCGCTCAGGCAAGATCTTTGTCGGGCAGCGCGTCGACACCACGCTGGAGGCGTGGCAGATGCCCCAGGGTGGGATCGACCCGGGCGAGGACGCGCTGACCGCAGCAATCCGCGAACTCGGTGAGGAGACCGGGATCGCGCCCGACCATGTCGAACTGATCGCCGAAGCCCCGGACGAGCTCTATTACGATCTGCCGCCGGAGCTGATCGGCAAGGTGTGGAAGGGCAAATGGCGTGGGCAACGCCAGCGTTGGTTCCTGTTCCGCTTTCTGGGGACCGATGAAGATGTGAATATCGCGACTGAGCATCCGGAATTTCGGAACTGGCGGTGGAGCGATCCCATCGACCTCGCGGCGATGATCGTGCCGTTCAAGCGCGAGCTGTACGCCAGGGTGCTCGTCGCGTTCGCGGCGCATCTCGCCGCGAACGAAACGGCGGGGGGTTCCACCGCGAGTCGCGCCGACTAGGCAGGCGCGATGATCGTCGTTCTACTCACAGCGGCGCTGCTTGCGAACGCTCCCGTGGCGGGGCTGGGACCGCAGGCCAGCGCGGTACCGATCCCCGCTGCGATCAAGGCGATGCTGGATGCGGCGATCGAATCGGGCAGCGAGGGCGACGTAGCGACGATCGTCAAATATGCCCGGCTTGCCGATCCCGCCAGCGCGGACGCCGCGCTGGCGCTTGCCGACGCGTGGCGCGCCGACCGAGCGACCGCGCGCCAGGAGACGATCCGCACCGCCGGCGCGTTCGACCTGTGGACTGGGCGTGCGGAGCTCGGCGGATACCGCACCGCTGGCAATTCGGACACGCTGGGGCTCGTCGCGGTGCTGGATGCGACCCGCGAGGGACTGAACTGGCGGCACAAATTTCACGCCCAGGCCGACTATACCGAGAATGCGGGGATCACGACGCGCGAGCATTATCTCGCCAGCTACGAACCCAACTACAAGTTCGACGACCAGCTGTATGTCTACGGCGCTGGGCAATATGAGGCGGATCGGTTCCTGGGGTATTATGATCGTGTCTCGACCTCGGTCGGCGCGGGCTATAGCGCGATCAAAACGCCGACGATCAAGCTCGACCTCGAACTCGGGCCTGCATTCCGGCATACGTATTTCACCGATGGCACCAGCCAGGGCAGCCCCGCCGCGCGCGGGACGGTCGATTTCCGGTGGAAGCTGCGCTCGGGGCTGACGCTGTCGCAAACCGGCTCCGCCTATGCGCAGCGCTACAATTCGACGGTAAGCGGGACGACCGCGGTCAACGCGAAGCTGATCGGGCCGCTGTCGGCGCAGTTATCCTATTACGTCCAGTATGAGAGCGAACCGCCCGCGGGATCGGAGACCACCGACACCACCTCCCGAGCTTCGCTGGTCTACAGCTTCTAGGACCGCCGGTGGTTTGGCGCGCGAATGTTCGCTAGTGACCCGGGATGACTTCTCTTTCGGATAGCGAACGCGCGGCGGTCGCGCACATCGACCAGGCCGCGATGCTGGCGCAGGTCGAACGCTGGGCGGCGATCAACAGCGGCACGCGCAACCTTGCCGGGGTCGCCGCGATGGCGAGCGAATTGGCCGACGCGTTTGCGACGTTGCCGGGTGCCATCGCGATGATCGATGCCGTCCCGGTCGAGAGCGTGGGGGTGGACGGCGCGGTCTCGGTCATCGATCACGGGCGGCACCTGCATCTGATTGTTCGCCCCGATGCGCCGGTCCAGATGCTGCTGACCGGGCACATGGACACGGTGTACCCGGTCGATCATTCCTTTCAGGCGCTGACGCGCCGCGACGACGGAACGCTCAACGGCCCCGGCACCGCCGACATGAAGGGCGGACTCGCGACGATGCTGGCGGCGTTGATGGCGGTAGAGACGACCCCGCTCGCAACCCGGGTCGGTTATGAGGTCGTGATCAATTCCGACGAGGAGACCGGGAGCTTTTCGTCCGCCACGCTGCTGGCGGCGGCGGCGGCGGGCAAGATCGCGGCGCTGACCTATGAACCCGCGCTCGCCGACGGGACGCTGGCCGGGGCGCGCGGGGGGACGGGCAATTTCTCGATCGTGGTCCGCGGGCTGAGCGCGCATGCGGGGCGCAATCCCGACGACGGCCGCAATGCGGTGCTCGCCGCTGCCGACATCGCGTTGCGGCTGGCCGAGGCGCGGGGCCCACGCTTGTCGGTGAACCCGGCGCGGATCGATGGCGGCGGGCCCAACAACGTCGTCCCCGATCTGGCAGTGTTGCGCGTAAATTTCCGTCCCGCGACGCGCGAGGAGATCGATCGGGCGCAGGCGCACATCGACGCCGCGGTTGCGATGGTGGCAGCCAAGCATGACGTCACGGTCGAGGTCCATGGCGGGTTCAACCGCCCGCCCAAGCCGATCGACGCGCAAGCCGAAAAGCTATTTGCACTGGTCAAGGCGGCCGGCGGCGACCTGGGCCTCGATATCGCGTGGCGCGCTACGGGGGGGGTGTGCGATGGCAACAACATCGCCGCGGCCGGGGTGCCCGTCGTCGACACGATGGGAGTGCGTGGCGGCGCGATCCATTCTTCGGACGAATTCATGATTGTCGACAGCCTGGCCGAACGCGCCGCGCTGTCGACGGTGACGATCCTGCGCCTCGCGACACAAGGACGGTTATGACCTTCATCATTCGACCCGCGCGGATGAGCGACCTCCAGCATCTCTATGAGATGGCCAAGCTGACCGGGGGCGGTTTCACCAACCTGCCCCCCGATCGCAAGTCGCTGACCGCAAAGCTCGAACGCAGCGAGGCGGCGTTCGCGCGCGACGGGGACGGGCTGGTGGACGAATTGTTCGTGCTCGTCCTGGAAAACGTCAAGACGGGCGAGGTGCGCGGCACGTGCCAGCTGTTCACTCAGGTGGGACAAACTAGTCCGTTCTACAGCTATCGCCTCGGCACGCTAACCCAGCACAGCCGCGAGCTCGACCGGACGTTTCGCGCTGAAATGCTGGCGTTGACGACCGATCTTGAGGGATCGTGCGAAGTCGGTGGGCTGTTTCTCCATCCCGGCGAGCGCGCGGGCGGGCTTGGGCTGCTGCTGGCGCGGAGCCGCTATCTGTTCATCAAGACGCACCGTGCGCGGTTTGCCGACCGGATCCTCGCCGAACTACGTGGGATCATCGACGAGGCGGGCGGATCGCCGTTCTGGGACGGGCTTGCGGGGCGGTTCTTCGGGATGAATTTCCAGGATGCCGACCAGTTCAACGCGAGCCACGGCCACCAGTTCATCGCGGATCTGATGCCCAAACACCCGATCTATACCGCGATGCTGTCCGAGACCGCGCGCTCGACAATCGGGCTGCCCCACCCGTCGGGGCGCGCCGCGATGCGGATGCTGGAGAATGAAGGCTTTGGCTATGCGAATTACGTCGACATCTTCGACGGCGGCCCGACGATGACCGCGGCTACAGACCGGGTACGATCGGTCGCAGAAGCGAAAGATAGCAGAATCCTGACGTGCGATCACGATGGCGGGCAGGAATCGCTCGTGGCCAAGGGGCGACTGAAGGATTTCCGCTGCGCCTATGGGCTGGTCCGCGAGGTTGCCGACGCGATCGTATTGTCGCGCAACTGCGCGCAGGCGCTGGGTGTCGGCGAAGACGACCATGTGCTCCACGTTGGTCGGTTATGAGCTTGGTCGAGATCAATTTCGACGGGCTCATCGGCCCGAGCCACAATTACGCGGGGCTGTCGCCGGGAAATTTGGCCGCGACGGGAAACGCAGGCGCACCGTCGCACCCCCGCGCCGCCGCGCTGCAGGGAATCGCCAAGATGCGCGCCAACCTCGCGCTGGGGCTGGTGCAGGGGATCTTCGTTCCTCCCCCGCGCCCCGACCATCGCTGGCTGTCGACGCTGGCGACCGATTATACTGCTGCGCCCCTGCATCTCGCCGCGCAGGCGATGTCGGCGTCCGCGATGTGGGCGGCAAATGCCGCGACGGTCTCGCCCGCTGCCGACACCCGCGATGGCGCGTGTCACCTGACGGTCGCCAATCTGGTGACGATGCCGCATCGCAGCCACGAGTGGAGCGACACGCTGGCGCAGTTGCGCGTCGTGTTCGCCAACCCGGGGTTTGCGGTCCATCCCCCCGTCCCCGCGCCGTTTGGCGACGAGGGCGCGGCCAACCACATGCGCCTGTGCAACGCGCACGGCGCGCCTGGCATCGAGATTTTCGTCTATGGTGTCAGCGGTGGCCCCTTCCCCGCGCGCCAGCACCGCGAGGCGAGCGAGGCGGTCGCACGCGCGCACGGGCTCGATCCCGCGCGGACGCTGTTCGTCGCGCAGTCGGAGGAAGCGATTGCGGCGGGGGCGTTCCACAACGATGTCGTCGCGGTGGCGAACGAGCGGGTGCTGCTGGCGCATGAGTTGGCGTTTGCGGATAAGGCCTCGTTGTACGCCGACCTGCGGAGGCTGATGCCCGAGGTCGAGATCATCGAAGTGCCTGCTGCGGCGGTAAGCCTGAGCGATGCGATTGCCTCCTATCTTTTCAACGCGCAGCTCGTGACGCCGCCCGATGGCGCGCCGACGCTGATCGTGCCGAGCGAGGCGCGCGACCATCAAGCGGTGGCGGCGTGGCTGGACGCGCATGTCGCGGGGAACGGCGCGATCCGCCGGGTCGAGACCGTCGACGTACGCGAATCGATGGCGAATGGCGGCGGCCCGGCGTGCCTCCGGCTGCGCGTGGTGGCCGACCCCACGACGATCGATCCGCGGTTCTTGATCGACGACGCTCGGCTCGATCGGATCGTGGCGGTGGTCGCGGCGCAGTGGCCCGAGCGGATCGACCCTGCGCGGATCGCGGAGCCGTCGCTAGTCGCCGCGGTCGAGGTGGCACATGGTGCGTTGCTCGAGACGCTCGACCTTGTCGGATTATTTGACAGTTAACCGCGTTCGTTAACGTGCATCGACGCATTTCCGTGGTTGGCGCGGGGCTTGCTTAACAATTGGCATGTGGCCCCGAATCAAACGCCTCTTCGTCATCAAGACCAAGTTCGAGGCGTTCCTCGTGATCTATGGCCTAGGGCTCGGCGCGACCGAGCGCGGCGTCCATTATCTCCAGCAATATCCAGGCTATGGGGGCTGGCTGCTGTTCGCCTGCTGCCCGATAGCGGTCTTCATGGCGGGGACCAGGATCCTCGATTCGCTCGAACGCGAGCGCGCCGATTAGGCCTCCGGCGGCGCGGTATCGGCGTAATGGCGCGCGATCAGCGCGCAGGCGATCAACTGTATCTGATGGAAGATCATCACCGGGAGCAGTATCACGCCGACAGCCGCAGCGGGGAACAGCACCCCCGCCATCGGCACCCCCGAGGCGAGGCTCTTCTTCGACCCGCAGAACAGCAGGACGATCCGATCCTCGCGCGAGAATCCGAGCGCGCGGCCCATCGCCCAGGTCGCGGCGAGGACGACAGCCAGCAATATCATGCTGAGCGCTAGCACGATCGCGAGGTCGCTGCCCGACACGCGGCTCCACAGCCCCCCCACCACCGCGGCCCCGAACGCCGTATAGACGACGAGCAGGATCGATCCGCGATCGACGATCATCACCAGCCGTTTCTGCCGTGCGACGAACGCGCCGATCAGCGGACGGAGCAGGTGTCCCGCGACAAACGGCACCAGCAGTTCCAACACGATATGTTCGATCGCGGCGAGCGAGTCGCCTCCACCCCGCCCTGCAGCCGCACTATCGATGGTCAGCGCAACCAGGGCTGGAGTGATGGCGATGCCGAGCAGGTTGGAAAAGGAGGCGCTGCAGACCGCGGCGGCGACGTTACCGCGCGCGATCGCGGTGAACGCAATCGACGACTGGACGGTCGAGGGTAGCAGCGTCAGGAACAACAGCCCGGTCGCGAGCATCGGATCGACCAGCGGCAACGATCGCATCGCGAGGCCAAGCAGCGGGAAGAGGACGAAGGTCGCGGCGAGCACGGTCAGATGAAGCCGCCAGTGCCGCGCGCCGTCGGCGATCGCCTGGCGCGAGAGTTTCGCGCCGTGGAGGAAGAACAGTGCGACGATCCCGATCTGCGCGGCGACCGCCACGACCTTCGCCCCTTCGCCGCGGGCGGGCAGCAGACTGGCAATGACGACGGTGCCGATCAGCATGAGGATGAACGGTTCGAACAGGGCGGCGAGACGGCGGAGCATCGCGCGGGGCTGTAGCGGCTCTGGCCGCGTGCACCAGCGCTAGTTGAGACGCCCGCGTTGCGTTGGCGGGCAGGCTTTGCCATCCCATCCGCCACAATCAGGGGAACCCGCATGCCGCACTATGAGCTCGACGGAAAGCGCCCGACGATCGGCGCCGATGCCTGGATCGCACCGAGCGCGGAGTTGATCGCGGAGGTAGTGCTGGGCGACGAGGCGAGCGTGTGGTTTGGCGCGGTCATCCGCGCGGACAACACCCCGATCACGATCGGCGCGCGCACCAATATCCAGGAGGGCGCGATGCTCCATTCGGATCCGGGCGCACCACTGACGATCGGCGATGACTGTACGATCGGGCATCATGCGGTGCTCCACGGCTGCACCATCGGCGCGCGCACCCTGATCGGCATGGGCGCGATCGTCCTCAATCGCGCGGTGATCGGCACAGACTGTATCGTCGGCGCGGGCGCGCTGGTGACCGAAGGAAAGGAATTCCCCGCGGGCAGCTTGATCGTCGGTAGCCCCGCGCGGGCGGTGAGGCAGCTCGACGAAGCAACCCGCGCCTTCCTGCCGGTGTCGGCACAGCATTATGTCACCAAGGCGAAAGCGTGCGCGACAGGACTGACGCGGGTGGAGTGACCTCATCCCACCCCGGCGCTGGCCGGGGTGGGAGTGAGCATCACATCCCCAACCACTTGGTTACTGCAGGCCGCAGTTGATCCGCCTTCCCCTTGCGGACCGCGATTGCCGCGATCGTCCGCTTCGCACCACCGCGTGAGGATGCGGGTAGGTATTTGTCGGCATAGGCCTGGATCTTGCCGGGCATTGCGGGGTCGCTTGATCCGCCGCCGAGGCCGACGACATAGCCCGCCTCCGAACTCTGTTCGATAAAGCCGCTGACCAGGTCGCGGTTTGCCACCGCCCAGTCGAATGCCATGTCGGGGTGCCGCCCCGCGATCGCGCGAAGCAGCCCCGCCTTTTGCGGATTGCTAAACGCGTCGGTCTTAAGCAGCGCCAGTGCGCGGACCGCGATCGTGTCGTCCTTCGCCGCGCCAAGCAGGTTAACGTAACGGTTCTTGGCGACGGGGTTCGTTTCGGCCTTGGTCAGCGCGAGCAACTGGTCCCATTCCGCTGGCGTGGCATTGCGCGCGTAGGTGGCGAGGATCGGAGTGCGGATCGCGGTTGGGATCGCGGTGGGGTTGGTTGCGAGTTGAGCGACATAGCTCCGCGATTGAGCTGCAACCTCGGGATCACCGTTGGCCCCGAGAATGTCGACCAGCGTTTCGCGCAAATTGGTCACCGTGACGGGCTCCCCGGGCTGGGCCTCGAACCCGACGCGCTTGAATTCAGGCGTTAGGATCGACGTAATCCGGGCGCGGAGCGGTACCTCGAGCGGGGTGTGGAGGTAGAGGCCGGAGAGGCCAGACAGATCCCCCGCGATCGTCGCCCATTCGATCGGATCGGACTGCGCGCCGACCTGCCGCTGGAGCGCGAAATAGCGCGACAGATCCTGGTAGCCCCCCGCAGCAAGTGCGTAATCGTCGCCCAGCGTACCGAGCCGGTCAGTCAGCTCCATCCGCGCGTAATCCTTGGCGATCGCGGCGTGGCCGGCATCATCGTACATCACGCGGGTGTAGCTGCCCTTGCCCTGATTTAGGACGAGCGTGCCGCAGCCCTTGACCGAGACGCTGGTCGAGGGGCCAGTCACTATCGTCCGGGTGTCGCCGCCCCCGCCCGCAGAATTGCCAAGCGTCGCCGCGACGAGCGGCACATGCCACGTCTGGGGTGTCTTGGATGGAGCGTCGAGCCCGAAACGGCCCTGCGCCAGCGTCGCAATGGTGGTGCCCCCCACGCAGCGTGCGCCGGTGAGGGTAACGAGCGGCACCCCGCCTTGCTGTGTGAAATTGTCCGCGATCGCGGCGACATCGGTTCCCGACGCAGCCGACAGTGCAGTCCAAAGCTGTTTGGTGACGGTGTTGCCATATTTATGCTTCGCCATGTAGCGGCGGATACCGGCGCGGAAAACATCGGGTCCCAGCGTCGATTCGAGCATCCCGATCACGGCCTGCCCCTTGGCATAGGTAATCCCGTCGAAGGCCTCGCCGATCTGATCGACGGTTTCGACATGACGGACGATCGGATGGGTCCCGGCGGTGGCATCGAGCGCCATCGCGCCCTCGCGCTCGCCCGCGACCGCGACTGCGGCGGGTTTCCAGCTCGGATTGAGGTCGATCGAGGATTTGTTTTCCATCCACGAGGCGAAGCCTTCGTTGAGCCAGAGGTCGTCCCACCACGCCATAGTGACCAAGTCGCCGAACCATTGGTGCGCCATTTCATGCGCGACGACGGTGAAGATGCGCTGACGACCGCTCTCGGTGGTGCGCTTGGGGTCGAACAGCAGTTCGTTCTCGAAATAGAAGATCGCCCCCCAATTCTCCATTGCGCCGAAGAACTGCGACGATCCCGGCCCTGCGATCATGTCAAGCTTGGGAAGCGGGTAGGGCTGGCCGAAATAGTCATTGTAGTAGGGCAGCAGCCGCTTCGCCTCCGCGAGCGCGTAATCGCCCTGGTCGGAAACGCCGCGGCGCGTGATGACCCCGATCTCGGTCTTGCCCGACATCACCGTCTTGCGTTCGAGATCGCCCATGCCGAGGTACAACAGGTAACTCGACATCACCGGGGTTTCGGCGAAGCTGTAAAGCTGACTGCCATCCGCCCGGGTGGTGATGCCGGCGGCGGGCATGTTCGAGAACGCGAGCTGCCCCTTGGGCGCGGCCGCCTTCAGCCGGAATTTCGCCTTGAACGCGGGCTCGTCCCACATCGGCGCAAAGCGACGTGCGTCGGGGGCCTCGAATTGGGTCGCAAGCATCCGCGCCTTCGACCCGTCGGCGTTGGTATAGTCGATCGCGAACAGCCCCGCTGCGGACTGGTTGATCGTGCCGGTCCATTGCAGGCTGACGTTGAGTCGCCCGACCTTCGCGGTGGTTGGCAGCGTCAGGACAAGCTGCTGGTCGCCTTCGTTCAGCTTGTACTTGACCGGCTTGCCGTCGACGGTGGCGCTCTTGATGACAAGATTGGCGGCATTGAGCGTGATTGTCTTGGTCGGTGTGCGAACGTCGATCTGGACGGTCTCGGCACCCGAAAAGGTCATCGTCGCCGCGTCGGGCGTCACGTTGATATCGTAGAGAATCGGGACGACATCGGTCGGCAATCGGTTGGCGGCGAGAGCGGGAGCGGACACGGACAGCGATAGCGCGAGGATTACGGCGGACTTCATTTCAGCATCGGCTCCAAAACTTTTTCATATCGTTCGCCGCCGCTTACCGGTCCGGCGCGCCAACGCCAATCGCGTTGCTGGACAGCCAGATCAGTTGCGCTACAAAACGCATCAAAGAGGATGCCGACTTCATGATTCCAGCAATTTTCGAACGCCTACGCATGCCCGTCATCGGGTCACCGCTCTTCATCATCTCCGGCCCCGAACTGGTGATCGCGCAATGCAAGGCGGGGATCGTCGGGTCTTTCCCCGCGCTCAACGCCCGCCCACAGGCGATGCTCGACGAATGGCTGCACCGGATCACCGAGGAACTGGCCGCGCATAATCGCGACCATCCCGATCGCCCGGCCGCCCCCTATGCGGTCAATCAAATCGTGCATAAATCGAACGACCGACTCGAAGCGGATCTCGATACTTGCGCCAAATGGCAGGTACCTATCGTTATCACGTCACTCGGTGCGCGCGAGGAACTCAATACCGCGGTGCACGGCTGGGGTGGGATTACGCTCCACGACGTGATCGACGACCGGTTCGCGCGCAAGGCGATCGACAAGGGCGCCGACGGGCTCATCGCGGTCGCCGCGGGGGCTGGCGGGCATGCTGGACGGCTATCTCCGTTTGCGTTGGTCCAGGAAATTCGCCAGTGGTTCGATGGGCCGCTCGCGCTGTCGGGATCGATCGCGACCGGCGACGCGGTGCTCGCTGCGCAGGCGATGGGCGCCGATTTCGGCTATATCGGATCGCCCTTCATCGCGACGGAAGAGGCAAACGCCGACCCGGGGTATAAGCAAGGCATCGTCGACGGTCGCGCGAGCGATATCGTGTATTCGAACCTATTTACCGGGGTTCATGGCAATTACCTGCGGGCGTCCATCGCGGCAGCGGGGATGGACCCCGACAATCTTCCCGAAGGCGACCTCAAGACGATGGATTTCGGCGGCGGCAACAGCGCCAAGCCCAAGGCGTGGAAGGAGATCTGGGGATCGGGCCAAGGGATCGGCGCGGTGATGAAGATCGAGAGCGTCGCGGCGCGCGTCGATCGGTTGGAACGCGAATATAACGCAGCACGCGCCCGACTGGGACTGGCGACATAGGCATGCTGGGCGACCTGGGTTCCGATCCGACAGACCGGCTCAGGCTGCTCACGCTCTCTCCGCCCCGACGGCGGAGGTCGCAATTCTCAGAACGCCATCGCCAAGCGCTGCTGGAGCCCGTGAACCGGGCTCGATCCCTGAGGCACGCCCTGCGCGCGATCAAGCAGGCCGACGCGCCGGTGGAGATCCGCGCTCGCCGCGATCAACGACCGCGCGCGGGCCGGCAGCGCACCTACCAGGTCGGCATCGAACACGGGCGCGCTGCCGAGCCGGCGCGACGAATCGAGCGCGTCGCGCATTCCCATCTCGCCGGCATCGACCGCCCGCTGGGTTAGCAGCCAGGCGATGACATGCATCAGCCGGGTCGTGACCTTGAGCGATTCGCAGCTGAACCCGACCCGCACCAGCGGATCGAGCGCCTCACGTTCCGCGCGTCCCGCCTCGTCGAAATAGCTACGTGCCTCGTCTGCCAATAGCATCGATTCGGTATAGAGCGCGTCGATCAGCTTGCGATGAATGCGCGAATCAGGCAGCTCCTGTCCCATTGCCGCTTGGTGACACAGGTCTGTGCCGCTCGCCAGCGGCCAGAGCAGCGTTGTCCACCCAAGCGTGTATCGTTCCGGACCAGTTACGCGATGATGTCTGGGATCAACTGGTCCTCGACAGACGCGATCTCGTCCTTCAGCCGCAGCTTGCGTTTCTTGAGGCGCGCGAACTGGAGCTGATCCGGCTTACCCGCAAACGCGAGCGCATCGATCGCCGCATCGAGATCGCGGTGCTCGGTGCGCAATTGCTCGAGCCGGCCGATGAGCTGCTTCTCGTCCATCGCCACTCCCCCGGTGCACCCGCCCCGCCGCGTGCCCTAGCAACATGTCGCTCGCACACCAACCGTCGCGTACAGCGGGTCGGTTGATCGCGTTGAATCGGTTGCGTCGCGACTTTTTTGCGCCATGATAGTTTAGTGGATTCCCCCAACCGCTTGCAGCAGGAGGTATACCATTATGCAGACGACGCATCAGGTGGCACTGGAAACCAAGCACGCGACGCTGGACAAGCGGATCGCGGACGAGAGTCACCGTCCGCTGCCCGATGCTGTCAGACTGGCGGAACTCAAAAAGCAGAAACTGAAAATCAAGGAAGAGATCGCGCACCTCTGACCCCGATGGTCGGCCCCGCCACCGAGGGGGGTCACTACCGTGGTTAGTCGGCCCGTCCGTCAGCGACCCGCCGGCTTGGCGTAGTCCGGCGTGGTCGATCCGCTGCCTACCCGCTTTCGCGCACGCTTGGGATCGATTGGCAGATCGAACGATATGCCTGCGCGACCCTCGGCGCACCAGGCAACCCGCCCCGAAACCTCACCGACGCCGCGCACGTCAACCGTTACCGGCGTGCCCGACGGAACGACTCGGTCGAATTCGGCCATCATCCCGCCCTCCGACAGGTTGCGGACGCGGATTTCACGGGATTTGGGTTCGTTGGCAAACTGGAGCGTCGCCTTGAGATACAGGCTGTCGCGCGATCGACCCCGCTTGATCGATCCTTCCGCCCCGTCCCCGACGGTCAGGTAATCATAGCTGGAACGGTCCATGCGTCGACGCTCGTGCAAGAGGAATAGTCATTCCTCGCTTAGCGCCGATGGGTAGATAAAGTTTTAAGATCAATCCTCGCGGGACACCTTCTCGTGGCGCTCGTGGCGCTCCTGCGCCTCCAGCGTCATCGTCGCGATCGGACGCGCCTCGAGCCTGCCCAGGCTGATCGGTTCGCCGGTCACCTCGCAATACCCGTATTCACCCTCGTCGATCCGGCGCAGCGCCGCGTCGATCTTGGCAACCAGTTTGCGCTGCCGATCGCGAGTCCTCAACTCGATCGACCAATCGGTTTCGCTCGAGGCGCGATCGGTGGCGTCCGCCTCACGCAGTGAATCGACCTGGAGATGAGACAAGGTATCCGCCGCGTCGATCAGGATCGCGTCTTTCCAGCGCAGCAGCTTGTCACGGAAATAGCTCTGCTGTCGCGGGTTCATGAACGGTTCGCCGGCGGATGGCCGATCGCAGTCCCCCTGCTCGACTAACGCATTAGTGTCGGCATCGTTGGCTGCCATTGGATCCTGGTCTTGATCGGGTACGCGTTTGAACACAGTCGCCATAACCACTCTCCCTTCGAACCGCCGCATTGCGTTGATCCGCCCCCAAATGGTGACCGCGCCTATAATCGCGCGGATCGGCAACGACAAGCAACTGCGCGCGCAGAATCGGTCAACGCGGCGACATTTTGTGTCGTTTGCGACATTGTGGCATCAGGTCATCGCCGACCGCTCGAGCAACCGACGTTAACGCCCCGTACCGAAATCCTGTCCCACGCTGGCACATTAACGAGACTATTGGCGTGCTGACGCGAACCCGTACGTACGGTATCTCGATTATTCTGGTTAATCGCGTTGCGCTTAAGCCTTTGTTTTGCACTTTATCGCATAGCGGACAGGTGCCGCGATAACCGAGGACTTGGCGCACACCGCGTCAGCAATGAAAGAGTGACGATATGTCGGTCCGGATGGCCATGGCCAAATTATGCGCTTGCGCCTGCGGTGGCGCGATCATCGGCGGCGGTGCCGTGCACGTGGCGGAGCGCCCCGCGGGGGCCGCCTATGGGCACACCAAGCTCGTCAAGCGAGCGCAGCGCATTCGGGTGGCATCCAAAGGCACGATCCGCGGCCACCGGCGCGTGGTCACGCGAACCGTGACTGCGGCGTGCGCGCCTGCGGTGGTGACGGTCTCCAACACGCCATCGCCCATCCCGCTGCGGACCCCGGCGCTGGTTGAATCGGGCTTTGTCGGCGGCAGTGGCGCGGTACCGATCGTGACGGGCGGCGGCTTCCTTGGCGGCGGCGGGGGCGGCTTCTTCGGGGGCGGCTTTTTCGGTGGCGGCAGCTCGGGCGGATCGAGCGGTAGCATCGTGATCT
This sequence comes from Pseudomonadota bacterium, assembly GCA_030854075.1. Classification (GTDB taxonomy): domain Bacteria; phylum Pseudomonadota; class Alphaproteobacteria; order Sphingomonadales; family Sphingomonadaceae; genus Sphingomonas. Next base: position 42,095 of record JALYTW010000182.1, read on the forward strand.
CCTCGACCTCGAGCGGCGGATCGAAGATCAATATCGACAATGCCAACACGATCGCGAATTCGGCGAACAACAACAACTCGAATACGAACAACAACAGCAATCAACAGTCGCAAAACCAGAACCAGAACCAGAACCAGAACCAGAACCAAAATCAGAACGAAAATCAAAACCAGAGTAGCGGCGGGTTCGGAACGCCGGGAACGAGCACTGGTGGATCGACCGGTTCGACCGGATCGTCCTCGACGAGCAGCGGCAACTTTTCCACGAGCACCGGGTCGTCGGGTGGCAGCAGTTCGGGGTCATCGTCCTCGTCGAGCTCGAGTAGTTCGTCGGGCAGTTCCTCGGGCAGCTCCGGATCGTCAGGCGGCCCGCCTGCGCCCGTCCCTGCCCCACCGATGATCCTGCTGTTCGGTGCCGCAGCGGCCGCGCTGGTCGCGCGCAAGCGCGCCGCAACCAAGGCGGCGACTGCCTGACGCGACACCGGCCGATGGTGAAGATGAAACGGAGCTCGTACCACCGCGGTACGAGCTCCTCTTTCGTATTTG
>JALYTW010000017.1 GCA_030854075.1 Pseudomonadota bacterium
GACGTGCGCCGCCCCGCCGCCGAAGTATCCGGCCCCGAGATCGCCACCGAACCAGTGCAGCGCTGCCCAGGCGAGGCCATATCCCGCCACCAACCCCACCGCCGCGCCGACGATCCCGATCACCAGTCCCTCGATCACGACCGCCGCGACGACGCCGCTGCGCGGCATCCCGAGCGTCCGGAGCAGCGCAAAGGCGCGCTGGCGGCGGACCACCGAAAGCGATTGCGCCGAATAGACCAGAAATCCGCCGGTCAGCAGCGCAACCAGCGCGAGCATGTCGAGGTTGACCCGGTAGGCCCGCGATAACGCGCTGCCTTGCGCGCCCTGCGCCGCGGCGGTGGACAGGATCGCATCGGGGGGCAGCAGCGCGCGAAGCGACGCCATTGCGACGCCGCGATCGGCGAGCGTCAGGTCGATCCGGTCGATCCGGCCGAGCCGCCCGAACCGCCATTGCGCCGAGGCAATGTCGATGACGCCGATCGCGGCCGCGTCGCCCGCGCCGGGCAGCGTGCCGCTGACCCGCAGCCGTACCGTCCGGCCATTGGCAGCGACGAGCACGTGCTCGCCGATATTCGCGTGGCTTTGCACCATCGCGGCGCGCGACAGAAACACCGCTTGTTCATCGAACGCGGCGTCGCCGGCGGTTCCCGGCCCCTGGGCGCGGATCCCGACCAGCGACGGCGTTACCACCGCGGCGCGGATCACATCGACGCCGAGCAGCGTCAGCCGCGTCGTCCCGATCCTCGCGTTGAAGCGCACGACCGGGCTCGCGTCGGTGACGCCAGCGGCTTGCGCCACGCGGGGGTAGAGCCGTTCGTCGAAGCCGAGCGGGCTGGTCCCGCGCACCGACAGGTCGGCCGCGCCGTTGATCCCGCGCATGGCGCCGTCGAACGCGGCGAGCGCCGATCCGTTGACCAGGTGGACCGCGAAGCCGAGCGCGACGCCGACCGCGATCGCGATCGCGGTCATCAGGAACCGGGCGGGATGGAAGCGCCATTCACCGCCGATCAGCCAGCCGAGTGCGATCCGCGCCGACCACAGGCCCGGTTCAGCGGCCACCGCGCTCCACCAGCCCGTCCGCGCCGAGCGTGAGCACGCGATCCGCGATCGCGGCGCTCGCGATGGAGTGCGTCACCATCACCCCCGCGGCACCGTTGCCGCGCACCGCTTCGGCGAACAGCGCGAGGACCCGCGCGGCGGTGTCGGGATCGAGGTTGCCGGTCGGTTCGTCGGCAAGGATCAACGCCGGACGATGGATCAGGGCGCGCGCGATCGCGACGCGCTGCAGTTCGCCGCCCGACAGATCGCGCGCATAGCCATCGCCGCGCCCATGAAGGCCAACCGCATCGAGCATCGCGTCGGCGCGGGCCGCAGCGGCCCCGGCGTCCGACGACACGAGCGCGAGCGGAAGCGCGACGTTCTGGCTGAGCGTCAGATAGGGCAGGATGTGGAAGGCCTGGAACACGAAACCGACGCGTTCGCGTCGCAGCCGGGTGCGTGCGGTCTCGTCGAGCGTGCCAACTCGGCGCCGTCGATCCTGACGCTGCCCTCGTCCGCCTCGTCCAGCCCGGCGAGGATATTGAGCAGCGTCGATTTGCCGACCCCGGATTCGCCGATGATCGCAACCAGCTCGCCGCTCGCCACGCTGAGATCAAGGTTGCGGAACAGCCGCCGCGGCCCCGGAACCGACTTGCCGAGGTCACGAACGGCGAGAAGGGGACCGCGCTGCATGCGTGAACCCGTGCGCGAGTCCTGCGCTGACCGCAATGCCTGCTGCCCTGACCTGGATTATTCCGTCGAGCCGACGGGCGTGGGCAGGGGTATCCGCCGGTTATAGCCGCGCCGCCGAATGGCGATCACGCATTGCAAACTCGTTGCGTAGGCTGCGGCCTTGTGCGTGCGGCGGTTGTTTTGACGAACCCGCGTTCTGCGCGAGCCGGGGTGCTTGCCGCAGGATTTACGGGATCAGTCGCTTCAGCGTCGTTAGCCGGTCCGCCTCGGCAGCGGGTTTGTCGGTGCGGATGCGCGCGATCCGGGGAAAGCGCATCGCGACGCCCGATTTGTGGCGTTTCGATTCGTGGATCGAGTCAAACGCGATTTCGAGCACGAGCGTTTTGTCGACTTCGCGGACGGGGCCGAAGCGATTCAGCGTGTGGTTGCGGACGAACTTGTCGAGCATCTTGAGCTCGTCGTCGGTGACCCCCGAATACGCCTTGCCGACCGGGAGCAACTCGCCCTCCTCGGTCCAGCAGCCGAAAGTATAGTCGCTATACCAGCTCGACCGGCGGCCGTTGCCGCGCTGGGCATACATCATCACGCAATCCGCGGTCAGCGGGTCGCGCTTCCATTTGTACCACAGCCCTGCGCGTCGACCCCCGGTGTAGGGCGAATCGCGGCGTTTGAGCATGACGCCCTCGATCGCGGCGTCGCGGCTGCCCGCCCGAATCATCTCGAGTTGGGTAAAATCCTCCGCGTCGATCACCTGACTGATGTCGAACCGGTCGGGGTCGAGCCGCGGGACGAACGCCTCGAGCCGCTGACGGCGCTCGGTCCAGGGCAGCGCGCGCAGGTCTTCATCGCCATCGACGAGGATGTCGTAGAGCCGGACGAAGGCGGGATAGTCGGCGAGCATCTTCGCGCTCACCACCTTGCGGCCAAGCCGCTGCTGGAGCGCGTTGAAGCTCGCGGCCCCGGTGCCGTCATCGAGCGCACCGCCCTGCGCGTCGCCCTTGACGAGCAACTCGCCATCGACCGCGCCGGTTTCGGCGAACGCGGCGGCGACGTCGGGAAAGCTGCCGGTCACATCGTCCCCGGTGCGGCTGTAGAGCCGGGTTTGCCCCCCCTCCGCATTAGGGACATGGACGATCTGGACCCGGATGCCGTCCCATTTCCACTCGGCGGCATAGTCGGCGAGGTCGACCCGCAGATCATCGAGCGGATGCGCGAGCATGAAGGGGCGGAAGACCGGTACGTCTTGCGTCGTCGGCGGCGGCGCTATGCCCTCACCCCAGGCGAACAACGCCGCATAGGGCGGGTCGATCCCGTGCCACACCTCCTCGACCGCCTCGACATCGAGCCCAAACGCCTGCGCCAGCGCGGTCTTGGCGAGTCGAGCGGAAACCCCGATCCGCATGCCGCCAGTCGCCATCTTGAGCAGCGCATAGCGTTCTTCCGCATCCGAGCGATCGAGCATCGCGGCCAGTGCGGCGGGCGCGTCTGACCGCGCCAGGCAGAGCAGGGTTTCGACGACCTGGGTGATCGTCAGCGGATCGCCTGCGGGCAGCGCATCGGGCGTCGGCCATAACAACGCGACCGTCTCGGCAGTGTCGCCGACATAGTCGCGGCTCATCCGGAACAGGACCGGATCGACTCGATCCTCGATCAGCGCACGGACCACCGCAGGCTTGATGCCAGGAATGTCGATCTCGCCCGTCAATGCCGCCATTGCCCAGCCGCGATCCGGATCAGGGGTTGCGCGCAGATAGTCCGCGATCAGCTTCAACTTCGCGTTGCGGCTGCGCGTGTAGATCAACGAATCGAGCAGTGCGGCAAAGGCGTGCATGATCGGGACCGGGTCCGTTGCTCAGTCGATGACGTCCTTCACGGCCTTCCCCGCGAGCAGGCCGAGGACCAGGAAGATCACGAACAGCGCGATCGCGATGAAGAACAAGATCTTCGCGATCCCGATGAACGCGCCGCCGATGCCACCGAAGCCAAGCAGCGCAAGGACAAGCCCGATGACGAGAAACAGGACGGCAAATTTCAACATCATTGGTCTCCGGCAGTGAGGGGTGGCATCAGCTCTTGCGGCTCGCCTCGAACAGGAACCAGGCGCGTTCCTCGGCCTGGTCGGTCCAGTCATCGACGATCCCGCTGGTTGCGTTGTCCTTCGCGTGTTCGGCAGCGTCCTTCACCGCGCGAAACGCTTCGATGAGCTTGAGATTGTCGTCGCGCAGTTCGGCGAGCATCGCTGCCGCATCGACGAAATCGCTGTCATTGTCCGCGATCGTCTGGCGGCGGGCAATGTCGCCGATCGAGCGCAGCGTGGTGTTGCCGGTCTTGCGGACGCGCTCGGCGATTACATCGGTGACGCCCAGGATCTGTGTGGCCTGCGCATCGAGCAGCAGATGATAGTCCCGGAAATGCGGGCCAGAGACATGCCAGTGGAAATTCTTGGTCTTGAGGTACAGCGCGAAACAGTCGGCGAGACTCGAATTGAGCGCATCGGCGACGCTGCGGGTATTGGCGAGGCTGGTCGGCGTATCGAGCGCGGGGTTGATCTTCTTCTTGGGCATGGTCGCTCCAGCGTTGAGGTTCAGCTGGATGAACGTCACGGCTGCGAAATGGGTCCGTGACGAGCCGACATCGGGATGACCGACTAGAGCAGGCCGAGCGCGCTCATCGCGATTGCGGCGCCGGCGACGATGAACAGCATCGCGATAACGCGCCGCATCAGGACGAGCGGCAACCCGAGCCATTGCTTCTCCCCCAGGATCACCGCGGTCGCGATCGGCGCGAGCGAGCCGAGCGTCGCGCCGACGACGGCGAGCGACGGCAAGGGTGAGCGCGCAGCCAGCGCGAGGACGACGAACTGGATGCCGTCGCCGAACGCCAGGATAAAGAGCCCCAGGAAACTGGTCGCGGTGGTACCGATCCGCCACCCGGCGAGCCGGTCGGGGGGCTTCATCGTGCCGACGACCCCGGTGCCAAGCAGGAGGAGCGCGATGGCGAGAAAAAGCTGTTTGGCTTCGGGGGTCAGCGTCGGCGCCAGCCAGGCCCCGAAGGTCGCGGCGATCGCGCCCGCCGCCGCCATCGCAAGCGCCGCCATCACCACGACGAGCCATGGTTTTTGGTAGCGATCGGCGAGAATCGCGGCGAGCCAGGGGATGCGGTCGCCGATTGGGGCGAGCGCGGCCACGACCAGCGCCGCCATCAGGACGTCCATTACCCCGCCAGGCGCACCGAGCATGCGGCGGCGAACGAATCGCAGGCGGCGAGATCTTGGCGCTCGCTCGTCACCGCGTCGCGCAGGACCGACAGCCAGCAATGAACCAAGGCACCATGTTCGCCGCGTGACAGCGCCGAATCGAGGAAATGCGCCACCGTTACCGCGGGGTTGAGCCCGTTGCGGTGCGCAATCGCGCGGATCGCGTCGACGTCGGATGCAAGCTCGCACGCCCGCGCATAGGGTGCCTTGACGTCGAGCGCTGTTATTCGCGCCGCCAGGTCTGCCTTCACCCCGTCGATGTCGATGCTCTGCCCCATGGTCCCGCTCCTGTTGCAATGCCCCGGCGTTGCCTACCCGGAGCGTTGTCTGCGCAGGCTGCGCCCCGAACGGTAAACAGGTGGTAAAGCGTAGCGTCAGGTTGACTTGGCGCGGCGCGTGGGCCATGCGCCGCGACTGATCGAGCGGGGGCCCCGTGCCGCCGCTCTCATTTGTTTTTGCAGGATTGGGGCTCATGGCCAAGCCGACTACCGTCAAGATCAAGCTCGTCAGCTCCGCGGACACCGGCTTCTTCTACGTCACCAAGAAGAACCCGCGGACCAAGACCGAGAAGCTGAGCTTCAAAAAATACGATCCCGTCGTGCGCAAGCATGTCGAGTTCAAGGAAGCCAAGATCAAGTGACGCTGCGCGCGGCGTAAGCCGCGGTTGCATCATCCCGGCGTAGCGCACGCCGAAGGCAGGCACCTTCCACTGGCTGGAAGCTTGGGCCGCAGGCGATTCGCTTGCGGCTCGTTGCGTGCGCGGATCACACCAGTGCGTTCACCGTATCCATGAAGCGCGCAAGGCTGATCGGTTTCGACACGTACGCGTCCGCCCCCGCTGCGCGAATGCGGTCTTCGTCCTCGCGCCCGGCGTAGGCGGTCACCGCCATGATCGGGATGGCGCGGAGCGCCTCGTCGGCCTTTAATTCCAGAATCAGTTCATAGCCCGTCACGTGCGGCATCTGGATGTCCATCACGACCAGATCGGGTAAGACTGCGCGCGCGCGTTCAACCGCCTCGCGCCCGTCGCGAACCGGTTCGGCGACGAACTCATGCGCGCGCAGCAGGTCGCAGAAAAGCTTCAGATTGAGTTCGTTGTCCTCGACAACGAGCACCCTTTTTGCCACCCGCCCACCGATCCTTTCGTTTCGGAGTGATTAGGCAATGCACGAGGGCGACGCAATCGCGCGCGACGACGCCGAGGCGCTGGGGTTGCGCGCACTGGGGTGGACGTTGGCCGAACCCGCGCGCGCGATGCGGCTGCTCGACGTGACCGGCTTGTGCCCCGCCGATCTCCGCGCCCGCGCGAGCGATCCGGTAGTGCTCGTCGCGGCGCTCAATTTCCTCGAGGCGTACGAACCCGATCTGATCGCCTGTGCCGCATCGCTCGGCGTTCCACCGCAACAACTGGTGCGCGCGCGCGCGACGATGGAGACGACATGAAACCCCTGCTGATCTGCGACTGCGACGAGGTACTGCTGCACATGGTACGGCATTTCGGGACTTGGCTCGATGAGGCGCACGATATCGATTTCGACCTGACCGGGGGTAGCTTCGAAAACAGCATGGCGCGGCGCGACGGCAGCCCGGCACCCACGCGCGACGATATGTGGGCGATGCTGCGGCAATTCTTTCCCGGTGAAATGCACCGCCAGACGCTGGTGCCGCATGCCGCGGACGCGCTCGCGCGAATCGCGGAACGGGCCGACATCGTGATCCTCACCAATTTGCAGGACGATTGCCGCGAGCCACGGATCGAGCAGCTCGCCGCGTTCGGGATCGAGCACCGCGTCGAGTGCAATCAGGGCGGGAAGGGCGGACCGGTTGCGCGGCTGGTCGCGGAATATGGCGCCCCGGTGACCGTGTTCGTCGATGATCTGGCGGTTCATCACGCGTCGGTCGCGGAACACGCCCCGGCGGTGTTCCGCCTCCACATGATCGCCGAACCCGGACTGGCGGGCCATGTTCCTCCCGCCCCACACGCGAGTGCGCGCATCGACGATTGGCGCGCGGCGGCGGACTGGATCGAGGCGCGGTTTGCCGAGGGGTTGACCGCGACCGGCGAGCGACCCAGAGCGGCGGCATGACCGACCGTATCGATACCAAGCTCGCCGAGCTCGAGCTCTCGCTTCCCGAGGCCGCCGCTCCCGTTGCCGCCTATGTTCCCGTCGTCGAGGCGGGGGGGCTGCTCCATCTGTCGGGGCAGTTGCCGTTCAAGAACGGCCAGCTCATCACCGGGCGGCTCGGGGACGGCGTCGACCTCGAGGGCGGTCAGGAGGCCGCGCGCGCATGCGGGCTGATGATCGTCGCGCAGCTCAAGAAGTATTTGGGCGATCTGGCGCGGGTCGAGCGGATCGTGAAGCTCGGCGTATTCGTCAATTCGACCGGCGATTTCATCGATCAGCCCAAGGTCGCGAACGGCGCATCGGACCTGATGGTCGCGCTGTTCGGCGACGCGGGCAAACATGCGCGTTCGGCGGTTGGCGTGCCGACGCTGCCGCTCGGCGCGGCGGTCGAGATCGACGCGATCGTGCAGATTTCGGCGAGCGTGCTCGACTGATCATCGCAGGTGAGCCAGCGCAGGTGGGCGTTGAGCGGGGCACCGCCATCGCTATCTTGATGCGCACATGACCTCGCTCACCGCCCGCCTTGCCGACGGCGTCGCCGCGATCCCCGCCGACCAGTGGGACGCATGCGCCGGACCCGGCCATCCGTTCATGAGCCATGCCTTCCTCACCGCGCTCGAGGAATCGGGCAGTGTCGGCGGTCGATCGGGGTGGCAGCCGATCCCGATCATCGTCGATGGTCCCGACGGCGTGCCTGCCGGCATCGCGCCAGCCTATGCCAAGAGCCACAGCCAGGGCGAATATGTCTTCGACCACGCGTGGGCGGATGCCTGGGAGCGCGCCGGGGGTGCCTATTATCCCAAGCTCCAGCTCGCGGCACCGTTCAGCCCGGTCCCCGGACCGCGGCTGCTGCTGCGCGACCCCGCTGCCGCGCCCGCGCTGATCGCGGCGGTCGAGGCAGTGACCGATCAGCATGGCCTGTCGTCGGCGCATGCGACGTTCGTCGATCCCGACCAGCTCGCGCTGTTCGAGGCGGCGGGGTGGCTGGTGCGCGAAGGGACCCAGTTTCACTGGCGCAATCACGCTTATGCGACGTTCGACGATTTCCTGGGCGCGCTCGCGAGCCGCAAGCGCAAAGCGATCCGCAAGGAGCGCGCCGCGGCGGTGGAAGGGCTGACGATCCGCCACCTGACCGGCACCGCGATCGAGCCGCGGCATTGGGACGCGTTCTGGGTCTTCTATCAGGACACCGGTGCCCGCAAATGGGGCCAACCGTATCTCCAGCGCAGCTTCTTCCCGCTACTGGGGGCGGCGCTCGGCGATCAGGTCCTGCTCATCCTTGCCGAACGCGACGGGGTACCGATCGCGGGGGCGCTCAACCTGATCGGTGCGGATACGCTCTACGGCCGCTATTGGGGGTGCACCGAGGAGGTGCCGTTCCTTCATTTCGAGCTTTGCTATTATCAGGCGATCGACGCGGCGATCGCGCGGGGGCTGACGACGGTCGAAGCGGGGGCGCAGGGCGAGCATAAGTTGGCGCGCGGCTATGTGCCGGTGCCGACCTGGTCGGCGCATTACATCCCCGATCCGAATTTTCGCCGCGCGATCGCCGATTTTCTGGTCCGCGAGCGCGCCGGGGTCGAAGCCGATCAGGCCTATCTTGGCGAGCTCACGCCCTTTCGGCGGGGAAACAGCGGCTGACCGTTGCCGATCCCCTCGTCGCGCAGTGCCGCGTCGTCGTGGTGGTCGACCCGGAAGAGGACGTCGTTCCCCGATCGCCAGATCGGCACGAGCCCACGGTTCAGTGACGGATCGTAGCGCGGCGGATTGAGCAGCCAGACATAGTCGAACGCGTCGCGAGGGACCCAGCGCATCGCCAGCTCGATCGGCCGCCACCATTCCCCCTGGCAATAGCGGTCGGTGACGATCTGGGAGGGATCATGCGCGAACGCGCCGGCCGGCCAATAGCGCACGGTCAGCAACTGCGCGCCCGGCATCGACCATTGGTCGTTGGTATAGGCAAGGCGGCGTTCGAGCCCGATCGCGGGAATATGTTCGAGCCGCGAATAGGTCCAGTCGTCCTGGCATCGCCGCCCGATGAAAGTGACCAGCTTGGCAGCGACTGGCACATGATCGAGCGCGGTCAGCACGCGGTCGTAGCGCTGGGAATACAGATAATAGCTCGTGGTCGTCGCAGCGATGCGAACGCCGAAAAAGGCGAGGCCCAACAACGCGATGACCGCGGTGCCGCGCATCGAGAGCCCCGGCTTGGGCCGCAGCGCGATCAGCGCGATCGCAAATACGAAGGGGGCGAGCCGCATGTCGGCATAGGCCGATCCGAACACGATCCGTGGCAGCAGCAGATAGACTGCCAACAGGAACAGCGCGGACAGGCCCAGGTTGCGCGAATATTCGACGCGGGTGTCGCGCACGCCCTTTAACAGGATCACGAACAAGATCGTGACCGAGGCGATGTCGAGCGCCATCCAGCGATCCCGCAGGACCATCAGCACCCAGTTCATCTTGGCGCGCCAGTGAAACCAGTCCGCGGTTTGACCGGTCACATGATCCCCCGATCGCCACGCGATCATGAGCACGAACGGGAGCGCAAGCGGCAGACACCCGAGCCCGGCGCGGACCCAGCTTGCCAGCCAATACCCGCTCGCGCGATCTTTCCTGAGATCGTGCTGGCGGATCATTTCGGCGGAAAAGGCGAGCACGCCCAGCACACCCCAGCCGAAGGTATGGCAAATCCACAGCGCGCATGACAGCGGTACGAACAGGATCGCGCGCCACCGAAGATGGCCGAGCCGCGCGAGCCGCAACCAGAGCGCGAACAGGTTGAGCGCGAGCGCGATCGACAGCGCGAAATTTACAAAGCCGAACTGGAAGGGATAGCTGTACGCGAGCGGTAGCGCGAACAAGGCGGTCGCCGGGATCCGACCATGAACCTCGCGCGCGATCCAAAGCAGTCCGGATACGGTGAGCGCGGGGATCGTCATGACGATCAGCTTCACCGCAAGCTCCAGTCCGACGATCGGCGCGAGCGGCACGATCAGCAGGTCGATGCCCAGATTGCCGATCAGCGACCAGTTGAAGTCGTACCAGTCGGCCAGCCAAGGATGCGCGTTACCATCGAGCTGGACGCGATAGCGACCCATATGTCCGGGCAGGTCGACCAAGGGGGGGATCGTCGGCCACAACAGCGGCACGATCGATATGACCACCATCAGCAGAACGAACGTCCGCGTCTGCCACCAGCGCACTGTCTCCTGCCCCTGCATGGCGGACGCCTTAGAGCGCGGGGGCGGGCTTCGACAAGCGATTGCGCGTGAAGATCGCGGTGCCGTCGCGCGCGCGCAGGCGTATGATAAAGCCGGGCAACGCGCCGGTTGCCAGCGCCGCGGCGGTTGATGACGGCACCGCCGCATCGGACATGTTCGCGCACACCATCACATAATCGACCCGCCATTGATCGGCGACCGCCGCGGCAGCGTGAGGGCGCGCGCCGTAGAAGCGGTACATCGCCAGATCGGCGGCGCCGTTACGGTGATACGGCGCAGCGATCACGCGATGATGCGTTGCTGCCAGGATCCACGGTCCCGCATCGATCGGGGCGAGCACGCGGCCCGGCGCGAGGCGCGCCAGTGCGGCGATCGCGGCGGGCGACTCGCAGTCCCTGCCTTTCGATGGGTGCGCGCGAACAGTGGGTGTCAGCGCGTTCGCGGCGATCGGATAGAGCATCCCCGCCGAGGCAAGCCACGCGCCCGCCAACCGCACACCGCCGCGTCGCCGCGCGGCGACGATGAGCGCGGCAAGCCCCGGCGCAGCGAGCATTGCGCCCACATACGCGCCGCGCAACTGGACCGCGGTGATCGCGAACGCGGCGAGCTGGAGCGCGGCCAGGATACGCCAGCCACGCTCGCCGGTCCGACATCGCCATAGCGTCGCGCCGAGCCCGGCGATCATCACGCCGGTATAACCCAGCGTCGTTGCGATGTCGGCGGCGAGGATCGACTGCGCCTCGCCGACGTGCTCGAGCCAGAGCCGTGCCAGCAGTGGATCGACCCCGCCATAGGGCGCGACGCAGGCGGGGGATCGTACCAGCGCCAGCGCTGCTGCAATCGCTACGACCGCCGCTGCGGCGATGGCGCGCGCGCGCAGCGTCGTGGCGACGCCGCTAAGCCCCGCCAGCAGGATCGGCGCGGCGGCAAGCGTCATCGCGGCGGTCCAGGCGACAGCGGTGAAGCCGTCGCATGCGGGATAGTCCCAGCCGCTGCCCGCAAAGCCGATCCGGCCGACGACAAGCCCTGCAAACGCGCCGACCGCGAACCCGGCGAGCGCTTCGCCGTCGCGGTCCGTGCCCGCGATCCAGTCAGCCAGCGCGACGACGCCGAGTACGCCGAGCAGCGGGGCGGTTTCCATCCCGATGACCAGGCTTGCCGCCGCGGCGGCACCTGCGAGCGCACGCCGCAATGGGGTCGCCTGGCCCAGCATCCCGAGTAGTGCGGCGAGGAGCAGGACGATCTGGAGACCGTGGTGATCGATTCGTCCGGGGAGGAAAATCGTGGTCGCGGGATAGGCGATCGCGGCGACGATCGCGGCGGGGACCGCGAGGATGTCGCCACCTAGCGATCGCGCAATCCGTACGACCAGAAACAGCGCGGTGCCGAACGAGAGCGCGGGAGAAGCGATTACCGCGGTCAGCTCGGCACCATGCTGGCCGATGAGCGGGGTGAGCCCCGCGATCATCACGCCGGGGACGAGGTCGGCAAGGCGCGACCAATGCATCTGGAGCCCGGTTCCAAGCCGATGCTGCGCTAGGTCGAACCAGGATTGGCCCGCCAGCCAGTCGCGAATTTGCTGGAGCCGCATGACATCGTCGGTGTCGGGCAGGCGAAGCTGCGCGAGATTCGCCCAGTCACGCCACGCCCAGGTGAAGCTGAGAACCGCCGCCAGCGCGAACGCGACCAGGGCATCGTGGCGGCAGCGGGAGGTCATCCGCCGGGTCTAGGCGGGTGTGGTTAAGGGGGAGTTGAAAAGCGTCGCCGCCCTCCGGCGAACCGGAGGAGCAGCGATGTCAGTCGCGGTCGCGGCGGCCGAGCAGCCTGAGCCGCAGCGCATTAAGCTTGATAAACCCCGCCGCGTCGCGCTGGTCGTAGGCGCCCTGATCGTCCTCGAAGGTCACGACCTTTTCGCTGTAGAGCGAATAGGGCGATCTACGCCCGGTGACGCTGACATTGCCCTTGTACAGTTTCAGCCGGACCGTTCCCGTCACTTTGTCCTGGCTGTGGTCGATGGCGGCCTGGAGCATTTCGCGCTCGGGGCTGAACCAGAAGCCGTTGTAGATCAGTTCGGCATAGCGCGGCGCGAGTTCGTCCTTGAGGTGCGCGGCACCGCGGTCGAGCGTCAGCTGCTCGATCCCCCGATGGGCGAGGTGATAGATCGTGCCGCCTGGCGTCTCGTACATCCCGCGGCTTTTCATGCCGACGAAGCGGTTTTCGACGAGGTCGAGCCGCCCAATGCCGTGCTTGCGACCGAAGTCGTTGAGGGTTTCGAGCAAGGTCGCGGGGCTCATGCCGACGCCGTTGATCGCCACGCCGTCGCCGTGTTCGAAATCGATCGTGATCATTTCGGGTTCGTTCGGCGCGTCCTCGGGATTGACGGTGCGCGAATAGACGTAGTCGGGAACCTCGTCCCACGGATCCTCGAGCACTTTGCCTTCGGATGAGGTATGGAGCATGTTAGCGTCGGTCGAGAATGGCGCTTCGCCGCGCTTGTCCTTGCTGACCGGAATCTGGTGCTGTTCGGCGAATTCGATCAGCCTCGTGCGGCTGGTCAAATCCCATTCGCGCCACGGTGCGATCACCCGAATATCCGGGGCGAGCGCGTAATAGCCGAGTTCGAAGCGGACCTGGTCGTTGCCCTTGCCGGTCGCGCCGTGGCTGACCGCGTCGGCGTTCACCTGGCGCGCGATCTCGATCTGGCGCTTGGCGATCAAGGGCCGCGCGATGCTGGTGCCGAGCAGGTACAGCCCCTCGTACAGCGCGTTCGATCGCATCATCGGGAACACGTAATCGCGGACGAATTCCTCGCGCAGATCGTCGATGAAGATATGTTCGGGCTTCACCCCCGCCATCTCCGCCTTCTTGCGCGCGGGTTCGAGTTCCTCGCCCTGGCCGAGATCGGCGGTGAAGGTGACGACCTCGCATTGATAGGTCTGCTGGAGCCATTTCAGGATCACGCTGGTGTCGAGCCCGCCCGAATAGGCCAGGACGACACGGTTGACGGATTCGGTCATGAAGGGGCTCCTTATCAAGGCGCGGCGCTTACGGGGGCGGCCACCGATGCGCAACTATCGGCACCGATCGTGGGGCATCGTCGGGCATCGTTCATCGGCGATACAACTCGCCCCCGCCATGCGCTTGGCATGACATCGCCCTTCACCCATTCGCTGCGCCGTGCGCTGATCGTCCTGACGTTGACCGCGGCGGCCACGCCTGCGCTGGCCGCGGGCAAGAAGCCCAACGCGCTCGACGCCGAATTCGCCGCCACCGATACCAACAAGGATGGCGTGCTCAGCCGCGCTGAGATCGACGCGCGGACCGCCAAGATGCGGGTCGCAGGTGGCAAGGTCACCCCCGCCGACGTGAAGCGGCTGGGCGATCTCTGGTTCGCGCAGGCGGATACCGATCACAACGGCAAGCTGACCAAGACGGAGATGGCCGCGATCATGAAGGCGATGGCGGCGCGCTATGACACCAACCACGACGGCGTCGTCAGCATCGCTGAGCGTCGCGCTGCCCGCGCTGCAGCGATCGCCGAAACCCGATCGGCCGCCGGCCCCGGTCGTTAACTCAAGCCGCTAGCGCAGGGTTCGTTCGGCCTCGATCATATAATCGCGGGTGAGCGGCAGCTCTAGCCGACTGCGCGACAACTGGACCTGATAGTTGCACAGCCCGCCATGGCGGAACGCGGCACCCGCACCCGCCAGATAGAATTGCCACATCCGATAGAATCGCTCGTCGTACAGCGCGACGATCGCATCGCGCGCGGCGACGGTGCGGTCGTACCAGTGATCGAGCGTCAGTGCGTAATGGACCCGCAACACTTCGACGTCCGTGGGAAACATGCGAAGCCCCTCATAGCCGCGCACGATCTCCGACAGCGCGGGGTTGTACCCGCCGGGGAAGATGTATTTCAGCGTGAAATCGTCGGTGACGCCGGGGCCGCCCATTCGTCCGATCGCATGCATCAGCATCACGCCGTCGGGGGTCAGCAGGTCGCGGCATTTGGCGAAGAAGGTCTTGTAGTGCGCGGGACCGACATGTTCGAACATCCCGACCGACACGATCCGGTCGAATTGCCCAGTGACCTCGCGATAGTCGATCAATTCGAACGTCACTTTGTCGGCGACGCCCGCCTCCTCGGCACGACGGCGCGCAACCTTGATCTGCTCTTCCGATAGCGTGACGCCAACCACCTCTGCACCGGTCTTCTGATGAAGGTAGAGCGCCATCCCGCCCCAGCCGCAGCCGATGTCGAGGACGCGCATGCCCGGTTTCAGCGCGAGCTTGGCCGCGATATGCGCCTTCTTGTCGGTC
>JALYTW010000020.1 GCA_030854075.1 Pseudomonadota bacterium
TCGCGGGTCTGGTGCTGGGCGCGGACGAGGATCGCGACGTCGTCGAGAGATTTGCCGTTTCGCCGTGTGGATTCAATCTCGTCGCCGACGCGGCGCGCTTCTTCGGGGCCGTCCCAGACGCCGATGACTTTAACCTTTTCGCCGGTGTCGAGCGCGGTCCAGAGCTCCTTGCCGAGGCGGCCGCCGTTGTTGGCGATGACGCCGCTCGCGGCGGCGAGGATGTGCGGGGTGCTGCGGTAATTCTGTTCGAGGCGGACGATGGTGGCGCCGGGGAAATCCTTTTCGAATTTCAGGATATTTTCGACCTGCGCGCCGCGCCAGCTGTAGATCGACTGGTCGTCGTCGCCGACGCAGCACAGGTTGCGGTGTTGCTGTGCGAGGAGGCGGAGCCAGAGATACTGGACCGAATTGGTGTCCTGATATTCGTCGACCATGATGTAGCGGAAGCGCTGCTGATAGTGTTCGAGCACATCGCGATGGGTCTTGAGGATCACGAGCATGTGGAGCAGCAGGTCGCCGAAGTCGCAGGCGTTGAGCGTGCGCAGCCGAGCCTGATACGCGGCGTACAGCTCGCCGCCGCGGCCGTTGGCGTAGCGTTCGCTTTCCCCCGCATCGATGTCGGCGGGGATCAGCCCCTTGTTCTTCCAGTCGTCGATCAGCCCGGCAAGCGAGCGCGCGGGCCAGCGCTTCTCGTCGAGATCGGCGGCGACGATGAGCTGTTTGAGCAGGCGAAGCTGGTCGTCGGTGTCAAGGATCGTGAAGTTCGATTGCAGCCCGACGAGCTCGGCGTGGCGGCGGAGCATCTTCGCGCCGATCGCGTGGAAGGTGCCGAGCCACGGCATCCCCTCGACGACATCGCCGACCAGCTTGCCGACGCGCACCCGCATCTCACGCGCCGCCTTGTTGGTGAAGGTGACGCTGAGAATTTCGGATGGATAGGCCTTGCGAGTCCACAGCAGGTGCGCGAGCCGGGCGGTGAGCGCCGCGGTCTTGCCGGTGCCCGCGCCTGCGAGGACGAGGACAGGGCCGTCGGTGGTCAGCACCGCCTCACGCTGCGGCGGGTTGAGCCCGGCGAGGTAAGGCGGGTCTTGTTGGGCGGCGGTGGGGGCGGGGTCGGTCACCGGTGAACAGGTAGGGAACGCGGGGGCATCGGGCAAGCGCGACCGGGTTGCATGGCGGCGCGGTTCGTGAGAACAAAGCAGGAAACAACGGGAGAGAAGCGATGGCGACGGGTGGATGTCATTGCGGAGCGATCCGCTATTCGGTCGAGGGCGACGCGGCGCACGCCGCGCTGTGTCATTGCCGCGACTGCACGAAGTCCGCGGGCGCGCAGATGGTCGGCTGGGCGCTCTTCCCGCGCGCGGCGGTGACGATGGCGGGCGAGCCCAAGGTCTATGCGTCGTCGGGGGCGGGGCGGCGGCATTTCTGCGGCACGTGCGGATCGGGGCTGTTCTATACGAGCGAGACGGTCTTTCCGGGGCAGATCGATGTCCAGATCGCGACGCTCGACGATCCCGACGCCTATCCGGCGACCGCGCATATCCAGGTGGCGGACGATCCGGCGTGGATGGCCGGGGTGGATGCGTTGCCGCGATTCGAGCGCTATCCGGGCTGAGCGGCGCGGGGTTCGCGGGCAAGATCGTCCCGTGGCGTGCGCGTTGGCCGGCCCGGACTCGGTCAAGCTGTCGGTCGATGTCATGACCGTGTAACGATACGCTCATCGGCAAAGCGCCATGGGGGTGCATGATCGGCGTATTTTCTCGACGTTATCCCGGCATAGGCGCGTTTCTCGGCGAGCCGACGGAGCCGGGGTTTGCGGCCATTCCCGGCAGCTGGCTGGTGATTGCACTGGCGGTGGGGGTCGTCGTCGAAGCGCTGCTGATGCGCCATGCGGGGCTGCGGATCGATCCGATTGCGCGCGGCGATGTGCCGTTTTATCTGGGCGCGATGGCAGCAGCGGGATTGTGTATCGCGCTGCGGCGGCGCGCGACGCGGTTGCAGCAGGTGGTCCGCGACACCGCAGAATATTTCGGCGCGTTCACGATGATCGGGCTGGTCGGCGCGGTGGCAAGCTATCCGGTGTCGGCGACGACCCACGGTTTCGTCGATGCAGCGCTGCAACGCGCGGACCTCGCGATGGGGTTCGACTGGCTCGCCTGGTACCGCATGGTCGCCGCGCATCCCGTGCTGCAGGATGCGGGGCGGATTGCGTATGACAGCATCTACTGGTCGGCCTGCGCCACGATGGCCGGGTTCGCGGTGACCGGACGACAGGACCGCGGGCGCGCCTTCATCGTCGCGTTGCTGATCTCTGCGGTGCTGACGCTGGCGCTGTTTCACTTTATGCCGGCGGTGGGGCCGTTCGCATATTTATGGCGCGGACCACCGCCGTACATGCCGGAAAGCGAGCTGTGGCAGCCGCTGCTGATCCCCGAACTGCGCAGCCACGCGGTCGGACTGGTCGATCTGGCTGCGTTGCGCGGGCTCGTCTCGGCGCCGAGTTTTCATGCGGCCGCGGCAGTGATCTTCATCGCCGGTGCGTGGCCGATGCGGTGGCTGCGCTGGCCGATGGTCGCGCTGAACGCCGCAATGCTGCTGTCGACCCCGGTCGAGGGGACGCATTACCTCAGCGACATCATCCTGGGTGCGGGGGTTGCGGGCGTATCGCTGTTGCTCGCGCACTGGCTTGCGGTTGCGGTGCGGGCAATCGAAAAGTGATGCGTTACCTGGCGGCGTTCGTGCTGAGCCTGCTGAAGCACTGAGAGGCTCACCGCCCTTCGACAAGCTCAGGGCGAACGGTTTGGCCCATGATCTGACGGTGTCGCGCGCGTGCGGGCGTCAGTCGGCGCGGTGCAGCAGGGTGAGGCGCGCCTTGCCGTGGACGCGGGTGGCGTCGATCGCGAAGCCAGGCAGGATCACCTCTTCGGGCTTGGCGGTTTCGATGCTGACCCAGGTCGCCGGACCGATCCAGCCGAACCGCGCAAGCTTGTCGAGCGCGACGACGCCCGCGCCCGAGCCGTAGGGCGGGTCCATCATGATGACGTCGAGCGGTGCGGGGGCGTGGCCGAGCGCCATGACCGACGTCGCGCGGACGTCGGCGCGGCGATCGGGCGGTGCGGCACCGAGTTTGGCGAGATTGGCCTTCAGCGCATCGAGCGCGGCGCGATCGTGCTCGACGAACAGGCACGACGCCGCGCCGCGCGACAACGCTTCGATCCCGAGCGCGCCCGATCCCGCGAACAGATCGGCGACGGCGAGATCCTCGAAACTGCCGAGGCGGCTCGCGAGCATCGAGAACAGCGCCTCGCGCATCCGATCCGCGGTCGGACGCGTGGCGTCACCCTTCGGCGCGACCAGCGGACGCCCGCGCCATTGACCCGCGATGACGCGCATCAGCGCTTGCCCCGCGGCGGACGACCCCGGCCGTCGGCTGGCCCCTTAGTCGGACGAGCAGGACGCGTGGTGGGCCGCGCGCCGGGCGATGACCCGGACGATGCTGGACGGGGCTCGGCACCGG
>JALYTW010000026.1 GCA_030854075.1 Pseudomonadota bacterium
CTATCTTTCGAAGAACGAACCGGTCCCCGATCCCGAACCGATGCACCGCCCGCAGGACGATCCGCTGGACCGCGATCCGGTTCGCTATGGCGATTGGGAGCTCAAGGGCATCGCGATCGATTTCTGACCGGTGATCCGGACAGGTCAGGCGGTCAAGGTTACCAATTTGGTGACCGTGTTCCAGTTTCGCCCGGTCGCAACCTTGGGGAACGTGCACTTCGCCATCGCGGGATGGAGCGTCGAACGCCCGATCCCGTCGGGAAAATCGACGAACAGTTCGCGTCCGACCGCAGCGAGGCGTTCGGGTCCGTCATACGCCTCACGCAGCGTGTCGATCTTGCCGGTTGGGAAATTCTCGGCATGGAACAGCACTAACACATGGCTCGGGCGCGTCTCCGCTGCATCGGGAAAGGGGTTGGCCTTGATGATCGCGGCGAGATGGGCGTGGCTGCGCACGAACCAGTGAGTGTCGAGCCCGAGCGTCTTCTGAGCTGCGGTCGTGAGCGTCGATTCGATCGCAGCGGCGTCGCGCTCGTCGGTCTCGAACACGACATTGCCCGAAGCGAGCAGCGTCTGCACAGCGCCATACCCCAGCCCCTCGACGAAGCCGCGCAGGTCGGCCATCGGCAGCTTGCGATTGCCCCCGACGTTGACGCCGCGGAGCAGCGCCGCGTACCTCATGCGCCTTCCTCGCGCAGCGGCCGCGCCAACAGGTCGGTGATGACATCGGCGATTCCCGCGCCGGCGAGCAACCGGCACACCGCATCTGTGACGGGCATGTCGACCCCCGCCTCGCGCGCGGCCTCGGCCAGCACCGGCGCGGTGAACGCTCCCTCCGCCACCGTGCGCCGATCCGCCATGAGTGCACCCGCCGAACCGCCGCGCCCCAGGCCGACCCCGAGCGAGAAATTGCGGCTGCTGGTCGACGAGCAGGTGAGGACGAGGTCGCCGAGCCCCGACAACCCCGCGAGCGTTTCGGCGCGCGCCCCGCGGGCGAGACCGAAACGCGTCATCTCGGCAAAGCCGCGCGCGATCAACGCGGCGCGCGCATTCTGGCCGAGCCCTGCGCCGTCGACGACGCCGCACGCGATGGCGAGAACGTTCTTGACCGCGCCACCGATCTCCGCACCGACGACGTCGCTGCTAGCATAGGGGCGGAAATGCGGTGCGGCTAGCCGATCCGACAGCGCCGCGCGCAGGTCGTCGTCCTCGGCGGCCAGCGTCACCGCGGTCGGCAGCCCGGCGGCCACCTCATGCGCGAAGGTCGGCCCTGACAGCACCGCGACCGGGGCCTGCGGATGGACCTGCCGCGCAACCTGGCCGATCAGCAGCCGCGAACCCGCCTCGATCCCCTTCGCGCACAAGACCAGCGGCGTCGTCCCGACCGGGGTTTCGGCGAGCACGCCGCGAACATGCTGCGCGGGCGCCACGACGAGCAATGCGTCGCACCCGCCGAGATCGGCGAGCGCACTCGTCGCGCGGATCGTCGGCGACAGCGCGATCCCGGCGAGGAAGCCGCTATTCTCATGCGAGTCGTTGATCGATGCGACAACCTCGGGCTCGCGCGCCCAAATCAGGACGTTGCGATCTCCATGCGCCGCGACCTGCGCGAGCGCAGTGCCCCACGCACCGCCACCGAGAACCCCGATCTTCATGCCCGACTCCTCATGCTTTCACCCCCGCACCGCGCACCGGTTCGGCGCCGGGATCGAGCGGCCAGCGCGGGCGTGGCGCGATGTCGAGCGGGTCGGTCAGCCCCGTCGCGAAGCGCTCGACGCCAGCCCATGCGATCATCGCGGCATTGTCGGTGCACAGCCACAACGGCGGCGCGACGAAGCGTACCCCGTGCCCGCTCGCAAGAGTTTGGAGCGCGCTGCGGACCGCCGCATTGGCGGCGACCCCACCCGCAACGACCAGCGCCGCTACATCGACCTGGCCGAGCGCCTTGGCAGTCCGATCGACCAGGCACTCGACCACCGCGAGCTGAAATGACGCCGCCAAATCCGCCGCTGGAAATTGGCCCGCGACACGCGCAACCGCGCTTTTGAGGCCCGCGAACGAGAAATGCGGTTCGGCAGAGCCTTTCAGCGGTCGCGGCAGCGGGACGATGGGTCGTCCCCGCGCCGCGGCGCGCTCGACTGCGGGGCCGCCGGGGAAACCCAATCCCAACAGCTTGGCGGTCTTGTCGAACGCCTCGCCCGCGGCGTCGTCGATCGTCGTCGCGAGGCGGCGATAGCGCGCGATGCCCTCGACCAGCAACAGCTGACAATGTCCGCCCGACACGAGCAGCAGCAGGTAGGGGAATTCGAGTTCAGGGTCGGACAGACGCGGGCTCAGCGCATGCCCTTCGAGATGGTTCACCGCGACAAGCGGCTTGCCCGCCGCATGCGCGAGCGCCTTGCCGGTGACCAGTCCGACCATCACCCCGCCGATCAGCCCCGGTCCCGCGGTCGCTGCAATCGCGTCGACATCGGCGAGCCGCACCCCAGCGTCTGCGAACGCCGCTGCGATCAGCGGTCCGAGCGCTTCAACGTGGGCGCGCGCCGCGATTTCGGGGACGACGCCGCCGAACGGCGCATGGGCTGCCTCCTGCCCGAGCAAGCGGTGCGCCAGCACGCGGCGATCATCAGTGACCAACGCCGCCGCGGTCTCGTCGCACGAGGATTCGATGCCGAGGATCAACATGGAATCGTCCTATTGCGTGCGCGGATGCTTGTCGAACCGCGCCGTACTCTGCATGGATCGCGGCCATGATCCGGTTCAGGTTAGGGACGCGCGGTTCACCGCTGGCGCTGACCCAGGCGGCGATGGTGCGGGAAGCGCTTTGCGCCGCGCATGGCTGGCGCGAGGACGAGGTCCAGACCGTCGCCATTCGTACGACGGGCGACCGCGTGCAGGATCGCGCACTCGCCGAAATCGGTGGCAAGGCGCTGTGGACCAAGGAACTCGACCGCGCGCTCGGCGAGCACGAGATCGATGCCGCGGTCCATTCGATGAAAGACGTCGAAACGAACCGGCCCGCGAGCATCGTGATCGCCGCGATGTTGCCTCGCGCCGACGTCCGCGACCGGCTGATCGGCGCGGCGAGCGTCGCCGTGTTGCGCCAAGGTGCGGTCGTCGGGACCAGTTCGCCCCGACGCCGCGCGCAGCTGTTGCGACTTCGCCCCGATCTAAACGTCGTGCTGTTCCGCGGCAATGTCGATACCCGGCTCGCCAAACTGGCGGCGGGAGAGGCGGATGCGACTCTGCTCGCCGCGGCGGGGCTCGATCGGCTCGGGCGCGACGTGGGCCATGCGATCCCGACCGACCAGATGCTGCCTGCACCCGCGCAGGGCGCGATCGGGATCGAGGTCCGCGCCGACGACAAAACTGTTCAACTCATCGTCGGCGCGATCGACTATCCCGCAACCAGCGCCTGCGTGTTGACCGAACGCGCACTGCTCGCCGCGCTGGGGGCGGATTGCCATTCGCCGGTCGCTGCACTCGCCAGCCTGTCGGGCGAAATGCTCACACTGCGTGCGGAATTGCTGTCGGAGGATGGCGCCGAGCGGGTCGACGGTCATGCCGAAGGGACCGATGGGCTCAAAATCGGTGATCGCCTGGCCCATGACCTGCTGACGCGCGCACCCGCGGCGATCCGGCGGCTGTTCTGTCCCTGACTGGCCTCGTCGTGGTGCGCCCCGAACCGGGATTGAGCGCAACCGTGGCGCGCGCGCGCAGCGCGGGGTATGACGTTATCGCGATGCCGTTGTTCGCGGTTGCGCCGGTCGCATGGACCCCTGCCTCACCGGCCCGGATCGACGCGTTGCTCGTCACGAGCGCGAACGCGATGCGGCATGGCGGTGTCGGGCTCGCCGGACTGCGCGATCGCCCTGTCATCGCGGTGGGCGAAGCGAGCGGCGCGGCGGCACGCGCGGCGGGGTTTGCGGTCGCGCTGGTGGGGACGGGCGATGCGGCGGCCGCGGTCGCGTTGGCGCGACGGCGGGGATTCGACCGACTGCTGCATCTCGCGGGGCGCGACCGGATGACCATCCGGGGGGTAGAAGCATTGACCGTGTATGCCAGCGACATAATCGAGGTCGATGCAGATGCCACCGCACGGTTGCTCGATCGAACCGTGCTGCTCCATTCGCCACGTGCGGCGTCGCGGGTCGCCGCACTGGCAGCACGCGATGGCCGCGACCGCTCTCGCGTAGGGATTGCGGCGCTCAGCAGAGCGGTCGCGGTGGCGGCGGGAGAGGGCTGGCGCGCGATCCAGGTCGCCGCCGCCCCCACCGATGCCGCGCTGATCGCCGCTTTGGTCGTCGTGGCAGCCGCGCGCGATTGACCGACCAGCACGGGGCGAGGATAAGCGGGCATATGGCAGATTATGTAGCGATCGACGCGGCAGCCGCACGCGGCAACCGAACCGGCTACATCATCGCGGGGTTCGTGATGGCGTTTGTCGCCGGACTGGTGCTGATGGGCTATGCGATGAAGCACGTGCCCTTCTTCGGCGGCGCGCGTGCACCCATCAGTGCCGCTCCGCCCGCCACGGCCGACGAAGCACGCGACGAGGCGGCGGGGTTCATGCCCGCCGCCCCGCTCAACGCGAACGGCGAGGCGACGGTGGCACCGCGCACCGATCCGATGCTGCTGGCGACGCGCGAGGCGGCGCTTGCCGCGCAGCTCACCTCGCTCGAGGCGCGCACCGCCAGCGTCTCCGCCGACGCCGCCGCCGCACGGGGGCAGGCGACACGCGCAGAAGGGCTGCTCATCGCGTTCGCGGCGCGGCGCGCGCTGGATCGCGGACTGGGGCTTGGCTATATCGAGGAACAACTGCGCAATCGCTTCGGCGGGATCCAGCCGCGCGCAGTGATTTATGTCATCCAGGCTTCGCGCACCCCGGTGACGCTGGAGGATTTGCGCCAAGGCCTCGATGCGATCGCCCCCGACATCAGCACCGTCCGCGCGGACAATTGGTGGCGCAGCCTCCAGCGCGAACTCTCGAACCTCGTCGTGTTGCGCAAGGCGGGAACGCCCTCGCCGCTCCCGTCGGATCGCCTCGCCCGCGCCAAACGGCTGCTCGAGGGGGGACAGGTGGAGGCCGCGCTGGCCGAGGTGAAACGACTGCCCGGGGCGAGCGATGCGGCCAACTGGATAACCGCGGCGAACCGCTACAGCACCGCGCGCCACGCGCTCGACCTGATCGAGAACGCCGCGATCCTGGGTCGAGCCGCCGCACCGCCAGCGCCGCCAGCGGCGGTATCGGCGACCGAGCCGAAACCGATCACCGCCCAGCCACCCGAATCCGCTCGCTAGATCCGCGCGAGCAGCGCTTGCGCCGCAGCGGGATTGCGAACTTTCGCGCCTGAGATGAAGAACAGGAACACGTCGCGCTTTTTCGCGATGCTAGCCGAATCGTCGGCATCGGGTCCGACATAGGGAAGTCCATCGGGCTGCCCCCCCGCCTGCCACGTCGCGGCTGCCGATGCCCAGCGATCGAGTTGGGCGTCCGAATAGCCGTACTTCTCGTCCTCGACTGCGGTCTCGATCCGTGCGTAGACGACCTCGCCGGTCACGTCGGCGATCGCGGGATAGTCGTCCGAGTGCGCGTACACGATGGCAACGCCCGCCGCGCGACACATTGCGACGAATTCGGGGACCGCGAAGCTTTCATGGCGCACCTGCACCGCATGGCGCAGCGCGATGCCGTCCTTCGCCGCAGGGAGCAATGCCAGGAACGCCGCGAAATCCGTCGCATCGAACTTCTTCGTCGCCATGAACTGCCAAAGAATCGGTCCGAGTTTGTCGCCGAGTTCGACTATCCCCTGACCCACGAAGCGCTCGACCGATTCGCCTGCGTCGGCGAGCACCTTGCGGTTCGTACAATAGCGGGACGCCTTCAGCGCGAAGACGAAGTCGCCGGGCACCTGATCGCGCCACGACGCGAAGATCGCGGGCTTGAACCCCGAATAATAGGTACCGTTGACCTCGATCGCGGTCAGCTTGCCCGCGGCATATTCCAGCTCACGCTTCTGCGGCCATTTGTCGGGATAGAAGGTCCCGCGCCACGGCTCGTAGGTCCAGCCGCCGATCCCGATTCGCATCGTCATGCGCATGTTATACTCATAGGTTGCGGTAACGCCCATCGAACCCGC
>JALYTW010000053.1 GCA_030854075.1 Pseudomonadota bacterium
GCCGGCTGCGCGGTTCAGCGCCGCCCGACCTTGCGGATGATCCCGGTAAAGCTCAGCACCGGGCGGTCGTCCGCCGTCACGAGCCCGCGGACGAAGACGGTCGAGCGCGCGGCGCGGGTGATGTCGCCGCGAGCCTCGAGAAATTCTCCGACCTTCGCCGAATCAAGGAAATCGCCCGACAGGTTCATCGTCACCCCGAACGATCCCTCCATTGCGGGACGCGCGATCGTGAACAGCGCGCTGTCGGCGAAGGTCAGCAGCAGCCCGCCGTGCATGAACCCGCCGCCGTTCATGTGCTCGGGGCCTGCACGGAACGCGCTAACCCCTGCGCCCTGCTGGTCCACGCGTTCGTAGAACGGCCCCGCGCGCTGTTCGAAGGCGTCGCTGTCCCAGATCGACCAGCCCGCCCAGTCGCCCTCTGTGACCAGGCGCAACCGGCTGTCGCGCTCGCTCGTCTGTGCCGTGCCGATCTGTTCGCTCATGGCTGCTGCCCCTCGGTGATATCCCCTGCCCCGCGCGTTTCGCTGATCGAGTGTTTAGGCGCATCGTCCATGGTTCGCGACAGCGTGTCGAAGCGTCCGCCATCGATACGGATTTCGTTGAACGCAGGCGGGCTATGCCGCGTCCGTTTCGACAGCGTGCCCGCGCCGATCATCCGGATGGTCCAGCCATCGCGCTCGACGGGCACGTCGAAGGGATCGTGGACATGCCCCGACAGCACCGCATGCGCCCCGGCCGCTGCGAGTTCGGTCAGCGCCGCGTCGCCGTGGCGTGTCCGGGCCGTGCCCTTGGTCGGCCCGTCGATCAGCGGGTGATGCGCGGCAATGAAGATGAGGTTGCCGGCGGGTGCCGCCGCGATCATCGCCAGCGCCTTGTTCAGCGCGCTGCGACTAACCCGCCCCTTCGACCAGTTCCACCGCCACTGCGCCCGCGCAGTGGTCTTCAGCGGCACGATCGTGACCCCGGGAATGTCGAGCGGCTCCTCGATCATCTCCTCGATCGCGGCATAACGCTGATAGGGTGCGAAGAAGCGCCGGAACGGATCCCAATAATAGGGGATGTCATGATTGCCGACCTCCAGCGTCACGGGGACATCGAGGCTGCGCAGCCAGTCACCGCCCGCCTGGAATTCGCGGCGGGTGGCGCGCATCGTCAGGTCACCAGTCATGACGATCGCATCGGGCTTTTCCGCGGCGACCAGGCGTGCGAACCACGCGATCGCGGCGGGATCCTCGGCACCGAAATGGACGTCACTGACGTGAAACAGCTTGATCATCGTCCGGCTGCTAGCGGTTCGTCACGTCGGTCGCCAGTCCCAAGGGTTACGTCCTGCGCACGTCGTTCCTCAGCAGGGCAATCCATATTGAAATGAACGAGCCGCGGCCGTTGTCGCAATACCGTTTTGGTCGGCACTAATCGCAGTCAAATGGCGTGTCAGTTTGACACAAATCACACGGGTTAACTGCTTAATGGATTAGGCGTCGTGGCGACACGAAAGTATTTTCGAACGTCAAGCCGAGTCGTGTCGACCCGACTGTAATCGATGCGGAGACGAGGAAGATGGCAAACAATGCAAATTCCGCCGACGCTGGTCGCGATATTGCCACGATCAGCAGCGGCGTCACGATCACGGGTGATGTCGACTGCGCGGGCGAGTTGCAGATCAGTGGCCGGGTAAATGGCGAAATCCGCGCGGCAGCGGTGTTCGTCGAGGCCGGTGGCGAAGTGAACGGGGGGATCAGCGCGGATCGCCTACGGGTTTCGGGCTCGGTAGAGGGCACGCTCAAGGTCGGTGATCTGGCGATCGAACCCAATGGCGAGGTACGGGGCGACGTCCAGTATGGCAGGCTGAAAATCGCCGCGGGCGGTTTCATCGAGGGCACGTTCGCGCGGTCCGGCGCGCAACCCGCGTCGGCTGAGGAGCGCAGCGTCAAGCTGGTGCCTTCGCCGGAGGCCGACAATCCCCGCCGCGTCTACGTCGATTGATCCCGGGGGCAGCGCGAATAGGCTGGACGTAATGACTCCTTTCGAAGACCTGCTGCCCGAGCCGACCGCAACCGAGTTGCTGGCGCGCGTGCGATCGGTCTTGGTCTATGCCGCCGAAGGCGGCGCGCTGGGGCGCGAGCACGCGGTCATCTATCTCGATCTCAGGTCGCGCTTGCTGGATTCCGGTATCGGCAAGCTGCTGCCGGGATTTCTCTATCAGTGCGTCACCCTGTTTCGGTTC
Source organism: Pseudomonadota bacterium (assembly GCA_030854075.1). Taxonomy (GTDB): domain Bacteria; phylum Pseudomonadota; class Alphaproteobacteria; order Sphingomonadales; family Sphingomonadaceae; genus Sphingomonas. The sequence goes on from JALYTW010000053.1 coordinate 2,228, forward strand.
AAGGAATTCATTTCGCTCTACGATCCGGACACGATGCTGCGCATCGCGTTCATCGACCGGATGATTGCCCGGTGCAATGCGATCCACGCGCCAGAGCGCGATCCGACGCGTGCCACCCCCGATCGAGAACCCTGGGCGTTCTAGTCGATGAGCGGCGCGCCCTTCCCTTTACCCCCGGTCCGGCCGTCGACACCCATCCGGCAGTCCGATGGACATGCGGCATGACGGCCGCGATCTCGCGATTCAGGACGCTTCGCTGTCGGCTGGGATTGCATAAGCCCGGGGCGTCGGGAACGTGGAACGGCGGCTATTGCTTTACGTCGTGCAGCCGATGCGGGCGCGACATGGTCCGATCGCTGTTCGGTGAGTGGCATGTGCCAGTCGATTTTCGGATCGTCTGGCAAGCCAGATCTCCAATCCCCATCGTCGAGATCGCGGCCTCGACACCCACGCCGATCATGCAAGACGCTATTCCGGCACCGGCACCGGCACCGGCCACAGTTCGAGCGCCTAAACCCCGACCCGACAAGCCTGACCCCCGATCACCGTTCGATTTCGACGATTTCGACTGAATCATCGCGCTGAGACGCAATACGCGATCGGTTGCATCCGCCGCGCGCGCGCGCCACGATAGGTCGTAGTGATTGACCCGTCAGGATGCGCTCCCCATGCTCAAATTGTCCCTCCTCCTCGCCACCGCCGCGCTCGCGGTCACACCGCTCGCCGCTCACCAGCATGGGCAGCAACAGGAGCAGCAACAGGCCGCGCAATCGATGATGCCCGCGGGGGGCGACATCCCCGCGAAATTCACGCCTCCGACGGCCGCCAACGATTATGTGAAGCGCGAGGTGATGATCCCGATGCGCGACGGGACCAAGCTCTATACCGTCATCGTCATCCCCAAGGACGCGACGAATGCCCCGATCGTGCTAACCCGCACGCCGTATAATTCGACCGCGCGCGCGAACCGGTCGGACAGTCCGAGTATGCTCGCGACGCTGCCGCTGTCCGACGAGATTTTTGTGAAGGGCGGCTATATCCGCGTCTATCAGGACATCCGCGGAAAATATAAATCGGAGGGCGATTACATCGTCACCCGCCCCGTCGTCGGCCCGCTCAATCCGAGCAAGGTCGATCACACTACCGACGCCTACGACACGATCGACTGGCTGGTGAACGAGGCCAACCTGCCGCAATCGAACGGCAAGGTCGGGATGATCGGATCGTCCTACGAGGGCCTGACTGTCGTCATGGCGCTGCTGCATCCGCACCCGGCGCTCAAGGTCGCGGCACCCGAGAGCCCGATGATCGACGGCTGGATGGGAGACGACTGGTTCCATTACGGCGCGTTCCGGCTCGCTAACATCGCATGGCTCGGCGGGCAGACCGGATACAAAGGCGCAGGCTCCGCCCCCCCGACCGGGGGCTATGACGATTACGACAATTTCCGCGACATCGGTTCGGCGGGCGCGTGGGCGGCCAAATCGGGGTACGACCAGTTACCCTATTGGCAGCGGATGGTTGCGCACCCCGCGTATGACGAATTCTGGCAAGGACAGGCGCTCGACAAGCTGGTCGCGGCCAACCCGTCGAACGTCCCCACGATCTGGGAACAGGGATTGTGGGACCAGGAGGACATGTATGGTGCGATCCACACCTGGGAAGCGCTGGCAGCCAAGGGCAAGACAGGGAACAACTTCCTCGTCATGGGGCCGTGGCGCCATAGCCAGGTCAACCGCACCGGGCGCAGTCTCGGGCCGTTTGAGTGGAATGGCGACACCGCCGCGCAATTCCGCGAGCAGATGGTGTTGCCGCTGTTCGACCAGTATCTGAAGGATGGCCCGCCCGCGAACCTGCCGACCGCGGCGATTTACAACACCGGCGAAAACCACTGGGACAAACTTAAGAGATGGCCACTCGCCTGCGCAGAAGGATGCGCGACTGCGCTCACTCCGATCTATCTCGAAACCGGTGGTGATCTCGGATTCGCAGCCACGGCGGCGGGAAGTGACAGTTATGTTTCCGATCCGAACAAGCCGGTGCCGCATCTGCCGCGCCCGGTGAACTTCAATGACGGGCGCTGGGGCGACTGGCTGGTCAGCGATCAGCGCGGGGTCGACGGGCGGACTGACGTGATGACATACCAGACCCCGGTGCTGACCAAGGCGGTCCGGGTGTCGGGCGCGCCGATCGCGGATATCTTCGCCAAGACGACCGGGACCGATGGCGATTTCGTCGTCAAGGTCGTCGACGTCCTGCCCGCCGAGAACGCGACCGACCCCAAGATGGGCGGATACCAGTTGCCGATCAGTCTCGACATCTTCCGCGGCCGCTATCGTGACAGCTTCTCGAAACCATCGGCGATCCCCGCGGGCAAGGTGCAGGAATACAAGTTCCGTCTGCCGACGGTGAATCATGTGTTTCAGCCTGGCCATCGGATCATGGTTCAGGTCCAGTCGAGCCTGTTCCCGCTCTACGACCGCAACCCGCAGAAATACGTGCCCAACATCTTTCTGGCGAAAAAGACTGATTATCAGAAGGCGACCGTGACGCTGCACTATGGCGGCGCGACACCGAGCCGGGTGTGGCTGCCGGTGGTCGCGGTCGACCAGTCCGCGGCGATGGTGCGGTAGACGATCGATCACCCCGGCGGAGCAAAAGCTTCGCCGGGGCAAGAAAAGATGAGCGGCGCGCCGCCGCGGGCTGCCCGATACCATTCCCATGGCCAGCCTGACCCATCTCGACCGGCTTGAAGCCGAGAGCATTCATATCCTGCGCGAGGTCGTCGCCGAGGCGACCAAGCCGGTGATGCTGTACTCGGTCGGCAAGGATTCGGCGGTGATGCTGCATCTGGCGCGCAAGGCGTTCTATCCTGCGCCGCCGCCGTTCCCGCTGCTCCATGTCGATACGACGTGGAAATTCCGCGCGATGTACGAACTGCGTGACCGGATGGCGATGCAGGCGGGGATGGAAATGATCGTCCACCGCAACCCGGATGCCGAGGCTCGGGGGATCAACCCATTTGATCATGGTGCGCTCCACACCGATCTGTGGAAGACTGAGGGGTTGAAGCAGGCGCTGGACAAGTATCAGTTCGACGCGGCGTTCGGCGGCGCGCGGCGCGACGAGGAGAAGGCGCGCGCGAAGGAGCGCGTCTTCAGCTTCCGGTCGGCGACGCATCGCTGGGATCCCAAGAACCAACGCCCCGAGCTGTGGAACCTGTACAACGCGCACAAGGCCAAGGGAGAGAGCATGCGCGTGTTTCCGCTGTCGAACTGGACCGAGCTTGATATCTGGCAATATATCCAGGCCGAAGACATTCCGATCGTGCCGCTCTATTTCGCCGCGCCGCGCCCGACGGTCGAGCGTGACGGGATGTTGTTGATGGTCGATGATGACCGGTTCAGGCTCGAACCCGGCGAAGCGGCGGTTGTCCGCTCTATCCGGTTCCGCACGCTCGGCTGCTATCCGCTCACCGGCGCCATCGAAAGCACGGCGACAACCCTGCCCCAAGTGATCCAGGAAATGCTGCTCGCCACCACTTCCGAACGTCAGGGTCGCGCGATCGATCAGGATGCAGGCGGTGCGGGAATGGAGAAGAAGAAGCAGGAGGGGTATTTCTGATGGACCTCGCCGCCTCCCCCGCATCGGCCACGTCTGTCGACTACGGCTATCGCGCCGACGCGCTCGTCGCCGAGGATATCGACGCGTATCTAGACCGGCATCGCCACAAGACGCTGTTGCGCTTCATCACCTGCGGCTCGGTCGACGATGGCAAATCGACGCTGATCGGGCGGCTGCTGTACGATTCGCGGATGATCTTCGCCGACCAGCTCGCGAGCCTCGAGGAAGATTCGCGGCGGGTCGGCACCCAAGGCAGTGAGATCGACTTTTCGCTGCTGGTCGATGGACTCGCCGCCGAGCGCGAACAGGGCATCACGATCGACGTCGCGTATCGATTCTTTTCGACCGACACGCGCAAGTTCATCGTCGCCGACACCCCCGGGCACGAGCAATACACCCGCAACATGGTAACCGGCGCATCGACCGCGGACCTCGCGGTGATCTTGGTCGATGCGCGCAAGGGCGTGCTGACCCAAACCCGGCGGCACAGCTATCTCGCGCATCTGATCGGCATCCGCCATATCGTGCTCGCGGTGAACAAGCTGGATCTCGTCGGCTACGACCAGGCGACCTACGCTGCGATCGTCGCGGACTATCGCGCGTTCGCGGCGAGCATCGGCATCGAGGCGTTCACCGCAATCCCAATCAGCGGTTTTCGCGGCGACAATATCGCGCGCAGGTCTGAAGCCACAACGTGGCACGACGGCCCCACGCTGATCGAGCATCTCGAATCGGTCGAAGTCGACGCGACCGCCGATCAGGCGCGTGGGTTTGCGATGCCGGTCCAGTGGGTCAATCGTCCCGATCTCAATTTTCGGGGGTTTGCGGGGCTGATCGCGAGCGGTCATATCGCGCCGGGCGATCCAGTGCGCGTGTTACCGTCGGGCCGCACCTCCACCGTCGCGCGAATCGTCACGCAGGACGGCGATCGCGAGGGAGCGGTCGCAGGCCAATCGGTGACGCTGACGCTCGCCGACGAGATCGACTGTTCGCGCGGCGACGTGGTCGTGGCAGCCGACGCGCCGCTTCAGGTTGCCGATCAGTTCGAGGCGACGATCGTCTGGATGGAACAGGAGCCGCTGCTGCCGGGGCGCACCTATTGGCTGAAGCTCGCCACGCAGACGGTCTCGGCGAAAATACGCGAGCCCAAATACCGGATCGACGTCAACACCGCGCAGCACCTCGCGGCGCCGACGCTCGATCTCAACGACATCGGCGTCGCCGAGGTCGCGACCGATCGCCCAATCGTATTCGCGCCCTATACCGATGGCCTGGCCGGCCATAACAAGGCGCTGGGCGGCTTCATCCTCATCGACAAACTGACTAATGCAACCGTCGCGGCAGGTATGCTCCACTTCGCGCTCCGCCGCGCGCAGAATATCCATCATCAGCCGATCGACACGACGCGCGAGGACCATGCCGCCCTAAAGAACCAGAAGCCCGCGGTGCTGTGGTTCACCGGTCTGTCGGGGGCGGGCAAATCAACGATCGCCAACCTCGTCGAGCAACGCCTCGCGCGGATGAACCGCCACACCTTCCTGCTCGACGGCGACAATGTCCGCCACGGATTGAACCGAGATTTGGGTTTTACCGATGCCGACCGGGTCGAGAATATCCGCCGGGTGGGCGAGGTCGCACGGCTGATGACCGATGCGGGGCTGATCGTGATCACCGCGTTTATCTCGCCCTTTCGTGCCGAGCGAGAGATGGTGCGGCAGCGGATGAAGCCGGGCGAATTCGTCGAGGTCCATATCGACACCCCACTCGCGGAGGCGGAGGCGCGCGACGTGAAGGGCCTCTATAAAAAGGCACGCAGCGGCGAACTCAAGAACTTTACGGGGATCGACAGCCCCTATGAGGCACCCGATCATCCCGAAATCCGGATCGACACGACGCTGATGAGCGCCGATGAGGCTGCCGACGTAATCGTCGCCGCGCTGATCGAGTAAGGGGGAACACATGAGCATGCCCGCTTCAACAATGACCGACGCCGAACTCGCCGCACATCTGGTCGACGTCACCGGCCGGTTACTGATCGAAGTGCGCGACTGCGGCATTTGCGAAGGCAAGGCGCTGGGCACCGCGGGCGATCAGACCGCGAACCAGTATCTGGTCCACGCGATCCGCGCCGCGCGTCCCGACGACGGGCTGCTCTCCGAAGAGATGACGTGCGACGGCACGCGGCTCGGCCAGCGCCGCGTGTGGATCGTCGATCCGGTCGACGGCACCCGCGAATATGGCGAGGGACGCGACGATTGGGCGGTCCATGTCGCGCTCGCGATCGACGGTGTCGCGACCGTCGGCGCGGTGTCGCTCCCGGCGCTCGGTCTCGTGCTGCGTTCGGATCGGCCTGCCCCCCTCCCCCCGATCGGCGATCCGCCGCGGATGGTCGTCAGCCGCTCCCGCCCCCCCGCCGCTGCCATCGCGGTTGCGGAAGGGATCGGCGCGACGCTGATCCCGATGGGCTCGTCGGGCGCAAAGGCGATGGCGGTGGTCCGCGGCGAGGCCGATATCTACCTCCACACCGGAGGCCAGTATGAATGGGACAACGCTGCACCGATCGCGGTGGCAAAGGCCTATGGCCTGCACTGTTCGCGGGTCGACGGATCGCCGATGGTGTACAATTGCGACAATCCGTATCTGCCCGATCTGCTGATCTGCCGCCGCGAACTCGCGGTGCGCGCGCTGGCGATCGTCGCCGCAATGCCGGTGCAGGGCGCAGGAGATTGACGCAGGCATTGCGGCCGATGCCCGCACGCCGTGTGGGATCTATCGTCTGGTTACGACCCAGATTGGCGCGTCTGAGGCAGCCGCTCCAGTTCCGCAGAGCGATCGGTCGATCCCGTCGCTGCCGTTGGCACAACATGGCATTTTTGAGGATTGGCGGGGGCTTGTCCGACCGTGCTTAGAACAAAGGTAAGAATCCTTTAGCCATAAGCGGTTAAATCCCGCGCATGGAACCCGCCATCATCGCGCCGAGTGCCGATCCTTTCCGCCCGTATCGAAGCGTCGGATATGCGCTTGCATTATGCATTATCGCCGTCAGCTGCGCAGAGGTCATTCGGAACATCGCCGCGCCAACCAGCCTCGATTTCGCGAGCTTCTGGGGCGCGGCGAAACTCGCACTGGCTGGGACACCATCGCTGGCGTACGACAATGCGGCGCTTCATGCGGTTCAGCTCAAGGTTGCTGCGTTCGACGGGGGCGAGATGCCGTTTCCCTATCCCCCCGCGTTCCTCCTGGTGGTTATCCCTTTTGCCGTTTTGCCGTTTCCGTTCGCGATGGCCCTGTGGTCAACCGTAACGTTAAGCATTTATGTTTGGGTTGCCCGCCGCTTCGCGCCCGGCTCCGGTTGGCTTGCGGTTGCATTCCCTCCGGTCTTCGTCATCGCAGCAATCGGGCAGAATGGCTTTATCACCGCAGCTCTATTTCTCGGAGGCCTAGGCCTTCTCCAGCGCGACAGGAAGTTTGCGGCCGGTCTTGCGCTTGGATGCCTAATAGTGAAACCACAGCTCGCTTTGATGCTTCCGGTTGCAATGTTGGCTGGCCGGGAGTGGCGAGCGATTACCGGAGCGATGCTTTCATCGACGGCGGCTATGCTGCTCGGTCTGATCAGTTTTGGGCCTGTGACATCCTGGGCTTGGTTGCACCAGATGCCGTTGTACATGCGCATTGCCAGGGAAGGGCTGGTCGGATGGCACAAGCTTGTGAGTGTTTATGCAGCAAGTCGCCAAGCTGGGTTCGATGAGCACACCGCTCTCGTCCTTCATTGCGTTGTTGCCGCGGTCGCAGCAGTTCTCGTCGCATGGAGTTGGCGCTCCGACGCAAGACCGATGGCCAAGGCGGGGGTGCTCGGAGCGGCTACCATGCTCGCAAGCCCTTATGTCTATTTGTACGACGCGCTCGTTCTCATCCCGGCGTTCGTATGGTTGGTACAACGGCGCGTTCCCACCGTTCTGGTCGGATCATTATGGCTGATGCCGATCGTGATTATCGCTCAGACCGCGCAGAACAGCGGACCGGTCAACATCGGCCCGCTTCTCCCGATGACCATTCTGGCCATCTACCTTCTATGGGGGCGCGAGTGTCCGCGGGATCGTTTCCCAATGCAATATCACCCGCATTGAGGATCCTTAGCGAAGGTGCCTAGAGAGCGGCGCACGGACCAGCCATCGGCTACGTCCGCTTCTCTGCTTCCGCTGACGGCGACACGAGCTTAAGCCACCGCTCGTTGCGATTAGAGCGGCAACGCGCTGGACCGCGGCGGGGAGCAGACCCAACCGGCTACGACGAAGAAAACGCCCGTGGCAGCTGACTCAGCTGACTGGGTGTTGTAGAGATCGGCTTAGCTGGCGCCTCTCCTGTGACTATCCCTGCGCTGTTGGCTCTGTTGGACCGTCGTTGCTTCGCCCGCGATTACCGAACTGATTGGCAGATCGAGGAAGGTCGCGTCCGCCTCCAGCCCCGGGATGGGCCGTCCATAGAGATAGCCTTGTGCATCCGAACACCCGAGCTCCTGCAGCCGCTGGTGGACGCTCTCGGTCTCGACGCCCTCCGCGGTAATGGGCAGATTCAGACTTCGCCCCAGGGTTGCGATGGCATGCACGATCGCGTTGCTCTGTTTGTCGCCCATCAGTGATGCGACGAAGCTCTTGTCGATCTTGATGCGGTCGAAGGGCAATTCACGCAACTGGCTGAGCGAGGCATAGCCTGTACCGAAGTCGTCGAGCGAGATGCGGATCCCGTAGTTCTTGAGACTTTGTACGGTGCAGAACGCCAGATCGCGATCCTCCATGATAGCGCTTTCGGTTATTTCCAATTCAAGCCGCGCGGCAGGAAATCCGGTTTCGGTCAGCAGCTTGATGATCCGCTGAGCCAACAGCGGATCCTTGAACTGCACTGGCGAAATATTCACCGCGAGAGTCACGTGCGACGGCCATTTCGTCGCCCTGATCAGCGCCTTGTGCATCACCGCAAAGGAGAGTTCCGAGATCATTCCCGTAGCCTCTGCGACGGGGATAAAATCGTCGGGTTCGACGATTCCCCTGGTGGGATGATCCCACCGGGCGAGTACTTCGAAGCCACTGACCTGTCCCGACGAGAGTTGCAGCATGGGCTGAAAATAAGGTACGAAGCGCCCTTCGGAGAGGCTTGTCCGCATCTCGGCTTCCACGATATTTCGCGCGTTGAGCTTTTGCTCCATCGCGGCATCGAACCAGATGCAGCAGTTCCGACCGAGGCGCTTGGCTTCATACAGCGCGATGTCGCCGCGGCGGAGGAGATGATCTGCCGACCCTCCCCGTGGCTCCAACGTGGCCAACCCGATCGACACACTGACGACGGTGACGCAGCCTGTCAGTTGGAACGGCCGGTTGATCGCTTCCAGCAGTCGCTCGGCCACGGGAATCGCCTCCTCCCGCCGCGCCGGGTCTCCCGACAAATAGATCGCAAACTCATCGCCCCCGAGCCGTGCGCACACCGCCTCTTCGCCCGCAATTTGCTGCATTCTGACGGACAACAGCACGAGCAGTTCGTCGCCCGCCGGGTGGCCGTACAGATCGTTGACCTTCTTGAAATGATCAACATCGAGCAGCATCAGCGTGTGATGGTGTTCGGAGTCGCTTTCCTTCAGCCGATCCGCAAGAAATCTGCGATTGTACAGACCAGTGCCGGGGTCTTTGTACGCGAGGGTACGAATTTGCTCTTCGGCTTCCGCACGGGCATCGGACGCCAGTTTCAGCTCGGCGGACCTGCGCCACGCCAGGATGACCAGCGCGATGCTGAGCAGGAATGGCGTCGTGAGGAAGGTGTTTTCGGACGGCGTGATGCCGAGTGCCGCGGGAATCACCTTGCTGCCGAGCGCCGCGAATATCACGATGCTGCACGACGCCACGATCCCCACAATCCAGCGGGACCGGTCGTGGGGCCCTCGCCAGCGCTCAGCTGCTTTGGTCGTGGGCATCACCCGGTCCTTCCAGAAGTGGACCGACCGTAGCGGCGGCTGGTTTCGAAAGGGTTACGCGGCGCTGGCCGTTTAGCCGATCGCTGCCGCGATCGCCAACGTCTGCCGCGCCTGCTCCAGATGGAGCCGTTCGACCATCGCGCCGTCGACGCGGATGACGCCCTGGTCGGCAGCGTCCGGCGCTGCGAAGGCGGCGACGATGCGTCGCGCCCGGGCGATGGCGTCGGCGGTGGGGCTGAACGCGGCGTTGCACGGGGCGACCTGGCTGGGGTGGATCAGCGTCTTGCCGTCGAACCCGAACCGCGCGCCCTGGTCGCACTCCGCCGCGAATCCCCCGGCATCGTCGATCGCATTGCAGACCCCGTCGATCGCGGCGAGGCCGTGCGCGCGCGCCGCGGCAACGGTCTGCGCGAGGAAACCGTGAAACGGTAGCCGATCGCGCCCCGGGTTCGCACGCAGTTCCTTGGCGAGATCGTTCGTCCCCATCACCAGTGCCGCGAGCCCCGGCGCAGCGGCAAGATCGTCAAGCCGCAGCACCGCGCGCGCGGTCTCGACCATCGCCCAGATCGTCAAATCCCCGAACAGCGCGCGATAGGCCTCGACCCCGCGCGCGTCGTCGATCTTGGGGATCAGCACCGCATCGGGCCGCGCGGCGACGAGCGCGCGGCAATCCTCCTCACCCCACGGAGTGCCGAGCGCGTTGACGCGGATCACGAGCTCGCGCCGCCCGAACCCGCCGTCGCGCACCGCCGCGATTGCCGCGGCGCGCGCCGCGACCTTGGCGGCGGGCGCAACCGCATCCTCAAGATCGAGGATCACCACGTCGCACGGCAGCCCGCGCGCCTTCGCAATCGCCTTGGCATTGGTGGCGGGCATGTAGAGCGCGCTGCGGCGGGGGCGGATGTCCATCGGCGCTCCTTACCGCGTCGCACGGGCGCGCGAAACGCCCGCAAATTCGCGTACCCGGCACCGCGCCCCAACCGCCCCGCGTGATGACGGATTTATCGAATGGGCAACGGCTCAGTAACAGTCGCGTCGAGAGGATTGGCCATGAGCAGCCTCCACCCCGTCGGCAGGTAGTCGATCGACATGTAGAAGTAGAACGCGCAGCTGCCATCGACGCGATAACTGCCGCCCTTCAAGATGCCGTAAGCCGTCGTTCCGAGGAACACGGGACTGCCGCTGTCGCCGCCCTTGCACATCGGACCGGTCACCGTTGTCCAGGTCGGCAAACACGCGCCGCCACACAGATCGCCTGCTGGCGCGAAGTCGGTAAGATCCACTTGCGAGCAGCTATAGCCGGTGCGTTCGCCGCGATGACAGACGACGTCGCCCGCCCGCATTCCCGCGCGGCTGCGCGCACCTGTGACCGGGCGGCTGATCGTCTTGGCACTATCGGCGAAGAAGAAAGGGGGCAGCGGATCGGGGCTTGTGTTGATCTGGACATCCTGATTGCCCCAGCCCCATTGGCCGACGAACGGGAGTGGCTGCTCGCGCCCGTCGCGGTCCTGGACGCTCAGCGCATCGGGACAATGCGCCGCGGTCGCCAGCCCGGTGCGGGTGCCATCGGTGACGACAAATCCGGCGGTGCAAACATAGCGGTGGGGGTCGCCCGGCACGCTGCCAACCACGCGTCCGCCGCCGCCGATTGCGTCCAGGTCGAGCGTCGGCTGATCCACTACGCGGAGAGCGACGGGGACGTGGGTCAGCGCGGCAAGCCGATCGCGTAGTGCGCCGCCCCCCTCTCGCGCCACGTCCTTGCTTGAAACGACGACGACGACTTCGCCGGTGCGTTGATCGACGCCCAACCCCGGCGGACGGAGCAGACTGGAGCGGATCGAAGATTGGTAGGCCGTGATCGCCTGCACCAGCTCGGTGTGGCTGGCCGGCGCGCCCACTCGATACACGACGGGAATTGGCTCGCTCGCAACATCGACAGTTTCGTTTGGTACGGCGTTGGCACCGGTAAGGAGCACCACGATCCGAAACGACGGGCGATGCTCGACGGTGATCCCCGCTAGGCGGCTGGCGAAGCGATCAGCGATTGCCTCGGTGGCGGCGACGCTCGCCTCTTGGAAGTGGAGTTGGCGCGCGGCTTCGTCGGCGCGAACACCCAGCTGATCGGCCACCGCGGTAGCATCCTGCTGACGAGCATCCGCATCCGATTGAATGGGAGCCGCAAATATGGTGGCAGCCGGCACGATCACCTGCGCCGCTGCAGGCACACCTCCTGCCAGCGACACTGTCGCAGCTATCCGAACGAACGACACCCACATCACGCCGGCAGCTTACACCGGGAAGATAGCTGCTCGCTGAATAATCCGATGCGGGGGCCGCGATTTCCCGGATCAACGCCCGCGCGCGGTTAGTCTCCCCGCTGCCTCCTGCAGCGCTCGGGCTAAAGACGCTTCCCAATCACCCCCGCGTGAGGCATGCGATGGCTCTACTGGTCAAACGGGAGAACTCCGTGCGCTTCGTGCAATTCGATACGCTGCCTTCCGGCAAAGCGCTCGTCGACATCGACAAGATGACCCATGCGGTGCCACTCGATATCGGTTGCCGGTTGCATTTGGGCGCGGAGCATCTGGATGTCCCCCACAGTCTCGATGAACTCGAGAATGTGCTGGCCGGACGCGAGCGAGCCGACGATGGTGAGAACAGCCGGGCTGGCTTTTCCCTGCGGTAGGTGCGCGCGCGTAAGCAGATGTTCGCATTTGCCTCGATCCGGAGGGATAATCGCTATCGTCAGGAACCACATCCGGGATCGGACGATTACAGTCCGAACGCGCTGTCCCCGACAGCGAATATGGAGATAGTATGTGGCTGCTGACCGAATGACGATCGACGATGCAAGTGTCTTCGACAACATCGACGCCAAGCACGTCGAGTTCAGCGCGGAAATCGAGGATGAGCAATACGAGTTTGCGGTCCAATACGACGTGCTTGAAGCGCTCAGCGGTGACGTTCCCGACGGCGATGCGGAAGCCACGTTCGAACGCTTCAGCGACGTCATCGGCGAGGCGGGGCTGGTCGCGCTTGCCCGCGATCTCGATCAACGGGTGGTCGTCATCAGCGAGAGCGATCTTGAACAGGCCATGTAGAAATCAGACACCAGGCGTTTAACGTCACGTGCACGTGTTCCGCTACCGACGCGGTTCTAACGACGTTGACGTATTACGATCATCGCCGAGACCAAGGACCTCGCCGAACGTGCCCACAAGCTTGCCAACAAGGAATATTCCGAGGGAGTCCCACCGCGCGTGGATCATAGCCCGCTCTCCGGCTTGCGCGCCGCGCGACCCCGCGCTAGGCACCCGCTGGCAAGCCCGCCAGAGAATGTCGCAGTCCCGACATGCCATGTGGCGGAACGATGTTGGCGGAAACGCAAAATGCCGAGTGATAGCTAAGGCATTGCGGGTGTAGCTCAATGGCAGAGCAGAAGCTTCCCAAGCTTACGACGAGGGTTCGATTCCCTTCACCCGCTCCAGCGCTATCAGTACTGGTGGTTCGACCGTCCTCCCTGTGGCGAGTTCGATGATTCGTGCAAGCCGTCCGGTAATCTCGATATC
>JALYTW010000066.1 GCA_030854075.1 Pseudomonadota bacterium
TCCGCGAGGATCGCGCAACCAAGCTGGTCGCGGACACCAAGGCGCAGGTCGACGGCTTCGCGTCGATCATGCGCGTCATCCAGGACGAAACCCGCGGCTTCGGCCGCGACCTCGAACAGAGCGCCGCCGCGATCGAACGCGCACCCAATGTCGCCGGGCTCGACGAGATCGCGCGGATCACGGGCACGATGCTGGGACGGATCCGCGACGCCGAGGTGCGGCTGGCGCAGGCGACCAGCGAAACCGACGCGCTGCGCACCGAGTTAGCCGAAGCCAACGACAGCGCGCGACGCGACGCCCTGACCGGCCTGCCGAACCGGCGCGCGTTCGAAGAGGCGTTTCAGGCCCGCGACCTGACGACGGGTTCCGATTGCCTGGCGCTGTGCGATATCGATCGGTTCAAGCGGGTCAACGACGAGCATGGGCATACGGTCGGCGATCGCGTGTTGAGCGCGGTGGGGCGAACGCTGGTCGAGCTGTGCCCCGGGCACCTCGTCGTCCGTCACGGTGGTGAAGAATTCGCGGTTCTGCTGACGGGAGTGGACCTGATCCCAGCCACTGCCCTGCTGCAAGCCGCCTGCGCCGGGATCGCCGCCAAGCGGTTCCGCAACCGCGAGACCGACCGACCGCTGGGCCAGATCACCGTCTCGATCGGCGTCACCGCGGTTCGCGACGGCGACGATGCCGAGGCCGCATTGGAGCGTGCCGACCGGCTGCTCTACACCGCAAAGGCGAATGGCCGCGACCAGGTGAGTGCCGCCTGATAGTGGGAATAATTGCCGGTTCGGGATGGCGCAATTTGCCAACACATGCGGCCCGCAGTCTCTGGCTATTGTCTTTTCAGTAACTTACCTAAACTGGCACGGGCAATGCAAAGCTTCTGGTGTTCCGCTGGATGATCCAGTCGGACGTCACAGGAGATTTCCCATGTTCGCTCGTATCGATACTGTTCAGCGTGTTACCGTCTCGCTCGTCGGTGCTGTTTTCTTCGCCGCGCTGTTCATCGGTGCCGCGATCCCCGTGCTACCGATCGCATGATCACGACCCACCGCCATGCCGCGCGGTCTCCGTTGGTCCAGAGTCTGATGCTGGCGGTGACGGCATTCGGAACGACGGTCCTCCTCCTGGCGACCCGGGGCGGCACCATCCTCGTCTGACGCGGTCGCTGCCGATCACGCGGCCAGGTCGTCAGACGGGCTACCTCCCCTCCGCCCGACCCGTACCTGGCGCCACACCGCATCATGCTTGCGGACAATCGCCGGGGCGAGTGACCGGCTCGTCATTGGCCACCCAACGGCTGGTCTCGCCCATCGCCGCCTCGTCATGGAAACACGCCACCGCGCGGCCCGCGTCGGGGCTCATCACGAAGGTCCAGTTGTGTGCGCTGCAATTATGGGGTTCGCAGCCATGCGCAGCGATCTTGCCCTGATACGCGAAGATCGGAACCGTGACCCCGTCGCGCCCGGTGATCATCCGGCGCAGTTTTGCGTCACCGACCGCGGCGATCAACGCATTGGCGACCTCGGTCCGATCGAAGAACGTGACCCCACCCACGGTGTCGGTCGGATATTTGCCGACATAGGCGGTCAACGGCACCTGATGCGCCTGCCCCGGCAGCGGCGCGGGTGCCTGGGTCCGGGGCGGCACGAACGCCGCAGCGGTCGCGCCGTCGTTGTCGGCGGTGGCCTCGTGGCGGTCGCAGGCGGTGAGCGTCAGCAGCCCGGCGACGATCATGATCGTTCTCATCCCGCAACAACGTGCGGCTCGCCCGGTGGTTGCGGCGACCGGACGGCTTCGGCGCGGCCGGTCTCGACGGGGACGGCCTCGTCGCGGACGGCCTCGTCGCGGACGGCATCATCCCGGACAACCGCGCGTCAGCGCGCGGCGCCGACCTTTACCGCCAGCAGGCTCGCCACGCGTGCCTTGAACGCGCGCAGTTTGGCCCCCGAGAGCGCGGTGATGCTGGAGAAGCTGATCGAACGCGGATTGATTGCCTGGCCGTTCTTCCACACCTCCCAGTGGAGATGCGGTCCGGTCGACATGCCCGTCGACCCGACATAGCCGATCACCTGCCCGCGGCTGACGCGCTGGCCCTGCGACACCGCGAAGCGGCTCATGTGGCCGTATCCACTCGCGATCCCGCCGCCATGCGCCAGCTTGATGAAATTGCCGTAGCCGCCCGCGCGTCCGGCGACCTGGACGACGCCGTCGAGCACCGCATAGATTGGCGAGCCATAGGCCGCGCCGATGTCCATCCCCTTGTGCATCCGCATGAAGCCGAGCAGCGGGTGCATCCGCATCCCAAAGGTCGAGGTGATGTGACCCGCGACGGGCATACCCATGAAGCCGCGGCGCTCGGTCTGGCCGTTGGCGTCGAACCAACCGCCATTGTCGCCGCCCCCATCCGCGCCGTCCCACTTGACGAGTTGGAGCCTCTTTGCGCCCTGATCGATCCCGGCGAAGGTCAGCTGGCCGAGCCGGACTTCCCCGGTCGCTGCGCGTTGCTGGTCGACGATCAGGTCGAAACTGTCGGCGGCAGCGATGTCGCGCCCGATCGACAGCTTGGTCGCGAGCGCCTTGATATAGGCTTCGACGACGCGCGCCGGGGCACCCGCGGCACGCGCCGAGCGATAGAGGCTCGATCCGACGAGGCCCTGGATCCGCAACGGGGTATCGTCGATCGCGATCGGTTGGCGCGTCATGACGAGCCCGCTACCCGCCCGGTCGATCGCCAGCGCAAGGTCGAAGCGCGCGCGCAACGCCAGCGCTTCGAGCGGGCGCGCGACCGATTTGTCGGCGCGGCGCCCCAGCGTCAGGTTGATTCGGGTTCCGGACTTGATGTCGCCGAGTGCGACCGCCTGCGACACCAGATCGGCGGCACGGTTCGCGTCGTTGCCACCGACGCCTGCGCGTTCGAGCACACTGGCGAACCGGTCACCCTCGCCGATCGTCGCGCTGAGTTCGATGGTCGGGCGTTCGGGGGCTTCGGCGAGCGGCGCGACCAGGTCGTTGGCGGCCATCCGCTTGCCGGTGTCTGCTCCCCACGCGAGCGGCGCGATCCCCTGTGCGCGTGCCTCGTCCCATTCGCTGCCGTGCAACGGCGCGGGAACCGCGCCGACGATGGTACGGCCGAATCCGGGCGACAGCAGATAAGCCGCGGCGCACAAGGCGGTGCAGGTCGCCAGCCCGCGCCACCAATCGCGGCTGCCGATCTGCGTGCCCAGATCGGGGGCCCAGTCGATCCGCGCCAGCGTATCGAGCCACGAGGGTTGCGGTGGCACGACGAGCGCGCGTCCGAATCCGGTAGGAGCAAATCCGGTAGGAGCAAATCCGGCATGCACAAACGACCGGGAGGTGGTGCCCCCCGCGAGTTCGAGCCCTGGTTCGTTGCGCAAAAACACCGGCGATGCCCTACATCTCAGCTCGCCGTGTCCCCCCGGCGCAGGTCGAGTCGTTGTGGGGCCGGAGTGCTAAAGTCAAATTAACCCGCCGCGGCGCGATGGCTCCCTGCGGCGAACCGTTGTCGGACCACGCCGGGCGGTTTGATCGAGCAAAACCAATGGGTTCTATTCCAGCCGCCGATCCCGAACCCTCATCTTTCCGAAACTTCGATCATTGCACGCACGGCCCCGAACGCCGATGTTGCGGCGATGGCGTTCGCCCCCTCCGCTCCCGATCACAGGGTCACCGCGGTGCTGGGGCCGACCAATACCGGCAAGACCCATCTCGCGGTCGAACGGCTCTGCGCGCATTCGAGCGGGGTGATGGGATTTCCGCTCCGACTGCTCGCGCGCGAAGTGTATGACCGCGTTGTCCGGATCAAGGGTGCGAACCAGGTCGCACTGGTGACGGGGGAGGAGAAGATTGTCCCTCCCGACGCGCGGTGGTTCCTGTGCACCGCGGAAAGCATGCCGAGCGAGGGATCAGGGCACGACACCGCGTTCGTCGCGCTGGACGAGGCGCAGTTGGGTGGGGACCCCGAGCGCGGCCACATCTTCACCGATCGCCTGCTCAACCGGCGCGGCCGCGAGGAGACGATGATCCTGGGGTCAGAGGCGCTGCGCCCGATGATCCGCGCGTTGGTGCCCGACGCCGAGATCGTCGCGCGGCCCCGGTTTTCGACGCTGACATATGCGGGCGCGAAGAAGATCAGCCGCCTGCCCAAACGATCCGCGATCGTCGCGTTCAGCGCCGAGGAGGTCTATGCGGTGGCCGAGATGCTGCGGCGACTGCGCGGCGGGGCGGCGGTGGTGATGGGGGCGCTGTCGCCGCGCACCCGCAACGCGCAAGTTGCGATGTTCCAGGCGGGTGAGGTCGATTATCTGGTCGCGACCGATGCAATCGGAATGGGGCTCAACATGGACGTCGCGCACGTCGCGTTCGCCAGCCTCAACAAGTTCGACGGGAAGCGCAGCCGCCGCCTGACGGTCGCCGAGATGGCGCAGATCGCGGGGCGCGCGGGACGGCACCAGCGCGACGGCACCTTTGGCGCGCTGGTCGATGAAGGACCGGGAGCCTTCACGCCGGAGGAAGTATTCGCGATCGAGGACCATCGCTTCCCGAAGATCGAGCAGCTGTATTGGCGCGAGGGGGATCCCGATCTCTCCGGTATCGACGAGCTGATCGCCGATCTCGAACGCAAACCCGCCCATGACGTCCTGCGCGGTGCGCCCCAAGCAATCGACCTTGCCGTGTTGAAACGGCTGGCCGACGAGCCCGGCGTGCGCGAGCGGGTCCGCTCGCCACAGATGGTCGCGCGGTTATGGGCGGCGTGCGGTCTGCCGGACTTTCGCAAGAGCGGGATCGACCCGCACAGCCGGTTCGTCGCGCGCGTCTTCGCCTACCTCGCCGAGGGGCCGATCCCGCACCAATGGTTTGCCGACGAGATCGCGCGGCTCGATACCGTCGTGGGGGATGTCGAAACGCTCAGCGGGCGGATCGCGTCGGTCCGGAGCTGGGCGTATATCGCTAACCGCAAGGACTGGCTCGCCGATCCCGCGCATTGGGCGGCGCGCACCCGCGAGGTCGAGGAGCGACTGTCCGACGCGCTCCACGCCGGCCTGACCCAGCGGTTCGTCGACAAACGCACCACCGCGCTCATCCGCCAGATCGGGGCGGATGCATCGGTGTTGCCGGTCACGATCGGCGCGGCGGGCGAGGTGTTCGTCGACAAGCATGCGATCGGGCGGCTCGACGGGTTTCGCTTCTCGGTCGACGCGAGCGCGCGGGCGGGGGACCGGCGGTTGCTGCTCGCCGCCGCCGAACGGCATCTGGCGGGCGAACGCGCGAACCGCGCCGAGGCGGTGACCGCGGCGGCGGATCGCGATATCGCGCTGGACGGCGTCGCAATCATGTGGCGCGGGCATGCGATCGCGATGCTGGCGTTGGGCGCATCGCTGGCGCGGCCACGCGTCGTACTCGACAAATCGCTCGACTGCCTGGCCAAGCCACTCGCGGCACGGGTGCACGCGCGGCTCGACCAGTGGTTCGCCGACGGGATGCGGCGCCACGTGCGGGCGCTGGGGTCGCTCGCCGAGATGACGCGCGATTCGGCGGCGACGCCGGCGCTCCGCATCGTTGCAGCGGCGATCGAGGATCAGGCGGGGATCGCGGCGCGGCTGCCGCTGCGCGGGTCGGTGGAGGCGCTGTCGGCGGACGAGCGCAAGCGGTTGCGCACGATCGGGGTTGTCGTCGGCGCGCTCGACCTGTTCGACCCACGCCTGTTGAAACCCGGCGCGCAGCCGTGGCG
>JALYTW010000077.1 GCA_030854075.1 Pseudomonadota bacterium
CTCGGCGCGATCCACTCGGTCGTGTTCGGCGGCTTCTCGCCCGACGCGATCGCGGGCCGGATCGAGGATTGCGGCTCGACCCTCGTCATCACCGCCGACGAAGGCCGCCGCGGCGGGAAGCGCATCCCCCTCAAGGCCAATGTCGACGACGCCTCGGGGATCATCGGCAGGTAAATGGTGACGCGGTCGCCCTTGGCGACGCCCTGCGCCCTGAGGACGTTGGCGAAGCGGCACACCTCGGCATGGAGCTCGCGATAGGTGAAGCGCCGGGATTCGGCGGCGGGATCGTCGGGTTCCCAGATGATCGCGATAGTGTCGCCGCGGTCCGCCAGATGGCGATCGAGACAATTGGCGGCGACGTTGAGCGTGCCGTCGGCGAACCAGTTGATGCGGAAATCGTCTGCGTCGAACGACCAGTCGCCCGCGACGGTGGGGGGGCTCGTCCAGTCGAGCCGCTTGGCCTGGTCGAGCCAGAAGGTGTCCGGATCGCGGGCGGCGGCGGCGTAGAGCCGGTCATAGGCGGCGGCATCGACGCGCGCGTCGGTCGCCCAGTCGCCGCTGACGGGATAGCAATCTTGCGCGTGCGCGGTGTCGGTCATCACCCTCTCCTTGGCGCCGTGCTTATCGCAGCCGGACGCCGATCCATAGCGTGCGCGGGGTGCCGAGGTCGATCGATCCCGCCGCATTGCGCGTGACGACGGTGGCGTCGAAGATATTTTCCGCACGCGCGACGATCGCGACGCGATGCGTGAGCGGGACCGTCGCGACCGCGTCGAGCGTGGTGGCGGGGGGCAGGACGTTGGTCTCAAGGTCGTCCTCGAACTGCGCGCCGACGTGGCGCAGCGTCGCCGACAGCGTCGGGCCGGTCGCGGGGCGGTAGGCGAGGGTGGCGCTGGCGACGTGGCGCGGGCTTTGCGCGGGAATCTTGCCGTCGAGCGCGGCGGCGATGCCCGCGGCGCGGACGTGCGCGTCGTTGAAGGCGTAGCTGGCGTCAAGCGCGACCGAGCCGTGCGCGATATGCGCGGTCGCCTCGATCCCCCGGACGCGGATCGCGTCGACATTCCGGCGCTGGCGCAGCACCGGGGTCAGCGTGACGTTGGCGATCGCATCGCCCAGCCGGTTGGCGAACGCGGTCAGGCCGATCGCGACGCCTGGCAGCGGGGTGAGGTCGACCCCGACCTCCGCGCCCTTGAGCCGTTCGAGCTTCAGCGCGGCATTGGCCTGGGTCAGGATCGGGAAGACGGTGAACGGACGGTAGAGTTCGTTGAGCGTCGGCACGCGAAACCCGGTGTAGGCGGCAGCGCGGAGCTTTACGCCGGTCGTCGCCTCGACCACCGCGCCGACGCGGCCGGTGCCTGCGACGCCGTTGCGGCTCGCGAAGCGGTTGTTCGTAGTGAGCGCGCCGGTGGGGTCGCGCTCCTCGAAGAAGCCCTGGGTGATCGTCCAGCGATCGAGCCGCGCGCCGCCGGTCAGGATCAGCCGTCCCAGCGTCCAGTCGTCCTCGACGAAGGCGCCGACGGTCGCGGTGTCGCCGCCCGCATGGCGCGTCGCGGTGATCCGGCCGGTGGCGGTGCTGTAGGCGTCCTCGCGGAGTGTACCCTGCGCCTGACGCGCGTCGACGCCGATGCGGACGAGGTGCGCGGTGCCGACCGGCGGGCGCAGTTCGATCTTGCCGCCCATGCCGGTCGAGGGGGTGTCGCGTTGATCGAGCGCGAGCTTGAAGCTGGTCGCGCTGATGACCTTGTTGGTGAAGTTGCGCGCCTGGACATAGCCGAGCGCGTCGATCGCCCAGGCACCGTGATGGACGAGGCGGAGGCTGGCGTCCTGGCCATCCGAGCTGCTGTCGGCGCCGCGGAAGCGCAGCGTGCGGTGATCGCGGAAGACCAGGACGCGCGCCTGGAGTTCGGTGTCGACGTCGATCGGCGCGACGCCGCGCAGGCTGCCCGACCAGTCGCGATAGCGCGCGCGGACGTCGGCGGGGCCGCGCTGGGCGGCGGGGGTGGTGAAAAAGCCGTCGCCGCGTTCGAACCGGCCCGACGCGGTGACATAACCGGTGCCGACGTCGGGGGACACCGCGGCGGTGATCTCTTCGCTGTTGCGGCTGCCGTAGAAGGCGGCGCCGTCGACCAGCGGCAGATCGGCGCGGGTTGCGCTGGCGAGTTCGATCGTGCCCGCGACCGCGCCGGCACCGAACGCGCCCGCGC
>JALYTW010000082.1 GCA_030854075.1 Pseudomonadota bacterium
GCCGACCTGGGACGCGGTCCGCTCGCCATCCTCATCCCTGCGCTGCGCGGGTGGACCGCATTCGCGCGGGGCGACGACATCGCCCCCGCGCTCGACGCGGCAAGCACGACGCGCGATCCGCTCGCGACCCGGCTTGCGCTCGAACAGCGGGCGATCCTGCAGCTGGCGAAGCGCGACATTCGAACCGGCCTCGCAACGCTGCGCGCGACGCTGGCGGCGGGGGCACCCGCGGACGTGCGGATCGAAGCCGCGATGGTGCTGATCGGGACCGGCCACCGCGACGAGGCAGCCGCGATCCTGATCGGGGACGATCCCGTCATTGCCGGGTTGCGCACTGCTGCAGGCGAACCGCCGACGCTCGGCTTCGGGGTGTCGCGCCTGTTGTCGCGGGTCGCCGCCGATCTGACGAGTGAGCGCGCAACCGACCTCGCGATCGCGCTGGCGCGGACCGCGCTGATCGCGGATTCGGGGAACGACCGCGCCCGGCTGCTCCTCGCCACTGCGTTGTCGCGCGACGGCGCAACCGACCGCGCGCTGGCCGCGCTCTCCGCAATCCCGGCGTCGAGCGCCTTCGCGCGCCCCGCCGAGGACGCCCGGATCGCGGTGCTGGCGGCAGCGGGGCGCGATGAACTGGCCCTTGCCGCGGCCAAGACACGCGCCGATGCGCCGGGTGCGGGAAGCGCGGATTTCCAGATCTACGGCGATCAACTCGTCGCTGCGGGGCGCTATGCCGAGGGCGCGGGCTATTATCGCCGCGTACTGGATGCAGGCGCGCAGGCGAATTGGGCGGCGTGGCTGCAATATGGCGGCGCGCTCGACGAAGCGGGGGACTGGCCAGCCGCGCACGCGGCGCTGGAGCGCGCGGTGGCGCTTGCGCCGACCGAGCCACTCGCGCTCAACTATCTGGGTTATGCGATGGCGGAGCGTGGCGGTGACATCGCCGCCTCGACCAAGCTGCTCGAGCGCGCCACCGCGCTGAAGCCCGACGATCTGTCGATCATCGATTCGCTCGGCTGGGCCTATTATCTGGGCGGCAGTCCGACCCGCGCGCTGCCGCTGATCGAACGCGCGGCAAAAGGGAAGCCCGCCAATGCCGAAATCGGTGAGCATCTCGGCGACGTCTATTGGGCGTTGGGGCGACGTTACGAGGCGCGTTACGCCTGGCGTGCCGCGGCACTGACCGCGGATGCGCGCGACACCGCGCGGATCGCGGGCAAGCTCGCCCACGGCCTCCCCGCCGCGCGATGATCCGCGAGATCGCGCCGGCCAAGATCAACCTCGCGCTCCACGTCCGGCGGCGGCGCGATGACGGCTATCACGACATTGAGACGCTGTTCGCCTTCGCCACCGATGGCGATGTCGTGACGGTCGCGCTGGCGGACGAGCCCAGCTTTGCGATCACCGGCGAATTCGCGGCCGAGCTCAGTGCCGAGCATGCAGTCGGGGGAGGTGGCCACCGCGAGTCGGCGGAGGAGTTCACGCCGCATGCAGCAAATCTGGTCATCAAAGCGCGCGACGCCT
Organism: Pseudomonadota bacterium; assembly: GCA_030854075.1. Taxonomy (GTDB): domain Bacteria; phylum Pseudomonadota; class Alphaproteobacteria; order Sphingomonadales; family Sphingomonadaceae; genus Sphingomonas. The sequence continues at coordinate 1,522 of JALYTW010000082.1, forward strand.
TCAGAGAACGCTTCGCGATCCCCCACCGCCACGCGATCACCCTCGACAAGAACCTCCCCATCGCCTCGGGCATCGGCGGCGGCTCGGCCGATGCCGCCGCGACGCTCCGCGCGCTCGCCAGGCTTCACGCCATATCGCTCGACGATCCCGCCCTCCACGCCATCGCCGCCGATCTGGGTGCGGATGTTCCGGCCTGTCTGCGTGGTCGAACGACCTTCGGGACGGGGAAGGGTGATACACTCGTCGATATCCCGGGGCTCGCGGGCACCCCGTTGCTGCTCGTCAACCCGCGCGTCCCGGTCTCGACCGCCGCGGTATTTGCAGGCTGGGACCGCGTCGACCGCGGCGCGATCCCCGACGGAGACCTGCTCACGCGCGCCAGAGCAGGCCGCAACGACCTCGAAACGTCCGCCACCACGCTTGCGCCGGTCATCGCGGCGGTGATCGCGATGCTGGGCGCGGCGGCGGGCGTTCGGCTGGCGCGGATGTCCGGATCGGGCGCGACCTGCTTCGCGCTATTTGACGACACGAGCGCGCGCGACGCCGCTGCGGAGAGTGCAGCAGCAGCGGGATGGTGGACGCTCGCAAGCGTATTGGGCTGATCGGGCGAAAAACTGATCCACGCCGAGGCGAGGCGAAGTGCGCGAAATAGCGCGCGCAGCGCCGCGTGAGCGCCTTCGCGAGAACAACCTTGCTCTTGCCCGTTACCCAACGGGAAACTCCATAAAGTTCACCTCTTGTTCCTATAGAACAAATGCGATACATCAAATCCAACGCGTTGATCCGTTCGCGCGGTTGATCTAGCGAGGGAAGCATCTGATGGCCGCAAATCTGAAAGTGATCGACTCCGGCATGGCAACGGCAACCACCGATCGGCAGAAGGCGCTCGACGCCGCACTCGCCCAGATCGACCGCGCATTCGGCAAGGGCTCGGCGATGAAGCTGGGCTCGAAGCAATCGATGGAGGTCGAGACGATCTCGACGGGGTCGCTCGGGCTCGACATCGCACTCGGGGTCGGCGGGCTCCCGCGCGGTCGCGTGATCGAGATTTATGGTCCCGAATCATCGGGCAAGACGACGCTCGCGCTTCACGTGATTGCCGAGGCTCAGCGCGGCGGCGGCACCGCGGCGTTCGTCGATGCCGAACACGCGCTCGACCCGGTCTACGCCAAGAAACTTGGCGTCGACATCGACGAGCTGATCGTGTCGCAGCCCGATACCGGTGAGCAGGCGCTCGAGATTGTCGATACGCTGGTGCGCTCGAACGCGATCGACGTGCTCGTGATCGATTCGGTTGCCGCGCTCGTCCCGCGCGCGGAAATCGAGGGCGAGATGGGCGATACCCATGTCGGGCTCCAGGCGCGACTGATGTCGCAGTCGTTGCGCAAGCTGACCGGATCGATCAGCCGATCGCGCTGCATGGTGATCTTCATCAACCAGCTGCGAATGAAGATCGGCGTCATGTACGGTAATCCCGAAACGACGACCGGGGGCAACGCGCTGAAGTTCTATGCCAGTGTCCGGCTCGATATCCGTCGCACCGGCGCGATCAAGGACCGCGACGAGGTGACGGGCAACGCGACTCGTGTCAAAGTCGTCAAGAACAAGGTCGCGCCGCCGTTCAAGCAGGTCGAATTCGACATCATGTACGGCGAGGGCATTTCGAAGATCGGCGAGATCCTCGACCTCGGCGTCAAGGCGGGACTGGTCGAGAAATCGGGCGCGTGGTTCAGCTACGACAGCGTCCGCATCGGCCAGGGCCGCGAGAATTCGAAGACCTTTCTCAAGGAAAATCCTGAAATGGCCGACCGCCTTGAGCAGGCGATACGCGGCCGCACCGACAAGGTCGCCGAGGAAATGATGGTCGGCCCCGAGACCGAAGACGACAGCTGATCAGGTAGCGCTGCTGGTCGAGCAGGGCGGCGGCGGACCCGGGCTGCTGATCGAGCAGGTGCGCCACTTACCAGTCGGTTATGGCGGAGCTGCTCGCCCGGTATAGTTCGATCTGGGCTTCGATCCGCTCCTGCTGATTGAGCAACCGCGCATCTTGAGCGGTGATGATCTCGTCCTGGGTGACGAGGAGATCACGGAGATCAGCGTCGCCTTCCAGATACCGCTGGCGATCGAGCCGTACCGTGCGTTCCGCGGTTTCCACGATGCGATCGAGCAGCACCGCGCGGGCCTGCGCATAACTGACTGCGGATCGAGCGTTCTCGACCTCGACAAAGGACTGCAGGATCGCTTGGCGATACGACTGGACGGCTTCGCGCTGGCGCGCCGACGCCAGTTCGAGATCCGCTTTCAACTGGCCGCGATTGAAGATCGGCGCGAGCATGTTGGCGCTCAGCACGATCGACGACAATAGCGGTGTTCCGAGCGAGGCCTGTGCCGCGCGGCCGAGCGCCAGTTCGATCGGGGGAATAAAGGCTGCACGAGCGCGGGTGACGTCGCCCCCCGCCGCAGCGAGGCGAGCCTCCGCCGCGAGGATATCGGGGCGGTGACGGATAAGGTCGGCGGGTCCTGGAATCGATGCGGTCGGGCCGACCAGTGCGCTCAAATCGCCGGGGGTCGATCGGAATAGCGGTGCTTCGCTGCCGACCAGCAATGCGAGCGCGGTACGACTCTGGTCGAGCGATTGGCGAAGCCGCTCGCGTTCGGTGCGCAGATTCTGCACCCGATTGTCCTGCAACCCGACGTCAATCTGCGTTGCGCTGCCTTCGCGCTGGCGCACCTGGATAATCCTCAACAGTTCCTCGGTCTGCGCGATGTTCCGGGCGAGCAAGGCCAGTCGCGCGTCGATCGCGGCCTGCGTCACGAACGCACGCGCGATCTCTGCGGCGACCGCGATGGTGAGGGCGTCACGGTCGAACGCGCTCGCGCGCAAGCGATCGGCGGCGGCGCGCTTCCCCGCCTTCAGGCGCCCCCCCACATCCACCGTCAGCCCGGCATCGAGGCTACCGAAACTTTGACTGAAATCGAGCGGGCCGCCGCGACGCGACTGGCTCAGCAAGGGCGACGCCGATGCGGTCACCACTGGCAGCGTCGCACCTCGCGCGCTCCTGAGCAATGCCTGCGCCTGATCGACCCGGGCTTGTGCGCCGATCAAGGTCGGGCTCTGGCGCAACGCATCCGCGATGAGCGCGCGCAGTCGCGGCGATCCAAGATCGATC
>JALYTW010000095.1 GCA_030854075.1 Pseudomonadota bacterium
CTCGCGACGAAGAGGCGCGACGGCGGCGCGAGGCGGCGAAACGCCTCCGCCATCGCCAGCCCCGCGAGGCCGACTCCACCGAGCGCCCAGCGCCACCCCGCGACATCCGCGATCAGGCTCGCGATCAGCCGCCCGCCCATTCCGCCCAAGGCGCTGCCCGCGATATACAGCCCCATCGCCGCGCCGACCGAGGCGGCGTCGACCTCCTCGGCAACATACGCCATCGCCACCGCAGGCACGCCCGCGAGCGCGATTCCGGTCAGCAACCGCAGCGCGAGCAGCGCGTACCATCCCGGCGCGAGTGCCGCCGCGGTCGACAGCGCGCCTGCCGCGATCATCGCCGCCACCATCAACGGTCGCCGCCCGACCCGGTCCGACACGAACCCCGCCAGCAGGATCCCGATCGCCAGCGGCCCCGTCGCCAGGCTGACCGCGAGCGACGCCCCCTCCGCGCTCAGTCGGTATTCGGCGGCAAGCAACGGCAACAGCGGCTGGACCGCATAGAGCAGCGAAAACGTCGAAAATCCCGCGAACAGCATCGCCAGCGTCAACCGCCGATAATCTGCCGATCCCCGCGCGTGGCCGTCGGAAGCCGGCCCGCTAGAATCCGGCAAGGAAGCGCGCGACGTTGTCGCCCAGTGCGGCGACCGCATAGCCGCCCTCGAGCAGTACCGCGGTCGGCCAGCCGCGCGCCGCGATGTCGTGCGCGAGCGTGGTGTAATCCGCGGTCTGGAGCGCGAACGAAGAGATCGGGTCGCCCGCCCAGGTGTCGGCGCCGAAACTCACGATCAGCATCCCCGGCGCGAACCGCGCGATCGCGTCGAGCGCGACCGTCTGCGCCGCGCGGAACGCCTCGATCGTCGTGCCTTGCGGCAACGGCAGGTTGAGCGTCGCGTCCGCCCCGTCGCCCGCGCCGGTCTCGTCGGCATGGCCCCAATAGAATGGATAGTCGGTCGCGGGATCGGCGTGGACCGAGGCGTAGAACACGTCGCCGCGTTCCCAGAAAATGTCCTGCGTCCCATTGCCGTGGTGATAGTCGATATCGAGGATCGCGACGCGCTCGATCCCTGCATCGCGCGCCGCCTGCGCCGCGATCGCGGCATGGTTCAGGTGGCAGTATCCGCCGCAATAATCCGCGCCTGCGTGGTGGCCCGGTGGCCGGCACAGCGCGAACGCGGCGCGCTCCCCCGCCAGCACCGCATGCGTCGCCGCCAGCGCCGATTGCGCGCTGGCATAAACCGCGGCCCAGCTGTCGGGCGTGATCGGCGTCGTCGCGTCGAACGCATGCGCGCCCAGCAACGCATCGATCCGCGACAGCGCCAGCGGGCGCCGCCCCCGAATCGGAAACGCATAGGGAATCGCATCGCCCTGTCGTCCCGCCTCGCGCCACAGTCGCGGTGCGGCCTTCAGGAAATCGACATAGGCTGCGCTGTGGACTGCGCGGACCGGCGCCTCGCCGCGATTCTCGGGTTCCTCGGTCGCGCCGATCGCGGCGAGCACCGCATCGACCCGCGCCGGGGTCTCGGCATAGGCGGCGAACCCGCCATTGTGGAGTTCCTGCGTCGGCGCGTGGCGGGCCTGGGTCGGCGCATAAAACGCGCGCATCAGGCGGAGGTCGCGCGCTTGCCGCTCGCCAGGACGAGCACCACCACCCCGCCGATCGCAGAGAGCATTGATCCCGACAGCACCCCGATCTTGACCGCATCGGCCATCCCGGGATCCGAAAACGCGAGCCCGCCGATGAACAGGCTCATCGTGAACCCGATCCCCGCGATCAGTGACAGTCCGTACACCTGCGTCCACGACACCCCACGCGGCGGGGTCGCGATGCCGAGCTTGGTCGCGCCCCAGATCGCGCCGAAGATGCCGACCTGCTTGCCGAAGAACAGCCCCGCCGCGATACCGAGGACGAGCGGGTCGAACAGGGTCGCGACACTCGTGCCACCCAGCGCGACGCCCGCATTGGCGAACCCGAACAGCGGCACGACGACATAGGCGCTGATCGGATGGAGCGCCTGTTCGAGCCGGTGGAGCGGCGAATCCTCGTTGTCGGGCGTACCCGGCGATGGCCTGACCGGGATCAGCAGCGCGGTGATCACCCCTGCGATCGTCGCGTGGATTCCCGACGTCAGCACGAACAGCCACAGGAACGCGAACCCAGTCAGATATGGCCACAATCGCGTCGCCCCGCGACGGTTGAGCACATAGAGCACCACGATCGTGACCCCCGCCAGGATCAACGAGACGACATGAATACTCGCGGTGTACGCGACCGCGATGATCGCGACCGCGCCCATGTCATCGACGATCGCGACCGTCGTCAACAACAGCTTGAGCGACGACGGCACCCGGCTGCCGAGCAGCGCAAGCACCGCGATCGCGAACGCGATGTCGGTCGCCGCGGGGATCGCCCAGCCCGATTGCAGCCGCGTGTCGTGTCCCGCGATCGCCAGATACACCAGCGCGGGCACCGCCATTCCCGCGACCGCGGCGATGAACGGCAACCGCCGCCGCTCGGGGCTCGCCAGCCGCCCGTCGACGATCTCGCGCTTGATCTCGAGCCCGACGAGCAGGAAGAACAGCGCCATCAACCCGTCGTTGATCCACAAATGGACTGTCATCGGCCCGAGTTCGGGTGACAGGATCGGACCGGTCTCGGCATGGAGCAGGGTGAAATAGCTGTCGGCTAGGCCGGGAATGTTGGCGACGATCATCGCGAGCGCTGCGGCCACGATCAGGATCACGCCGCCCGACGCCTCGCTGGTCAGGAAGTCGCGCAGTGTCGATCGGTAGCGCTCGGGCGCAACTTTCACGA
>JALYTW010000106.1 GCA_030854075.1 Pseudomonadota bacterium
GCGCGGAGGCACTGCGCACCGCCGCGCGGCGAGCCGCTGCGCGCGCAGGCGGCGGCGAGGCGGATCACAATGCGATGCGCGCGCGGCATCGGGACCGTGCGCCCGATTACCGCCAGCGCTACGGCCTCGTCGCGCCGGTCGATATCTATCCGCTCTACGAAAATGCGACGCGATCGGCCTGGGGCCAATCGCTAGGCCAGGCGCAGGCCGAAAGCGCCGCGATCTGGGCCGATTTCTCGACGGTCGCCGCCGCCAACCCGCATGCCTGGCTGCGCACCCTGCGGACCGCGGCGGAGATCGCGACCCCCACCGCGGACAACCGCAGAATCGCGTTTCCCTATTCGAAGCTGATGGTCGCCAACAGCTCGGTGAACCAGGGCGCGGGCTTCCTCGTCACCAGCCTCGCCCACGCGCGGGCGCGCGGCGTGCCCGACGCTCGCCTCGTCCATGTCGGCCACGGTGCCGCGGCGCACGAACCCGACGATATCCTGGCGCGCGACGGCTATACGGAATCGGCGGGGATGCGGGTGTCGCTCGAAGCGACGCTCCGGCTCAACGCGCTCGAGCTCGCGGACGTCGACCATGTCGAACTCTATTCCTGCTTCCCGTGCGTTCCCAAGATGGCGCGCCGCGTGATCGGCTGGCCGCTCGATCGCGCGATGAGCGTCGTCGGCGGCCTCACCTTCGGCGGCGGTCCGATCGGCAATTACATGAGCCACGCGATCGCCGCGATGGTCGATCGGCTGCGTGGCGATGGGGCCACGCGCGCGCAGGCGGTCGGCCTCCTCTTCGGCAACGGCGGGGTCGCGACCCACAACCATTCGATCGTGCTGTCCGCCGCCGCGCTGCCCGGCACCCGCTTCCCCCGCGAGACCGACTATCAGGCGCAGGCGGATGCGCTCCGCGGCGCTGCGCCGCGGGTCGATCCGGACTATGACGGCGATGGCATCGTCGAAACCTACACGCTGTTCTACGACCGTGCGGGCGCGGTCCGCGCGGGGGTGATCGTCGCGTTGAACCCCGCCGGGTGTCGTTTCCTCGCGCGCGTGCCGGCTGGCGATGCCGCGACGATCGCGTTTTTGACCGATGGCGTCACCGACCCGACCGGCACCCGCGGGATGGCGCGGCGGGCTGCCGACGGGCTGGTCGACTGGACTATCGGCGCGGCGTGACTTATATACCGTTCGATATGGAAACCATCGACACGCTCGACGCCAAACCTTTTGCCACCAAAGGCCGTCCGCGCGAGTTCGACCTCCACGACGCGCTCGCCGCGGCGCTCCGAGTGTTCTGGACCAGAGGATATGAAGGTACGTCGCTCACCGACCTGACCGAAGCGATGGGGATCACGCGTCCCAGCCTCTACGCGGCGTTCGGCAACAAGGAGGCGTTGTTTCGCAAGGCGCTCGACCTCTACGAGGAGGAAAAGCTCGCCTATACCCGCGTCGCGCTCGACCAGCCGACCGCGCGCGGGGTTGCCGAACGCTTCCTGCGCGGCGGGCTCGCCATCCAGACCTGCGCCGACGAACCCCGGGGGTGCCTTGGGGTCATCAGCGCAGTCGCCTGTGGGGCGGAGGCTGAATCGATCCGCGACGAGGTGATCGCGCGCCGCCGTTCGTCGCACCGCGCGCTGGTCGAACGCTTCGCACGCGCTAGGGCAGAGGGCGATTTGCCCGCGCATGTCGATCCCGAAGGACTCACCAGCTATCTCATCGCGCTGATGCAGGGTATGGCGATCCAGGCCGGATCGGGCGCGTCGTGCGACGATCTGTCGCGCCTGGTCGACACCAGCCTGGCGATCTGGCCCAGCGCGTAGGGCGGGGTCGCAAAATTCGGCGCGCTATGACCTCACTTTTCCGTTCGTGCTGAGCTTGTCGAAGCACGGTGAGTCTCACCGCCCTTCGACCCGACCCCATGAAAGTAATACTTTCATGGGAGCCCGACAGGCTCAGGGCGAACGGGCACGGGTCCAGTCGATCTACCTACCTAATTACCCAAATCGGTCGATTTCCCATCTAATTCTACCGATCGATACAGAAAACTGTTGACCCCGCGAATCGAGGTTATATACCGCACGGTATGGAACGCGCTGAGACATTGATGATCCCGCGCGACGACAGCACTGGAGTATCCGACATGGCCTATCTCGCGTTCGACGAAACCGGTGGCGGCACTGTGCTGGACCGCGTCACGACGCCCGTGGCGGATCCAATCGTAGTACCAGTAACACCGCTGGCCGAACCCCGTCTCAGCACGCTCGAATGGTCGGTGGTGGCGCTGGCCGAGCGCGATCGGCTCGCGACGCTGCGCACCCCCGGCCGGATGGCGACCGCCATCGCGCTGCTCTTCGGCGACCGTCCCAACCCGCAACTCGCCGACCCGCAACTCGAAGCGCTGCGCCGGATCGCGGTGCTCAGCTGGCACCACGGCTACACCATCCCGTCCGCCGAGGTGCGCGCGTTCCACGCCGCGGGCTTCAGTCCCGACCAGTATGAACTCGTCGTCGACAGCATCGGCCGCGGGCGCGCCGCCGCCAACGCGCGGCGTTTCCAGCGGTAAAGCGCGCCCAGCGCGGGCGAATCACAGAATCCGCTGTCCTACAACGAACCGATATGGTTCCTGATCTGCTGAACAGCGGAGCAGGATCATGAATATCGACACGCTCATCGACGCGGTCATCGATCGCGAAGGCGGCTACACCAACCACCCCGCCGATCGCGGCGGCGAAACCCGCTACGGCATCACGATCGCGGTCGCGCGCGCCGACGGCTATCGCGGTGCGATGCGCGATTTTCCACGTGCCACCGCGGTCGCGCTCTACCGCCGCCGCTATTGGCAGCGCCCCGGTTTCGATCGCATCGCGACCCGCGCCCCCGCGGTCGCCGCCGAACTGTTCGACACCGGGATCAACATGGGGCCAGCGGTCGCGACCGGCTTCCTCCAGCGCGCGCTCAACGCGCTCAATCGCGGCGGCACCGACTATCCCGACCTCGCGCTCGATGCCGCGATCGGCGCGCGCACGCTTGGCGCGCTCGATGGCTTCCTGACGCATCGCGGTGCGTCGGGCGAGCAGGTGCTGCTCAAGGCGATCGAGGCGCTCCAGGGCGAACGTTATCTCCACCTCGCCGAACGCCGCCCCGCCAACGAGGCATTCCTCTACGGCTGGCTTGCGAACCGGATCGGTTAACCCAGAGCAGCAGCAAATAGGCGATTCCGTGTCAACGTCGTCAAGGTCGCCCACGTCGCACAGGAGCACCCTCATGGTATCGACCATCCGCCGCCGCCCCGCTGCGCCCGATCCCTGGGTATCGCGCGCGCGCCCCGGCTTTCTCTACGTCATGTACGCGCTGTTGCTATGGTCGATCCCGATGGGACTGATCGCGGCGTTCCGCCCCGCGATCGCCGACGCCATCGCGCACGGCATGACCGCGTATCTGGGCGGCATCCCCGAACCGCTCTACGCGCTCTTCGGGACCGGCTACCTCGGCTACACCGTCGCGCGGAGCTGGGGTAAGGCAAAGGGCGTCGAGCGATAGCGTGCGAACGGGTCGGGCGGATTGCACCCGTCGCGCGGCTTCCCATATCGCCCTCATGCACGGAAACGATCCCCACGCGATGCCGGTCTGGCACGGCACCACCATCCTGTCGGTCAGGCGCAACGGCAAGGTTGTGATCGCGGGCGACGGCCAGGTCTCGATGGGCCAGACCGTGATGAAACCCAACGCGAAGAAGGTCCGCCGCCTTGGCGCCGACGACAAGGTGATGGCGGGGTTCGCGGGTGCGACCGCGGACGCCTTCACCCTGTTCGAGCGCCTCGAACGCAAGCTCGAGGCGCATCAGGGCCAGTTGCTGCGCGCGTCGGTCGAGCTCGCCAAGGACTGGCGCACCGACAAATACCTCCGCAACCTGGAGGCGATGATGATCGTCGCCGATACCGACATCACCTTGATCCTTACCGGCAACGGCGACGTGCTCGAACCCGAAGCCGGGATCGCGGCAATCGGATCGGGCGGCAATTATGCGCTCGCCGCCGCCAAGGCGCTGGTCGAATATGAAGCCGATGCCGAGACCGTGTGCCGCAAGGCGATGGCCATCGCGGCGGAGGTTTGCGTCTACACCAACGACCGGCTCACCGTGGAATCGATGGACGCGGCCTGAGCGCGCAAAAACCCGATTCCGTGTCAATGTCGTCAATGTCGCCCCTCCCTGTTAACGCCTCCGCGGACCCCATTTTCATGAACGAAGCCCTCACCCCCAAAGCGATCGTCGCCGCATTGGACGAACACATCATCGGCCAGCGCGATGCCAAGCGCGCGGTCGCGGTCGCGATGCGCAATCGCTGGCGGCGCCAGCAGCTCGACGAGGATCTCCGCGATGAGGTGACGCCCAAGAACATCCTGATGATCGGCCCCACCGGTTGCGGCAAAACCGAGATCAGCCGCCGCCTCGCGAAGCTCGCCGATGCGCCGTTCGTGAAGGTCGAGGCGACCAAGTTCACCGAGGTCGGCTATGTCGGTCGCGACGTCGAACAGATCGCGCGTGACCTGGTCGAGGAAGCGATTCGGCTCGAAAAGGAACGCCGCCGCCTCGCGGTCAAGGACAAGGCCGAGGAAGCCGCGATGAAGCGCATTCTCGACGCGCTGACCGGCAAGGATTCCTCCGCCGCGACCCGCGAAAGCTTCAAGCAGCGCTTTCTCGACGGCCATCTCAACGACACCGAGATCGAAATCGAAATCGAACAGGCCCCCGCGATGCCGTTCGACATCCCCGGCGGCGCGCCTCAGATGATCAACCTCGGCGAAATGATGAAATCGTTCGGCGGCGGCCAGCAACTGAAACGTCGCAAGCTCACCGTCCGCGCCGCGTGGGACAAGCTGGTCGAGGAAGAGGCCGACAAGCGGCTCGACCAGGATGAGGTCAGCCGCGTCGCGCTGGCTGACGCCGAGGCGAACGGCATCGTCTTCCTCGACGAGATCGACAAGATCGCGATGTCTGAGCACCGTGGCGGCGGTTCGATCAGCCGCGAAGGCGTCCAGCGCGACCTGCTGCCGCTGATCGAGGGCACCACGGTGGCGACCAAATACGGGCCGATGAAGACCGATCACATCCTCTTCATCGCGTCGGGCGCGTTCCATGTCGCCAAGCCGAGCGACCTGCTCCCCGAACTCCAGGGCCGGCTGCCGATCCGCGTGGAACTCAAAGGGCTGACCGAGGCGGATTTCGTCGCGATCCTCTCGGACACCAAGGCATCGCTCCCCGCGCAGTACAAAGCGCTGATTGCAACCGAGGGAGTGGAGATCGTCTTCACCGACGACGGCATCGCCGCAATCGCGCGGATCGCCGCGGAGGTGAACGGCCAGATCGAGAATATCGGTGCGCGTCGCCTCCAGACGGTAATGGAGAAATTGCTCGAGGACGTCAGCTTCGATGCCGAAGACTGGAAGGGCGTGCTGACCGTCGACGCCGCCTATGTCGACCAGCAACTCGCATCGATCGCGCGCAACACCGATCTCAGCCGCTTCGTGCTCTGATCAGCGCTCCGTTCTGGCGTATCGCTGTCCCATCAGCCCGCGCCGCCGATCACGGACGGCGGTATTCAACGAACGGCCCGAGTGCGCAGCTTCCCGTGGGGAAGTGACCGCTGCGATCGAGGGTTTGGGAGATATCACCTTGGCAGGTCCGACCGCCGTTCGACACCGTCACCAGAATGTCGCCACGGCCGACGCCCTCGCACCCTCCAGCAGTATCGGAACGATATTTCTGCCGACGGCTGACGGTGTAGATCAGCGTCGAGCCATAACCCTTGACCTGCGCCGTGGGCAGTATCGGCAGGCAGGTCGATGTGTTCCCGGTCGGCACCAGCCCAGCAAGTTCCTTGTCGAGCGCTAGCTGCGTCGCGGCGGCATCCTGCGCCGCGCGCGCGGTTTGGGCGGGGGTTTGCACACAGGCGCTCAGCGTCGTCGCAGCGAGTAAAGTCAGGGTCAGTGATTTCAGCATCATGGGTCTCCGCTGCTGGAACGAACGAACCGCCTATTTAGCCCCGAAAATTATCCTTTGCATGGCGCCGCTCGCCAAGCTCCGCCGCCGACGACGCACGCAGGAACGGGTTGGTCGCTCGTTCGAGGCCGATTGTGGTCGGTACCGTCGGCTCGTCCCTTGCACGCAGCGCATCGACCTCGCGCATTCGCGCGACGATCGCCTGGTTGTCGGGCTCCGCGACCAGCGCATAGCGGCCGTTGCTCTGGGTATATTCGTGGCCGCAGTAAACGATCGTCGAATCGGGCAGTCCGGCGTAGCGCTGCATGTTGGCGAACATGTCTGCCGGGGTCCCCTCGAACAGTCGACCGCATCCCATCGCGAACAGCGTATCGCCGGTGAACACCACCCCATCCTTGGCGAAGTGAAACGCGATATGCCCCTGCGTATGACCCGGCACCGTCATCACGCGCGCGACATGATCGCCGATCGCGACCGTGTCGCCCTCACCAACCGCGACGTCGAGCGTCGGGATCTTCGCCGCCTCCGCGCCCGGTCCGGTGATCCGCGCGCCCGCGGCCTGCATCGCCGCGTTGCCCCCGGTGTGATCGGGATGCCAGTGCGTCGTCCACACCTGTCCGATCGTCCACCCGCGCGCCGTGGCGGCATCCAGCAGCGGCTGCGCCTCGCCGGGGTCGACCGCGACGGTCTCGCCGCTCGCGGAATCGTGGATCAGCCAGGCGTAGTTGTCGCTGAGGACGGGGACGCGAACGATCTCGAGGTCGGCCATCGCTTTACCAGCTCCCGCTATTGTCCATCGACGCCCATGGTTCGGCGGGATCGAGCACGCCGTTCTGGAGCAACTCGATCGAGATGCCGTCG
>JALYTW010000156.1 GCA_030854075.1 Pseudomonadota bacterium
ATCAGGACGCGTTCGGCGCGGTCGACGAGGACGAACGCACCCGCGGGCTCAACGCTCACGCCGCCTCGATGCGCGCCCACGTCAACGGGCTCGGCAACAAGGCCTATTGGAGCCAGTTCAAGGACGCGCCCGATTACGTCATCATGTTCGTCCCCGGCGAACATTTCCTCTCCGCCGCGCTCGAACACGATCCCACGCTCTGGGATTTCGCGTTCGAAAAGCGCGTGTTACTCGCGACTCCTACCAACCTCATCGCGATCGCGCGCACCGTCGACGCGGTCTGGCGGCAGGAGAAGATGGCCAAACAGGCGCAGGAAATCGGCGCATTGGGGAAGGAACTCCACGAACGCCTCGCCAAGGCGGCGGGCGATCTGCGCAAGGTCGGTGGCGGGCTCACCAGCGCGGTCAACAACTACAATTCGTTCGTGTCGAGCTTCGAAAGCCGCACCCTCGTGACCGCGCGCAAATTCCGCGACCTCAACATCGACACCAGCGGCCGCGAGATCGACGAAGTGCCGCCGGTCGAGGCGCTGGCGCGATACGGGGAGGGGCCAACACTGCTGGCGGCCAACCAGGACGACGTAGCGGAGTAGCGCAATGATCGATCATGTCACTTTTGGCGTGTCGGATTACAAACGATCAGTAAGATTCTACGATCGCGCGTTTCTGCCACTCGGGGTGACGCGGTTGTTCGAGGTGCCGCCCAAGCATGGCGACGGCGTCAGCATCGCGGGCTATGGCGACACCCGCCCCTGGTTCTGGATCGCGGAACACGACGTCACCCGCGGCAAACTCCACATCGCACTATCCGCGACAAGCCGGAGCGCGGTCGACGCGTTCCATCGCGAAGCCTTGCTCGCAGGCGGCCGCGACAACGCCGCCCCCGGACTGCGACCGGACTATCATGCCGGTTACTACGGTGCCTTCGTGCTCGATCCCGACGGCAACAACATCGAGGCGGTGCATGGGAATGATGGGGCCAGCATTGGCTCTTGATGATTTTTGACGAGTCGATCTTGCGGGCTGCGGTAAGGGTGGACTATATTAGAACCGAATTCGGTCATGCGGGAGATGTCATGCGCTATTCGACCCAGATCAAGCCGATCAGCTATCTCAAGGCCAACGCGGCCGAGGTGCTGCACGATTTGGCGGCTGGCGGCGATCCGATGATCATCACCCAGAATGGCGAGGCCAAGGCCGTCATCCAGGATGTTGTGTCCTACGAACAGACGCAGGAGACGCTGGCGTTTCTGAGGCTGATGGCGCTCGGTCAGCAGGATATCGAAGCGGGCCGAACCGAAGCGTTGCTCGACGTCATCGAACAGTTGCGCGCGCGCCCTCTGCCTGAAAAATGACGGCGACCTTCACCGTTCGCATCACCGCGGGTGCGCGGGCCGATCTCACCGCGATCCACGATTACATCACGGCGGCGCGTTCCCGACCGGCGGCTGACGAGTTGTTGGACCTGTTGATCGAGAAGGCGGAGGGATTACGAACCTTCCCTAGGCGTGGCTCGATCCCCCTCGAATCGACCGTCATCCCGGTTGGCGAACTGCGCCAGACCATCGCTGGACCCTATCGCGTCATCTATCGGATCGTCGATCGAGCCGTGGTGGTGGTGCTCGTTGCCGATGGGCGCCGCGATATGCAGGCACTGTTGGCTCAACGTCTGCTCAATGGCTAGCGGGATTGCCCCAGCACCTCATACGCCATCACCGCGGTCGCTACCGCCGCGTTTAGGCTGTCGGCCTTGCCGAGCATCGGCAGCTTGACCAGCACGTCGCACGCCGCGGCCATCTCGGGCGGCATCCCCTGCGCCTCGTTGCCGGTCAGCAGGAAGGTCGGCGCGGCATAGGTGGCGTCGCGATAGCTCGTGTCGGTGTCGAGGCTCAGCCCCACCAACTGCCCCGGTCCTTCGCGCAGCCACGCCTTGAAAGCGTCCCACTCACACCGCACGACGGGCACCGTGAACAGCGCGCCCATGCTCGCGCGCACCGCCTCGACCGAGAAGGGATCGACGCACTCGCCGATCAGGATCAGCGCGCCCGCGCCGACCGCATCGCCGGTGCGCAGGATCGTGCCCAGATTGCCCGGATCGCGTAAGCGTTCGGCGACCAGCCAGATGTCGGCGCTCATCCGGTCGAGATCGGCAAGCACGATCTCAAACTCGTCGAACACGCCGACCACCGCTTGCGGGTTATCCTTGCCCGACAGTTTCGCCAGAATGTCGGGAGTGGTCTGGATACAGTCGCCGCCCGCTTCCTCGACATCCATCGACAGCGCGTGGACCAGCGGGTGATCCGCGCTGGCGGCGGCGTAGAACAGGATCGTCGGCAGCCGCGCGGTCTCGCGCGCTTCGGTCAGGATCCGCAAGCCTTCCGCCAGGAACTGCCGCGCCGCGCGCCGATGCCGTTTGTCGCGCAGGTCGCGCGCATATTTGACGAGCGGGTTGGAAAAGGCGGTGATCTCGCGTGGCATGGTGCCGTGGCCGTAGCCCTAGCCGAAGGCTAGGGGAAGGCGGACTAACGGCACCCGGCCGACGGGGCTCAAGCCCCGATCGACGACGCGGCTTTGCCGCGGCGGGGCCGTGACCGGCTCACTCCTCGCCGAACTTCGCCTCGACCAGATCGACGAGCGTCGTCACCGCGCCCTCCGCGCCATCACCCGCGGCGCTGATCGTGATCTCGTCGCCCATTGCCGCGCCGAGCATCATCAGCCCCATGATCGACGTGCCGGTCACGGTGCCCGCGCCCGCCTTCGTCACCGAGATCTCGACCGGCTGGGTCGCGGCGAGCGTCACGAACTTGGCGCTCGCGCGGGCGTGAAGACCGCGGCGATTGGCAATCGTTACCCGGCGATCGACGCTCACGCCGCGGCCTCGCCCAGGACTTCGGAGGCGACGGTGATATATTTGCGCCCCGCCTCGCGCGCCGCGGCGACCGCCTCGCCGACCTTCATCGCTTTCCGCGCCGAGCCCAGCCGGATCAGCATCGGCAGGTTCATCCCCGCGATCACCTCGACCCGCCCGCGCACCATCAGCGAGATCGCGAGGTTCGACGGCGTTCCCCCGAACAGGTCGGTCAGTACGATCACCCCGCGGCCGGCGTCCACTTTGCCGATCGCCGCCGCGATGTCGGAGCGGCGCTCCTCCATGTCGTCGTCGGCGCCGATCGCGATCGTCGCGATCGCCTCCTGCGGGCCGACCACATGGATCATCGCGGTCACGAATTCCTCGGCCAGCCGACCGTGCGTCACCAGTACCAGGCCGATCATGTCAGACGTCGTTCCACTCATTTGGTCGCCGGGGACCCTTCCAGCGAGTCCTGCGGCGCTGCCCCCAGATCGCGATGCACGATGGTGGGCGAAAAACCCAGATCGCGCAACCGTGCGCCGATCCGCTCCGCGACGTGCACCGACCGGTGTCTCCCACCGGTACATCCGATCGCGACGGTAACATAGGCCTTCCCTTCGGCCCGATAGCGCGGGATCAGCAGCTCGAGCAGCGACTCGATCTGGCCGATCGCGGCGTCATACGCGGGATCGGCGGCAACGTAGGCGGCAACATCGGGATCGCGCCCGGTCCCATCGCGCAACGCGGGCTCCCAATGCGGATTGCGCAGGAAGCGCATGTCGAACACGAGATCGGCGTTGCGCGGTAGCCCGCGTGCGAAGCCGAACGACGTCACCGCGAGGGTCGGGCCTTCGGCATCGCGCTCGAACGTCGCGCGGACTTGCTGCGCCAGGTCGTTGGCGCGCATCGACGTGGTGTCGATCAGCCGGTTCGCCCAATCGCGCAGCGGCGCCAGCAGTTCGCGCTCGCGCGCGATCCCGTCACTCGCTGGGCGATCGGGTGCCAGCGGGTGGCGGCGGCGCGTTTCGGAATAGCGCCGTTCGAGTTCCCCGCCCGCGCAGTCGAGGAACAGCATGCCGACATCATGCCCGTGGCGCTCGCGCAGTGCACGGATTCGCCGGATCACGCGATCCGGATCGAAATCGCGGGTGCGCGGACCGATCCCGATCGCGAGCGGCTGCGCTTCGCCGACCGCCCCTGCGGGAAGTGGCGCATCAAGCAGCCGATCGAGTAACCGCAGCGGCAGATTATCGACCGTTTCCCAGCCCAGATCTTCCAGTGTCTTCAGGACGGTCGATTTGCCGGCCCCCGACATGCCGGTGACGATCAGGATGTCCTTGCCATTGCTGTCTCCCCCGCTCATTCGGGGGTCGCCTCGGGCTGACGCAGCGCGAGTTCGATCAGAATTGGCGCGGAGGCGGGGCGGGGGTCGATCAGAATTTCACGCGCTTCGACGCCAGCGATCAGGCGCGCACGCCGTTCAGGGAGCCGCGGCACGACATCGACGAGGCGGACGATGAGCGCGAGCGGTACGTCGTCGACCTGCGGGACAGCGACGATCCCGACGCCACGCACTTCCATGCGCGCCCTGATCGTATCGGGCGCGCGGACCCGGAGCGCGCCACCGACGCGCGCGATCAATGTGATGTCGTCGCTGATCAGCAGCGCCCCGCGGTCGATCAGCCGGAGCGCGAGGTCCGATTTCCCCGACCCGCTCGGCCCTTGGATCACCACCGCCTGCCGGTCGATCGCGACACTGGTGGCGTGGAGCGTTTCGGAAGAGATGATCGTCACGCGTGCTCCCCGCGGTGTTCCGCCCGCGGCAGGCGGACGACGAACCGGGCACCCCCCAGCCGATCCTCGCGCGATTCGACGACGATCGATCCTTGATGGCCCTCGACGATCGTCCGCGCAATGGCGAGGCCCAGCCCCGAATGCTGCCCGAACGCCTCGCCGGCGGGGCGCACCGACTGGAATCGCTGGAAGATCGCCTCGCGCGCCGCCTCGGGAACCCCGGGCCCCGCGTCGTCGATCCAGATTACAAACTCGCCGACATCCGCATCGCGGCCGCACCACGCCGACAGTACGACCTCACCACCATCAGGGGAGAACGACACCGCGTTGTCGATCAGGTTGTCGAACACACGTTCCAGCCGGGCGCCTTCGCCGAGCATGACGAGATTCGACAGATCGTGGTCAAAGCGGATGACGATCCCGCGCTCGACCCCACGCTGATGACGCTGCGCGACCAGCCCGGAGATCATCGCCGCCAAGTCGACGGGTTCGAACTGGGCACGGCTGAGCTGGGCGTCGAGCCGTGACGCTTCGGAAATATCGGTGATGAGCCGATCGAGCCGCAACACGTCGTCGCTGACGATTGCCAGGAGTCGTTCGCGTAGCTCGGGGTCGGTGACCTGCCCGAGTCCCTCGACTGCGGACCTGAGGGAGGCGAGCGGGTTTTTCATCTCGTGAGTGACATCGGCGGCGAACGCCTCGGTTGCGTCGATCCGTGCGCGCAGCGCCAGGCTCATGTCGGACAGCGCGCGCGCCAGGCTGCCGATCTCGTCGCGCCGCGAGGGGAGGCGGGGGACGACGACTTCGCGCGCGCGGCCCAGCCTGACCCGAATTGCAGCCCGCGCCAATCGCCGCAGTGGGCGCACGATGGTGCGCGCCAGAAACAGCGACAACAGGATCGAGATGATCGCGACCGACAACAGCACCAGGCTCAAGCGATAGCGTTCGATCCGGACGGTCTGGGTGATGTCGCGCGCGTTGACCGTTGTCATCAGGACGCCGCCGCCCGGCAAGGGCGCAGCGGCGGTGATCACGGGGGTGCGATCCGGCGCGCGCCAGACCGTCGTCGAAACGACGCTCTGACGCCGCGCCGCGTCGACATCCGGCCAGCCGCGCGCATCGCGCCGTTCGCGATACAGCGGCGCGCGCGCGGCGTTGACCACCGTGTCGATCACCGCATCGAGGAACCGCGCGATGGTCTGGCCGAGTGGTTGCTTGTCGGGATCGAGCAACAGGAAATTGCGCACCCCGAGCGCCCGGCTGTCGATCGCGGTGCTGCCGTCCGCGCCAAAAACCCGGATGCGCGTGCCGGTATCGTCGGCGAGTCGCACGAGCAGCGGATCGCGTTGCGCAGGAGCGACCATGGCTAGCGCCTCGCCCATCAACCGCGCCTCGCGGCTCGCCTGCGCCACGCGGCTGTCGACGATCCGGCTGCGATACGAATCGAGATAGAAAAACCCGCCGGCAAGCAGCAGCAGCGCCAGGATATTGACCGCCAAGATCCGCCGAGTAAGCGAGATCTGCCCCGACCAGCGAAGCGCGAGGTCGCCGCCGATCCCGGACGATTCATTCCTCGGAAAAGCGATAGCCGGCGCCATACAGGGTTTCGATCGCATCGAAGTCGGGATCGACTTGGCGGAACTTGCGGCGCAGCCGCTTGATGTGGCTGTCGATCGTGCGGTCGTCGACGTAGATATCGTCCTGATATGCCGCGTCCATCAGCTGGTTGCGAGTTTTCACGATGCCGATTCGTTGCGCCAGGGTTTCCAGAATAAGGAATTCGGTCACGGTTAGCGTCACCGGCTCGCCATGCCACAACGTGCGATGGCGCGCGGGGTCCATCGTCAGCCGCCCCCGCTCCAGCGGTCCTGCCACCGGAACTACTCCTTCGGTGCCTTGCTGAACCACCTCGACCCGGCGCAGAATCGCCTTGATCCGCGCGATGAGCAGCCGCTGGCTGAAGGGTTTGGCGATATAATCGTCGGCACCCATTGCGAGGCCGAGGGCCTCGTCGAGTTCATCGTCCTTGCTCGTCAGGAAAATGACCGGGATACCGCTCTTCTCGCGGAGGCGGCGGAGCAACTCCAACCCATCCATCCGCGGCATCTTGATGTCGAAGATCGCCAGATCGGGCGGATTGTCGATCAGTGCCTTCAATGCGGTTTCGCCGTCGGCGTAGACGCGGGTCAGGAATCCCTCACCCTGGAGCGCGATCGACACCGACGTCAGGATATTGCGATCGTCATCGACGAGCGCGATCGTCGCGGTCATGGCTGGCGTCCGATCGTCATGCAGGCGGATTAGGCTAAAGGTGGGACTGGCTCAACCGGATCATTGATCGAACCCGCGCTCGTGCTTAAGGCTGACTGGGCATAGGCGGTGTCGAAACACCGCGACGAAGGAAAGGATCGACCGTGAACAAGCGTATTCCAGAGGCAGGGCTCGAGGCCCAGGGAATCGAAACCCGCGCCGATGTCCACTGGAACCTGACGACCGCGAGGCTGGTGGAGGCCGCAGTCGCGCGTCAGGAGGGCAAGCTGTCCGCCGACGGCCCGCTCGTCGTTGAAACCGGGCCGCACACCGGGCGCAGCGCGCAGGACAAGTTCATCGTGCGCGACGCCGAGACCGAGAATAGTGTCTGGTGGGGCAAATCCAACAAGGGCATGGATCCCCATCATTTTGCCGCGCTGAAAGCCGATTTTTTGGCCGCGCTCCACGACATCGAGGACCTCTACGTCCAGGATCTCTATGGTGGATCGCAGTCCGAGCACCGCGTCCGCGTCCGCGTCGTGACGGAACTCGCGTGGCACAACCTCTTCATTCGCACGATGCTCGTGCGGCCCGAGGAACATGAGCTCAAAGGATTTGCGGCCGAATATACGATCATCGATCTGCCCAGCTTCCGCGCCAAACCAGAACGGCACGGAACGCGCAGCGAGACCGTGATCGCGGTCAACTTCACCGACAAGCTGATCCTGATCGGCGGCACCCGCTATGCCGGCGAGATGAAGAAGTCGGTATTCGGGCTGCTCAACTATCTGCTGCCGCCGACCGGAGTGATGCCGATGCATTGTTCATCCAACATGGCGCATGACGGCACCAACACCGCGGTATTTTTCGGCCTCAGCGGTACCGGTAAGACGACGCTGTCCGCCGATGCCAGCCGCACCTTGATCGGCGACGATGAACATGGCTGGTCGGACACCGCGGTGTTCAACTTCGAGGGCGGCTGCTACGCCAAGATGATCCGACTGTCGGCGGATGCCGAACCCGAAATCTTCGCGACCACCAAGCGGTTCGGTACCGTGCTGGAAAACGTCGTGATGGACGGAGTCACGCGGCAACTCGACCTCGACGACAACAGCCTCGCTGAGAACAGCCGCGGCGCTTATCCGATCGATTTCATTCCCAACGCGTCCGACGACAATATGGGCGGCGTTCCCAAGACGATCGTGATGCTGACCGCCGATGCCTATGGCGTGTTGCCACCGATCGCGAAGATGACCCCCGACCAGGCAATGTACCATTTCCTGTCGGGCTACACCGCGAAGGTTGCCGGGACCGAGATCGGCGTTACCGAACCCGACGCCACCTTCTCGACCTGTTTCGGTGCACCGTTCATGCCGCGGCATCCGTCGGTCTATGGCAATTTGCTGAAGGAGCGGATCGCCAAGGGCGGGGTCGATTGCTGGCTGGTCAATACCGGCTGGACCGGCGGCAAATATGGTACCGGCACCCGGATGCCGATTCAGGCGACCCGCGCACTGCTCAACGCCGCGCTCGACGGCACGCTGAACGCAGCCGAATTCCGCACCGACCCTAATTTCGGTCTCGAAGTGCCCGTCGCGGTCGATGGCGTCGACAGCGCGATCTTGGATCCGCGCCAAACCTGGGCGGACAAGTCCGCCTATGACGCCACCGCAGCCCGGCTCGTTGACCTGTTCGTGGCGAACTTCGCACAATTTGCCGACCACGTCGACGAAGGCGTCCGCCAGGCTGCGCCGAAGGTGGCCGAAGCGGCATAAGCCCGCGTGAACGCCGAGATCGATCGTTATCGCAGTGACGGCTATGTGGCACTCGACAGACTGTTCCCTGTCGAGGTGCTCCACGCGTTCTACACGATGATGCAGGAGGACGTGTCGGCGGGTGGGCGGTCAGTGTCGCTCACGATCGCCTATGCCGACGACACGCCGTGCAGCTTGAGCGTGGGCACCGACCGCATCGACACGCCCGAAGATTGCGTCACCGAGGACTTTCAGGCGCGTCCTACGGATCGGTTGCGATGAAGCCTGGCGACGGCGTGCGCTATCAAGGCACCCACCACCGGCACGGTCGACTCGATCCCAACCCCAACGGCTGGTCGGCACACCTCTTCCTACGCTGGGTCGATCGCGGCGAGTCATATGCCGCCGAAGCCTTCGACTAGCCCGCGCGGCGCCGAACGGCCGGGCGTTAGGAGGCGCTGGGCTCCACCACCGCGACCCCGTCGGTGATCGAGACGATTCGTACCGAGGCTCCGATCGCAGCGTCCTGCCCATGAGCGGGCCAACTACCATCCCCGACCCGGATCCGCCCCTCCCCATCTTCGATCGCGGTATCGACGGTGACGATCTGCCCGATCATCCGTCCGGCGCGGTCGTTGAGCAGCCCATCGGTCGTCGCGACGGGATAATCGCTGTACCAGCGTTTGCCGATCAGCACCGTCACCGCGCTCCACACTGTGAACGAGGCGATCTGCCCCGCCACCGGCAGGTCGGCGAGCACCAAGGTCGCAGCGCCGGTGATCGCGGCGGCGACCGCGAGAAAGATCAGGAACACCCCGGGGATCGCGAGCTCGGCAATCCCGAGCACTAGCGCGGCGATCAGCCAGACCCCCGCCGCGCCCCCGAACGAATCGAGCGTCACCGCCGTGCTACTCCTTCTTGGACAGCTCGAACGGGCCGCGGCGGGGCTCGGTCGCGGACGTGGCACCGACCTCGCCCATCGCTTCCTTGGCGAGCTGGCCGATCCCGCCGAGCGTCCCGATCAGCTGGGTCGCCTCGACCGGGAACAGGATCGTCTTGGCATTGGGGCTGGTCGCGAATTTGCCGACCGCCTCGACATATTTCTGCGCGATGAAATAGTTGATCGCCTGCGTGCCGCCCGACTTGATCGCGTCGGACACCGATCGCGTCGCCGACGCCTCGGCTTCGGCCTGCCGCTCGCGCGCCTCGGCGTCGCGGAATGCCGATTCCTTGCGGCCCTCGGCCTCCAGGATGCGCGCCTGCTTCTGCCCCTCGGCGCGCAGGATTTCGGATTGACGCGAGCCTTCGGCGTCCAGGATATTAGCGCGCTTCTCGCGCTCGGCCTTCATCTGACGGCCCATCGCGTTGACGATGTCGGCGGGGGGGCGGATATCCTTGATCTCGACGCGGGTGATCTTGACCCCCCACGGCGTCGTCGCCTGATCGACCACCGTCAGCAACCGCGCGTTGATCTCGTCGCGCTTCGACAAGGTTTCGTCGAGGTCCATCGACCCCATCACGGTGCGCAGGTTAGTCGTGGTGAGCTGGAGCAGCGCGGTGTACAGGTCGCTCACCTCATACGCCGCCTTGGGCGCGTCGAGCACCTGGAAGAACACGACCCCGTCGGTCGAGATCATCGCATTGTCCTTTGTAATGATCTCCTGCCCCGGAATATCGATCACCTGTTCCATCATGTTCACCTTGCGGCCGACGCGATAGAAAAACGACGGATAGAAATTGAACCCCGGCACCGCGGTGGTGGTGTAGCGGCCGAAATGTTCGATCGTATATTGATAACCCTGGCGAACGATCTTGATACTGGTCATCAGGTAGAAGAGCACCAGGACAAGCGCCAGTGCGGCGACAATCAAACCCATCGAACACTCCCGTTGCAGTTGCCGCCAACCTAGCACTTTCCGGTGCCCCGAGAAGCAAAATGCGACATCCACGCTTCCTACCACCCCGGCGGAGGCCGGGGCCCAATTGGGAAAGTGGGGGTAACGGAACGCAACGCCCATCACGGCTGTCCACCAACTGGGCCCCGGCCTTCGCCGGGGTGGTAGTGAGCAGCACGATCCACCGCGCCCCCTAGCATCCGCCCCCCCATGCGGTTACATGGCCCGCCACTTGCCCTCCTGCAGGAAGCGCACCCGCCTGTGAATATCCGCCTCGGCCTGACCTTCGACGACGTCCTCCTGGTCCCGGGCGAATCCGACATCGTACCGAGCATGGCGGATACCGCCACGCGGATCAGCCGCGACATCGCGCTCACCATCCCGATCGTCTCGTCCGCGATGGATACCGTGACCGAGGCCGACATGGCGATCGTCATGGCGCAATTGGGCGGGATCGGTGTGCTCCATCGCAATCTCGAGGTCGCGGATCAGTGCGACGCGGTCCGCCAGGTCAAGCGCTTCGAAAGCGGCATGGTCGTCAACCCGATCACGATCGCGCCGACCGCGACGCTGGCCGACGCGCAGGCGCTGATGACCCGCCACCGAATCAGCGGCATCCCCGTCGTCGAGGCCAACGGCACGCTGGTCGGCATCCTCACCAACCGCGACGTCCGTTTCGCCGCCAACCCGCGCCAGCCCGTCAGCGAGCTGATGACGCACGAGAATCTCGTCACCGTCGGCGTCGGCGTCGGCCAGGACGAAGCAAAGCGGTTGCTCCACGCCCGCCGCATCGAAAAGCTGCTCGTCGTCGACCGGGCGTATCGCTGCGTCGGGCTCGTCACGGTCAAGGACATCGAAAAGGCGGTGACCTATCCCAACGCGACCAAGGACGCCGCGGGGCGGCTGCGCGTCGCCGCCGCGACCACGGTCGGCGACAAGGGCTTCGAACGCACCGAAATGCTGGTCGATGCCGAATGCGACCTGATCGTGATCGACACCGCACACGGCCACAACCGCGACGTCGCGCGCGCGGTCGAACGCGTCAAGCGGCTGAGCAATGCGGTTCAGGTCATCGCGGGCAACGTCGCCACCGCCGAAGCGACCAGGGCGCTGATCGGCGCGGGCGCGGACGGCGTGAAGGTCGGGATCGGCCCCGGATCGATCTGCACCACCCGCGTCGTCGCAGGGGTAGGCGTGCCCCAGCTCACCGCGGTGATGGACTGCGCGGAGGAAGCCGCGAAAGCCAACATCCCCGTCATCGCGGACGGCGGCCTGCGCACCTCGGGCGATCTCGCCAAGGCGCTCGCGGCGGGCGCGTCGAGCTGCATGGTCGGCTCGCTGCTCGCCGGGACCGAGGAAGCTCCCGGCGAAACCTTTTTGTATCAGGGCCGCGCGTACAAATCCTACCGCGGGATGGGCAGCGTCGGCGCGATGGGCCGCGGCTCGGCGGACCGCTATTTCCAGGGCGACATCAAGGACCAGATGAAGCTCGTCCCCGAAGGCATCGAAGGCCAGGTCGCCTTCAAAGGCCCCGCGCGCGACGTGATCCACCAGCTCGTCGGCGGCATCAAGGCCGCGATGGGCTATACCGGATCAGCGACGATCCCCGATCTGCAGGCGAGGGCGCAGTTCGTCCAGATCACCGGCGCGGGGCTGACCGAGAGCCATGTCCATGATGTGACGATCACCCGGGAAGCGCCGAATTATCCGACCAGGTGAGGGCGCAGGGCAGCTACGTCCAACTCGGGCGGTCCCGATGCGCCAACTCGGATTCCGAAATTAGCCGGTCGGGTAGTGCACGCTACGTACCGCGCGAATTGGAGTGCTGTTCTGCCTGACCGAGCGCTCAAGCATTTCAACGGTCAAATCGGCATACGATACCCGTAAAATTCATGGTCTTCGTTATAGCCGCCGTGTCCGCCGCCCAAATCCGCGAAGTCGGCGACGAACTCGATGGCGGTCACCCATTTGACCATCTTGAAGCCCAGCTCGTTTTCGCACCGCAACCGTACCGGCGCGCCATGCAGCACGCTGACCGGCTCGCCGTTCATGTCGAGCGCGAGCAAGGTGAGCGCGTGCCGCATATTCACCATCCGATGGACGTCGTAATAGCGGCCGCCGTCGGAGCCGTCGGCGAGCGAATAGAACACTGCGTAGCGCGCGTCCGACGTCGGGCGGACCTGCTCCAGGATGTCGCGCATCGGAACGCCACCCCATTTTGCGACGCCCGACCAGCCCTGGATGCAGAAATGGGTCGTGATCTGCTCTTGCTGCGGCATCGCGCGCAGGTCGGCGAGGGAGAAATCGCGGGGCTGCTCGACCAGGCCGCCCACGCGAAGCCGATAGTCGGCAAAACCGCCCGCGACGAGGGCGTCGAATTCGGCCGAGTCCGGCATCGTGCCGTTGGGCCAGAAATAGGGCGAAATACCCTTTTCGCCGAGCTGGCTCTTCGGATCCCACCACTCGGCAAGACCCTTGAACCATCCGACCATCGCCTGACCGGTCGTCTGGACGAGGCGCGCGTGGCGGATCGTGAAGGGCGTGGCGGACCACCATGCGATCGCCACCAGCGTCATCAACGCGACAAACACCCAGACGCCGCGCCACGACGCGTCGTGAACCCCGCCCCACATCATGTTGAGGTTAACCCGCGCCCCGGTGATGAACACCAGCGTGACGTGCGCGAGGATGAACAATAGGAACCACCACAGTACCAGGAAATGCAGCGACCGTGCGCGTTGGCGATTGAGCACGCGGCCGAACCAGCCCGAGCTGTTCGACAGCGACGGACTTTGCATGAACCCGGTCACGATCGATGTCGGCGCCGCGACGAACACCGTGATGAAATACGCCAGCTGTTGCAGGCTGTTGTAATGGGTCCAGCTATGGTCGACCGGAAAGTTCAGCGACCAATATTGCAGCGCGGTCGAGATCGCGTTCGGCAACACCTCCCACGTCGTCGGCACCAGCCGTTGCCATTGGTCGGTCGAAAATAGCAGCACGTAGATCGCGATGCCGTTGAGCACCCATAGCGTATTGACCGAGAAGTGCCACCAACGCGCAAGCCCGATCGAATGACGGATGCCGGGGATGCCCAGCCACCCGGGAATCGTCACCGAATCGTCCTTGGCGGTCCACACCCGCCCGGTCGGGACGGGCTTCTGAAAACGGAACCAGTCCGAACCCGGGGTGCAGTCGCGATGCCAGTAAAGCCGGGGATGGTCCGCCAGAATCTGGACACCGGCGCGCATGATGAACATCATGAACAGAAAGTTGAGAAAATGGCTGACCCGAAGCCACACCGGGAAGCCGGCCGTGACGATGTGCGCGCTGGGCGGCGCGCCGGGATAGCGAACCAGAAAGGCCTGGACGTCGGGAAGCTGGCGGAGCGCCTGCGCCACGGCGACGCCGATTACCAGAATGACGAACGCGATCGGCAGCGCCCACAGCACGCTGTACCAGCGTGTGCCGAAGCGGATGACCGGCACGATCCCCGACTGCGGCGGCATCCAGTGGCTGAGCAGGACGCGATCGTCCGCGGTGGTGAGGCGTGCCGCAAGCGGATCGTGGACAGGAGTGCCGTCGGTAACATCGTCCATGAGTCGTTCGGACCTGTTGACGCTGACTACGGAAGCCCCGGTAGTCGCAGCGGGTCGATAAACCGCCAAGGATGGGCCGTTGCCGTTGCGGCCGGGCCGTTGCTGCCGGCGCGCGCCATGCCATCACGGCACTAGTAACGCGCTTACGCCAACGGCGGTTCCTGGAACCGCACGGCGCGATCGATCAGATCGGTCATGTGCTTGGCCGCCTGAACCGTCAAAGGATGCTGGGTGAACCCCGGTCGGGGCAAGATGCAATCCGCCATGTCGCGCGCCACCTGATGCTGTCGATCCGAGCCCTCCGTCAGGACGGCGATCAGCAGGTTTTCGAGCGCGATGACCCGGATGCGGAGCTGCACCAGCTCGGCGTTGGTCAGTTCGGGGACGTCCGCGGGTGTCTCCTGCGGCACCGACGCGAGCGCACCGCCTTCGTCGTCCCACCGTGACAGCGCGCGGCGGCGAACGTCGGTCGCATGAGCGAATGAATCGGAATCAGGCATCAGGCTTTCCTCGTTCGAATTGCTGAAATCATGGTGCGATCGATCATCGGTAACCGACGCCCTTCACGTAATCGACCAGCTGCGCCTCTTCGTATTCGGCATCGCCCAGCAGGACGCGAAGAACAGCCCGCGCGGTCAGCACACCCGTAGGCCGATTGGCATCGTCCACCACCGGGATATTTTTGAGGTGCCGTTCCTTCATCAGCGTCGCCACGTCCTGGAGCAGATCCGCCACTCGACACACCGCCACGTCGCGTGTCATCACGGTCGAAACCGGACACAGGCACGTCGCGCCCTGACACACGCTGATTTGCCTGACGACATCGGTTTTGGTGACAACGCCGCTCAGCGCGCCCTCACCGCTGCACACGACGACCAGATCCGTCCCCGAGGACAGCAGCGTGGCTGCCTCGATGAGCCGGGCGTCGTCGGCGATCATGACCAGCTTTTCGCGTGCCGCCTCCGTCATTGCCTTGACGAACATTGCGTAATCCTCCTGGTCAGGCCCAACAGCGTCTGATGCGCGCCGACCCGGCTGGCCGTTTTGGGATCCGAATTGCAGCGGCGTGTTGGGGCTGGCATAGCCCGCGCGCCCAGCTGCCTGGATAGCGTAACCCACCCTGCGCTAAAAGCAGCACAAGAGATACCTTTTAAACTTAAATCACCTCGAGCGGTTGTCGCAGCACCAGGTCTTGGCAGTTTCCCGATTGGCTGGATTCACACTTACCATTTTGCAACCGGCCACATTCGCCGGGCCGGACCGCGCGCGAATGGTCGTCATGCCTGTCCTACAGTCATCGTTTGCGCCATAGGCTACCCAATGTCCTTACACACGCCCGCTCTGCGCCGTTCCGCCCCGCCACCCCCACTCGGTTCGTCGCATTTTCCGCGCTCACGTCCCGTTACCTTTGCCGCATGACGCCCCCCGCCAGAACCCAGGCCGCGATCGAGTTGCTCGACGCCATCATCGCTGCCGCGCGTGAAGGCGGGGCGGCGGCGGATACGCTGGTCGCGCGTTATTTCGCGGCGCGGCGCTATGCCGGGTCGAAGGACCGGCGCGCGGTGCGCGAACTGGTCTATGCCGCGATCCGCGCCGCGGGGGAGCCACCCAAGAGCGGGCGTGCGGCGATGCTGCTCGTCGCGGATCGCGACCCCGCGATCGCCGCGACCTTCGATGGCGGCACCCACGCGCCCGCGCCGATCATCAACGACGAACCGCGCGGCAACCGCGGGGTCGCGCCGTCGTGGCTCGCGGGGCTGCTC
>JALYTW010000162.1 GCA_030854075.1 Pseudomonadota bacterium
GCCGCTCGCGCCGCCTTTAGCGCCAGTTCGCGGAGCAAGTTGGGATCGACCGTCCGGTCCAGGAACCCACGCACCGACCGGCGCCCCGCGATCGCGTCACTCACTTGCACAGACAATCCCCTTTGGCCTAACGAGGCCAGGATAACATCTGTTATGGAGAGTGGGAAATGCCCGAGGCCTATATCGTGGAGGCGGTTCGCACCGCAGGCGGCAAACGCGGCGGACGGCTCGCAGGCTGGCATCCCGCTGACATGGCGGGCGAGGTCCTCTCGGCGGTCGTGACGCGCACCGGTATCGACCCCGCCGCGGTCGAGGACGTCATCATGGGCTGCGTCAGCCAGGGCGGCGAACAGTCGTTTCAGATCGGGCGCAACGCGGTGCTCGCCTCCAAACTTCCCGAAAGCGTGCCCGCGGTTTCGATCGATCGCCAGTGCGGATCGAGTCAGCAGGCGATCCAGTTCGCCGCGCAGGCGGTGATGAGCGGCACGCAGGACGTCGTGATTGCGGCGGGCGTCGAGAGCATGACCCGCGTGCCGATGGGATCGACCGGCATGCTTCATGCTCAGGCGGGTCTCGGCAAGTCGAAATCACCGCGGCAGGAAGAGCGCTATCCCGGTATCCAGTTCAGCCAGTTCACGGGCGCGCAGATGATCGCCGATAAATACGGCTTTACTCGCGATCAGCTCGACGAGTTTGCACTCGAAAGCCACCAGCGCGCTGCTGCCGCGACTGAGCGAGGCGATTTCAACGCCGAGATCGTCGGGCTGATGGTCGACACGCCCGAGGGCGAGCAATGCCATACGATCGATGAGGGAATCCGCTTTAATGCCACGTTCGAGGGCATCCATTCGGTCAAGCTGCTCCAGGAAGGCGGCGTCATCTCCGCCGCGAACGCCAGCCAGATTTGCGACGGTGCTAGCGCGGTTCTCGTCGTCAGCGAACGCGCGCTGAAGGAGCATGGCCTCACCCCCTTGGCGCGGATCCACAATCTTACCGTGACCGGCGGCGATCCCGTCATCATGCTCGAAGAACCCCTATTCGCGACCGACAAGGCGCTGAAGCGGGCCGGCATGAGCATCGACGAGATCGACCTGTACGAGGTCAACGAGGCGTTCGCGCCCGTCCCGCTCGCATGGCTGAAGCACACCGGCGGCGACCACGCCAAGCTCAACGTCAACGGCGGCGCGATCGCGCTGGGGCATCCGCTGGGGGCGTCGGGCACGAAGCTGATGGCGACCTTGGTTCATGCCCTCCACAAACGCGGCGGTCGCTACGGCCTGCAGACGATGTGCGAAGGTGGCGGCATCGCCAACGTCACGATCATCGAACGGCTTTAGACCAACATTGCCCGGCGTCGCTGGGCACCGAAAGGACGAACACATGAAACTCGACACCACTATCGCCGCTGTCGTCACAGGTGGGGCCTCCGGTCTCGGCGAAGCCACCGCACGCGCGCTCGCGGCCAAGGGCGCGAAGGTCGCGATCTTCGACCTCCAGGCCGAAAAGGGCGAGGCGGTCGCCAAGGACATTGGCGGCATCTTCTGCGAAGTGAATGTGACGAGCGACGAGAGCGTCGATGCGGGTTTCGCTAAGGCACGCGCGGCGCATGGCCAGGAATCGGTGCTCGTCTGCTGCGCCGGCACCGGCAATGCGATGAAGACCGCCAGCCGATCGAAGGAAGACGGCAGCATCAAGCATTTCAGCCTGGAAGCGTTCAATTGGCTCATCCAGATCAACCTGGTCGGCACCTTCCGCTGCGTTGCGAAATCGGCGGCGGGGATGCTGACGCTCGACGCGGGCGACGACGGCGAGCGCGGCGCGATCGTGATGACCGCCAGCGTCGCCGCCGAGGACGGCCAGATGGGGCAGGCGGCCTATTCCGCGTCCAAGGGCGGGGTCGTCGGCATGACGCTCCCGATTGCGCGCGACCTCATGAGCGAAGGCATCCGGATCAACACCATCCTGCCCGGCATCTTCAACACACCGCTGATGCAGGGTGCGCCCCAACAGGTGAAGGACAACCTCGCCGCCTCCGTCCCATTCCCCAAGCGGCTCGGCAATGCGCCCGAATATGCCAACCTGGCGCTCACAATGATCGAGAACGGCTATTTCAACGGCGAGGACGTCCGCCTCGACGGCGCGATCCGGATGGCACCGCGCTGACGCCGATGCTCCCTAATTGCGGGGAGGGGAACCAGCGAAGCTGGTGAAGGGGGCGGGCAGCAGGCGCTACGGGTCGAAACCGGCGCGTCCCCTCCGTCACGCCTGCGACGCGCCAGCTCGCGGTGTCGGGATAGATTTGAAGGATCGAAGTCATGACCCGTCCCGCGCCCTGGCGGCTCGACGCCACCGCTTATCCGATCACGCAAGAGATCGACACGCGCTATCAGGATCTCGATACCAACGGACATCTCAACAATGTCGCCTTCGCCGCGTTGTTCGAGAGCGCGCGGGTCCGGATCAATGGCGCACCACGATCGGACAGCGATCGCCCCGCGAACGTCCGCACGATGGTGGCGAGTGTGGCGATCGCCTATCTGGCAGAGGGTAGCTTCCCCGATCCCGTCACCGTCACCTCAGGCATCGGCCGGATCGGCAATTCGAGCTGGACGATCGAACAGGCGATATTCCAGCAGGGCCGATGCATCGCGACCTGCGACACCGTCGTCGTTGCGCGCACCGACGAGCAGGCCAAGCCGCTTGGTGCCAAGTTGCGCGCCCAACTCGAGGCCCGAATGACGCGGGGGATGTAGCGTGTTGGACAGCGACGGTTTACGTGCCTCCGTTCGTGCTGAGCTTGTCGAAGCAGGGTGAGTCGAAGGGCGAACGGGTCAGGGTCTGGTCAATCTAAGGTCATCGCGCTCTGTTCCAGCAGGCTGTCGACCCATGCTGGCACCAGCGCACTCGCCGCGCCAATCCGTGTTTCCTGGAAGAAATAGCTGCCAGCCGATGGCTCCAGGTTGAGCTCAAGCGTGTCTGCGCCCCAATGCCGCGCGGTCTGGACGAAGCCGGCGGCGGGATAGACCGCCCCCGAGGTGCCGATCGACACGAACAGATCGGCGTCGGCCAGCGCGGCCTCGATCCGCTCCATCTGGTATGGCGTCTCGCCGAAGAACACGATGTCGGGGCGCAACGCCGGGGCTCCGCACGCCGCGCACACGCTGCCCGGCGGCAGATCGCCCGCATGGGCGTGCCGCTCGCCGCACGCCGCGCACAGCGCCGAGCGCAGTTCGCCGTGCATGTGGAGCATCCGCGTCGCGCCCGCGCGCTCGTGCAGGTCGTCGACATTCTGCGTCACGATCAGCAGTTCGCCCGGCCATGCGGCATCGAGCCGCGCCAGCGCGCGATGCGCCGCATTGGGTTCCACCGTATCGAGCGCCGCGCGCCGCGCGTCGTAGAAGCGGTGCACCAGTTCAGGGTCGCGGTGCAGCGCCTCGGGGGTGCAGACATCCTCAACCCGGTGTTTTTTTCTAACACCTTTGTCGTCCAGATATTCCCAATAGGCGACTTCGCAGTGGGTACGAAAAGTCGGAATGCCGGACTCCGCCGAGAGGCCAGCGCCGGTTAGGATCACGATATTACCATTTCTATTCATAAGTATAATACTAACGGATTGATGGCATAAGGCGGACGAGGCATACAGAATTTGAGAACCGCAGGGGTGCGCTAATGGGCTATCGATCTGAAACCGCTAAGCCATTGTTTAAGCGTATAATATACATCGTCGGGATTGCCGTTGCCGTAGCTTTACTAAAGCCAACGATCGGGGCCGCGACTCAAACTTTGAGACAGCAATCTACGGATTACTCGACAATGTTTGATCAGAAAATTGCGAAAGACCCTCGATTTAGTGCGTTGATGTCGTCATTAAAAGCGAACTTCCCTGTTGACTATGAAGGTTTTAAATCTGCGGCTGTTAAAGGTCTTGAAGACGGAAAAAGCAGCGATGAGCTACATGATATAGGTTTCATGTACATGCGGAACTTTGGTAAAAAACACCTTGGGGACTTAGCTCAAACACCTAGTATATATCTAAATTAATATTGGCAGAAGCAGGGCTATATATTAAAAGAACTATCCAACCAATCGATGGAAATATGTTCTCATTACGCAATGACTGGCCTAAACGTAAATGATAGGCCATCTGCGAAACTTAATCGTTCGATAAGTGAATTTGGTGCATTTCGACTACTGGCGATGAGAAAAGGTATAGACAAACCGGCTGGTAGATCAACCGATGTTACCGACTCGGATTACGTATCCTTATTTGACGCCATGAAAAAAGACGGATTGACAGACCGTCAACTAAAAATATTTGCGGATAATGGCCTCGATGCCGCGCCCGATGCAGATAAATGCCAAATCGGAATCATAATTAACACTGCTATCGGAAATCTGCCGACCGAAAAAGGCGAGCGCTTGAAGGCGTGGCTGATCCTTAACTCCGGATGATAGTTTCTACCGTTTTGAGGAGCAGAATCAGCGGTTGGGAGGGACACCAATCAACGCAAAACTTCTGTGCGACATGATTTAAAATATTGATAAATAAGCAATAGCATGTGCTGCTCCGTTAGGTGTACCCATTCTCAACCCGATGCCCTTCCCATAAGCCGCCGGGGCCGCGGAATGTCGCGAGTCCGCTTTCGGCCGAAATGCCCGCGCCGGTCAGGACGACGATATTCCCGACCTCGCGCACGCGGCTATTTGCCGCCGCCGCGGCGGACCAGTGCCGCGACGCAGCTCGCGCGATCGATCGTGCTCCCGTCGGGTTCGCGCGCGTCGAGATAGGTGACGACGGGCTCGCTGGTCCCCTTGGGGTAGAGATACGCGTCGAGTACGCAGATCGGCCCCTGAAACTGGAGTTTGCGCGCGGTGTTTTCGCGGACGTCGGCATCGGGTTGTCCGAACAGCCGGGTCAGCCCCGCCGCGTCCTGCCCGATCACGCGTTCGAGCCCGACGCCGCTGTACGGGATCACGGTGTGCCCGACCGCGGGCACGGTGTTCGACGGGACGGCGCAGCCCGCCAGGCTCAGTCCGAGCAATCCCGCCGCGATCAGTCGCTTCATGCCTTACCCCTGTGGAACAGATGCGTCGCCATCGCCGCGCCGATGATCGGCGCGAAGAGGTTGACGAGGGGAACCACGAGCAGCGCGGTCACCGCAACCCCCAGCAGCATCCGTTCGCCCCGTTTCGTCCTGGCGAGCGGGCGGAGCGCCGCAGCGGGGACGTGGCGCGCGGCCGCCATGTCGCCGAGGTCGCGCCCGAGCAGCCAGCCGTTGACGAGGAGGAACGCGATCGGGGTGCCGACCCCGGTCAGGATCAGGACGAGATAAACGGGCAGCATCGCCAGGTTGGCGAGGATCGCGCGCGCCGCCGATCCCGCGCCCATCCGCAGCGACGTGGCAAATCCGATCGGGTGCGCGCGGGCGAGCGCGGCGGGATAATGTTTCGTCTCGACCGCGGCGACGACCTCATCCGCGAACAACCCGATCACCGCGATCGCGACGATCCGAAACGTCAGCCACGCGATGCCGATGCCGATGACGAGCGTTGCTATCGCGACGATCCCGACGCCGTCGCGCTGCCCGCTCGCCCAGGTCATCGCCGTATCGAGCGCGACGTACAGCCCCACGCCCAGCGCGACGAAGATCGCCAGCGTCAGCCCTAGCGACTTCGCCAGGACCGCGAGGATGGCGCGATCGCCGAGCTGGCGGGTCGACAGGAGAAAGGCGGTGATCATCGCGCCAGCGTCGGCGCGGCGCGCGCGCGGGTCAATCGCGATCCGACGCAGGGGCTCGCAAGCGCGACCAAAGCGCGATAGGGCGCGCGCATTCTTCCACCTTCGGAGCCACAGCTTGACCCACCCCACCTACGACGTCGTCGCGATCGGCAATGCCATCGTCGATATCCTCAGTCCCGCTGACGATGGGTTCATCGCCGCCAACGGCATGACCAAGGGCGCGATGCAGTTGATCTTCTCGCCCGAGGACGCCGATGCGCTCTATGCCAAGATGGGGCCGGGGCAGGAGATTTCGGGTGGGTCCGCCGCGAACACGATCGCGGGGATGGCGACGCTCGGCGGCACGTGCGCCTTCATCGGCCAGGTCGCCGACGACCAGCTCGGCGAGGTGTTCGCGCATGACATTCGTGCGTGTGGCATCCGGTTCGACACCAGCGCGCGCGCCGGTGCGCCGACGACGGGGCGTTGCCTGATCTTTGTGACCCCCGATGGCCAGCGGACGATGAACACCTTCCTCGGCGCGTCGCATTACCTTCCCGCCGCAGCGCTCGATCGCGATCTGATCGCGGACGCCGCATACCTGTATATCGAAGGCTATTTGTGGGACCCTGAAGAGCCGCGCGCCGCAATGCGCGCCGCGATCGATGTCGCCAAGGCGGCGGGACGCAAGGTCGCCTTCACGACGTCGGCCGAATTCGTGATCGACCGCCACCGTGCCGATTTCCACGCGCTGATCGACGCCGGGCTGATCGACCTGATCTTCGCCAACGAAGCCGAATTGATGTGCCTGACCGAAACGACCGATGTCGAGGCGGCGATCGCCGCGGTCGCGCCCAAGGTCGAGACGCTGGTCGTGACGCTCTCCGAACACGGCGCACTCGCGATCCGAGGGGGAGAACGCACGGTCGTTTCCGCCGAGCCGATCGACAGGGTCGTGGACACGACGGGCGCGGGCGATCTGTTCGCGGCGGGCTTTCTTTACGGGCAGACGCATGACCATGATCTCGAGGCGTCGCTGAAGCTCGGCGCGATCTGCGCCGCCGAAGTCATCAGTCATGTCGGCGCGCGACCCCAGGCGGACCTCAAGATGCTTGCGAAGGCCGTGCTCGGTTGATCGCTAGCACGGGCCGCACATGAAAAGGGCCGCGGAAGGATTTCTCCCGCGGCCCTTTTTTTGTTAAGCTCGTCCGATCAGTCGGTGCCGGGAATATCCGGTTTCAGCCCGGGCTCATCAAGCGAGTTGAACTCGACGATGCCGCGGCCCAAATGGCTGCGGCTGCGGCTGTAGCCGAAATAGATCACCAGCCCGACCGCGCCCCATACCGGCAACACCAGCATCGCGGCGGCGGGTAGGTTGAGGAACAGGAAGACGCACCCGATGATCGTCGCGGGTCCGACGAACCACACTGCGGGGACCCGGAATGCGCGCTTGCGATCCTTGGCGGTCTTGCGCAGCACCAGCAGCGCGATCCCGACCATCATGAACGCGTAGAGCGTGCCCGCATTGGCGATGTCGGCGAGCTGCCCCACTGGCAGAAACGCCGCCGCGAACGCGACCGCGACCCCGGTGATCGCGGTGACGATATGCGGGGTCTTCCACTTCGGATGGACCCGGCTCAGCACCTCGGGAAGGAGCCCGTCGCGGCTCATCACGAAGAAGATACGCGTCTGGCCGAAGATCAGCACCAGAATGACCGATGGCAGCGCCAGAAAGGCCGCGACGCCCATGAAATTGCCGATCGTGCTGAACCCGATCATCCGCAACGTGTGCGCCAGCGCCTCGTTCGAACAGACCAGCGGCAGCTGGTCGGCGGCGAAGGTGGCGCACTGGCGCGCGAGCTCTTCGGAACCGGCGGGGAAGGGCACGCCGTTCGGGCCCATCACCGGCTGGCCACCGATCGTCCCGATCGCGCCCGCTGCGACGAGAATGTAGAACACGGTGCAGAACAGCAGCGAACCGATCAGCCCGATCGGCACGTTGCGCTGCGGGTTCTTGGTTTCCTCTGCCGCCGTCGAGACCGCGTCAAAGCCGACATAGGCAAAGAAGATCGTCGCCGCCGCGCCGACCGCGCCGATGCCGCTGCCGAAGCCGCCGAAATAGCCAGCGGGCAGGAACGGGTTGAACCGCGCCATGTCGAAATGGCTGCTGGTCAGCGTCAGCGCGACGAACGCGGTGAGCGCGGTGACCTTGATCGCGACCAGCACCGCGTTGACCTTCGCGCTCTCCGACGTGCCGATGATCAGCAGCCAGGTGATGAGCAGCGAGATGATCACCGCGGGCAGGTTGATGAATCCGCCTGCGGTGCCACCCAACGCGAGCGGCCCGGCCGACAACCAGACGGGAAGGGATACGCCGAAATACTGGTGGAGGATGGTGCCGGTGAAATATCCCGACCAGCCGACCGCGACTGCCGAGGCGGCGACCGCATATTCGAGGATCAGCGCCCAGCCGACGGTCCAGGCGAGGAATTCGCCGACCGTCGCATAGCTGTAGGTGTAGGCGGAGCCCGCCACCGGTAGCATCGCAGCAATCTCGGCATAGCAGAGCGCCGCGACAATGCAGATCGCGCCCGCGATCGCGAAGGCCAGGAGGAGTCCCGGTCCCGCCTTCTGCGCGCCGACTGCGGTCAGGACGAAGATGCCGGTCCCGATGACGCAGCCGATCCCGAACAGCATGAGCTGGAACGCGCCGAGCGTCCGGTGCAGCGTCTTGCCTTCGGTAGCGTTGAGGATGGCGTCGATTGGCTTGACGCGCCCGAATATCATGTAACTATTCCCCCCCAGGGATATGATTGTTCCGCTTGGCGCGGTGTGGGCGGGGAACCTAAAGCCAAATCGAGGTGGCGCAATCCCTTAAGTGATTCCGATCAACCGGCGAGCATCGGCCCAAGCGGCTTTCCCGCGAAGATATGGACGTGGAGGTGGGGTACTTCCTGCCCAGCTTGCGCGCCGGTGTTTGCGAGCAGCCGATAGCCAGGCTCGACCAGCCCCGCCTCGCGCGCGACGGCGCCTACCGCGCGGACGAAGCCTGCGATCTCGGCGTCCGAGGCGATTGCGCTGAAATCGTCCCACGAGACATAACGCCCGCGCGGGATCACCAGGATGTGCGTCGGCGCCTGCGCGTTGATGTCATGGAACGCGATCGCGTAATCATCCTCATAGACCCGCCTCGAGGGGATCTCGTCGCGCAGGATCTTCGCGAAGATGTTCTGGTCGTCGTATGGCTGGGTCGCGTCGATCGCCATCAGGCCTTTCCTTCGATATTGCGTGCATCTTTCTCGTCGTGTCCCGACACGCCCTCCCGCCGCTTCAGTTCCGCACGGACGTCGTCGAGGCTCAGGCCCGCATCCACGAGTAGCACCGCGAGGTGGAACATCAGGTCGGCTGCCTCGGGGACGATACTGGCGTCATCGCCAGAGCAGGCGGCGATGACGGTCTCGACCGCTTCCTCGCCCAGCTTTTGCGCGATTTTCGCGCGGCCTTTTGCGGTAAGGCTCGCGACGTAGGAAGTGGCAGGGTTGCTGCCGCGGCGGTCGCGGATGGTGGCTTCGAGGCGATCGAACGGGTCCATGCGCCTCGACTGACGCGCCATGCCGACCGGGTCAATCCTTGTTGGCGAGCGGAGTCCGCACCGGGATACCCGCAGCGGCGAGCGCGGTGTGGGCGTCGGCGATGCTTGCCTCCCCGAAATGAAAGATCGACGCAGCGAGTACCGCGCTGGCGTGGCCGTCACGGATCCCCGCCACCAGGTCGCCGAGCCCTCCGACCCCGCCCGAGGCGACGACCGGGATTTCGACGCGGTCGGCGATCGCGCGGATAAGGTCTAGGTCATAGCCATCCCTGGTCCCGTCGCGGTCCATCGAGGTGACGAGCAACTCGCCCGCGCCGAGCTCGGCGAGCCGCAGCGCATGCGCCACCGCGTCGATCCCGGTCGCGCGGCGGCCGCCATGGGTAAAGACTTCCCACCGGGCTTCCTCGGCGCGTGTCGAAGGGACCCGGCGCGCGTCGACGCTGGCGACGCAGCATTGGCTGCCGAAGCGCTCGGCGATGTCCGCCACGAGTTCGGGTCGCGCGACCGCCGCGGAATTGACGGCGACCTTATCCGCCCCCGCCAGCAGCAGCGCGCGCGCGTCCTCGGGGGTACGGACCCCGCCACCGACGGTGAGCGGCATAAAGCACATCGCCGCGGTCCGCGCGACGACGTCGAGGATCGTGCCGCGGCCCTCGTGGCTGGCGCCGATATCAAGAAAACAGAGTTCGTCCGCCCCGGCCGCATCATAGGCGCGCGCCTGTTCGACCGGATCGCCAGCGTCGCGCAATTCAACGAAGTTAACCCCCTTCACGACGCGCCCGTCCGCGACGTCGAGGCAGGGAATGACGCGGGCACGGACGGTCAAACTCCCCTCCCGCTTGCGCGAGGAGTTAGGGGAGGGATTGTTGCGCGCATCCATTCGACATGCCCTCCCGCAAGCGGGCGGGGAGAGCTCATGCCGCAGCCGCCACGCTCAACGCCGCCGCCAGGTCGAGCCGACCATCATATAACGCGCGTCCGGTGATGACGCCCTCGACACCATCCTTGGCATGCAGCGCCAGGACGTGGATCTCGGCGATGCCCTTGACCCCGCCCGACGCAATCACCGGGATGTCGACACTGCGCGCGAGATCGACCGTTGCTTCGACGTTGCAGCCCTTCAACATCCCGTCGCGCCCGACATCGGTGAACAGCAGCGCGGCGACCCCCGCATCCTCGAACCGGCGCGCGAGATCGACCGCGCTGGTGGTCGACACGTCGGCCCAGCCCTTGGTGGCGACCATGCCGTCCCTGGCGTCGACCGCGACGACGATCCCGCCGGGGAAGTCGCGCGCGGCGGCGCGGACGAAGTCGGGGTCCTCGAGCGCGGCGGTGCCGATCACGACGCGCGACACGCCGAGATCGAACCAGCGTTCGACGTTCGCGCGGGTGCGGATTCCGCCACCGAGCTGGACGTGGCCGGGGAATCGCTCGACCACCGCGCGCACCGCATCGCCGTTGACGCTGGTCCCAGCGAACGCGCCATCGAGGTCGACGACGTGGAGATACTGCGCGCCCTGATCGGCGAAGATCATCGCCTGCGCGGCGGGATCGTCGCCATAGACGGTGGCGCGGGCCATATCGCCCTCGGCGAGGCGGACGACTTGGCCGCCCTTGAGGTCGATCGCGGGAAAGACGATCAGGGACGCCATGCCAAAAACCTTTCGAGCAATGCGAGGCCGTAGCGCTGGCTCTTTTCGGGGTGGAACTGGACGCCGATCATGTTGTCGCGTCCGATTGCCGCGGTGAGTGGACCGGCGTGATCCGTCGTCGCGATCACGTCGTCGCCCGCGGCATCGTCCTCGAACGCATAGCTGTGGAGGAAATACGCCTCGCCCGGTTCGATCAGCGGGTGGGCGCGGGTGGGCAAGACGTCGTTCCAGCCCATGTGCGGGACCTTGGTCGCGATCGTCGCGGGTTCGATTCGGCGGACGCACCCCGCGATCCAGCCGAGCCCGTCGTGGACGCCGAGCTCCTCGCCCGCGGTTGCCATCAACTGCATCCCGACACAGATGCCGAGGAAGGGAACGCGGTCGCCCCTGACCCGCCGTTCGAGCGCGGCGATCATGCCGTCGACGCCGCGCAGCGCATCGGCGCATGCGCCGAACGCGCCCACGCCGGGGAGTACGATCCGGTCGGCGCGCGCGACCACGTCGGCATCGGCGGTGACCGCCAGATCGTCGCACCCCGCGGTGCGCAGCGCGTTTTCGACCGACCGAAGATTGCCCGCGCCATAATCGATCAGCGCGAGCGTCACAGCATCCCCTTGGTCGAGGGGATCGCGTCGGCCTTGCGCGGATCGATCTCGACCGCGATTCGCAGCGCGCGGGCTAGCCCCTTGAACGCCGCCTCGGCGATGTGGTGATTATTCTTGCCGTGAAGCGTTTCGATGTGGAGCGTGATCTCCGCGGCCTGCGCGAAGCTGTGGAACCAGTGCTGGAACAGCTCGGTATCCATCTCGCCCAACCGCTTCTGCGTGAATTCGGTCTTCCACACCAGCCACGGCCGCCCCGAGATGTCGAGCGCGACGCGGGTCAGCGTTTCGTCCATCGGGCTGAGCGCATCGCCATAGCGGCGGATGCCGCGCTTGTCGGCGAGCGCCTTGGCGACCGCTTCGCCGATCGCGATGCCGGTATCCTCGACGGTGTGGTGCTGGTCGATATGCAGATCGCCCTCGGTCCGCACATGGAGGTCGATCAGCGAATGCCGCGACAATTGTTCGAGCATGTGATCGAAGAAACCGATCCCGGTCTGAATGTCGTAAATTCCGGTGCCGTCAAGGTCGACGGTGACCGCGATCCGGGTTTCGGCGGTGTTGCGGGTGATCGTGGCGGTGCGCATGGTTTCGATCCCATAGCGTCGCCGGTGTCGCATGCAATCTTGACCGGCACCCAAAGCCCGCTACCCAAGGGACATATGACCGATGGACTGCCCGATAGCCTGATCCCCTACGACGAGATCGTCCAGGAGGCGTTGCGCGCCGTGGTGGGCCGCGTCCTGACCACAATTGCCGAATCGGGCGGGCTACCGGGCGAGCATCATTTCTACATCACCTTTAAAACGCAGGCTCCTGGGGTCGACATCCCGCAGCGGCTGATCGAGCGCTTTCCCGACGAGATGACGATCGTCATCCAGAACCGCTATTGGGACTTGCTGGTCGACGACGAGCGCTTCTCGGTCGGGCTGTCGTTCAATCAAGTGCCCTCGAAGCTGATGATCCCCTATTCGGCGATCACCGGATTCCACGATCCCGCGGTGAATTTCGAACTCCGCTTCCAGGCGCAGGACGGGCCTGACGACGGCCCCGATCCGCATGATTTTGCGGAAAACGACGGTCCGACCGCGGTTCCGGTCGAGGACGGCTCGAACGTCGTCGCGGTGGATTTCAAGCGGAAGAAATAGGGAGCGAGCTGGATAGCGTCAGCTATGCAGCGGTCGCGATCGCGACGCGAACCGTCGGCCGGGCTCGGCAAAGCCGAGCTTCGACGTCACGGGATTCATTCCCGTGACGTCGGCTACATTCGCAAAGGCACGCGTTTGCTGCACGATGGATGCCGGAACAAGTCCGGCATGACGGCGTAAGGTTGGCATGAAAGACACCCGCACCGAAACCGATTCGCTCGGGGCCATCGAGGTTCCCGCCGCCGCCTATTGGGGGGCGCAGACGCAGCGCTCGATCGCCAATTTCCCGTTCGGCGCGCGCGAGGCGATGCCGATCGAGATCGTCCACGCACTCGCGCTGGTCAAACAGTCCGCGGCGCGGGTCAATCGCCAGCACGGGCTTAGCG
This sequence comes from Pseudomonadota bacterium, assembly GCA_030854075.1. Taxonomy (GTDB): domain Bacteria; phylum Pseudomonadota; class Alphaproteobacteria; order Sphingomonadales; family Sphingomonadaceae; genus Sphingomonas. The sequence continues at coordinate 13,100 of JALYTW010000162.1, forward strand.
CGGAGAGGGCCGACGCGATCGAGGCCGCCGCCGCCGAGATCGTCGCGGGCACGCGCGACGACCAGTTCCCGCTCGTCATCTGGCAGACCGGCAGCGGCACCCAGTCGAACATGAACGTCAACGAGGTGATCGCAGGCCGCGCCAATGAGATGCTGACCGGCACCCGCGGCGGCAAATCGCCGGTCCATCCCAATGACGACGTCAACCGCGGGCAATCGTCGAACGACAGTTTCCCGACCGCGCTCCACGTCGCCGCCGCGCTCGCGACGACGCGGCGGATGATTCCCGCGCTCGACCGGCTGACCGCGGCGCTGCTCGGCAAGGCGGAGGCGTGGGACGACATCGTCAAGATCGGCCGCACGCATCTGCAGGACGCAACTCCGCTGACGCTGGGGCAGGAATTTTCGGGCTATTACGCGCAGCTTCGCCTCGCCAAGACCCGGCTGATGCCGCTGGTCGAACACGGCCTCGCGCGGCTGGCGCAGGGCGGCACCGCGGTCGGCACTGGGCTCAACGCGCCGCCGGGGTTTGGCGAGGATATCGCCGCCGAGCTGACCCGGCTGACCGGGTTCGCATTCGCCACCGCGCCCAACAAGTTCGAGGCGCTGGCCTCGAACGACACGCTGGTCGATTTTTCGGGCAAGCTGAACACGCTGGCGGTCGCGCTGACCAAGATCGCCAACGACATCCGGCTGCTCGGCTCTGGCCCGCGATCGGGGCTGGGCGAACTCGATCTGCCCGCCAACGAACCCGGCAGCTCGATCATGCCGGGCAAGGTCAATCCCACCCAGTGCGAGATGCTGACGATGGTCGCCGCGCAGGTGATCGGCAACCATGCTGCGATCACCGTTGGCGGGCTGCAGGGGCATTTAGAACTTAATGTCTTCAAGCCGATGATCGGCGCGGCGGTAATGCGGTCGATCGACCTGTTGAGCACCGCGATGGAGTCGTTCGCGGAACGCTGCGTCGACGGGCTCGAACCCAATCGCGCACGCATCGCCGAGCTGGTCGACCGGTCGCTGATGCTGGTCACCGCGCTTGCGCCAGAGATCGGCTATGACAACGCCGCCAAGATCGCCAAGCACGCCCATGAAACCGGCCAAACGCTGCGCGAGGCGGGGCTGGAACTCGGTTTCGTCGACGCCGAGACGTTCGACCGCGTCGTCCGGCCCGAGGCGATGCTAGGGCGCTGACGGAACCGAAACGATCCCCGCGCGCTGTGCCGGTCGACTGAACACACCGAGCGACCAAGGGAAATAACAATGGGTGCAACGACCGTAGGCGCGCTGATCGGCGCAGGAATCGATGCGATGTCGGGTGACGATGGCGAGGCCGATGGCGCGCTGATCGGCGCGATTACCGCCAATGTCCTCAAAGTCGTGGTGCCGCTCGCGGTGACCTACGCGGTCGGCTGGGCAGTGCTGCGCGGCGCGGCCGAACTCAAGGACAAGGCGTTTGGCACGCTCGATCGGGCCGGATCGTGATCCGCAGCGCCATTGGCGCACTCGTCGGGCGTGAGATCGACCGACGTGACGGCCAGGGCGGCGTCAAGGGCGCCGCGATCGGGCTAGTCGCGGCGCGACTGCTCAGCCGGATGGGGCCGCTCGGCCTCATACTGGGGGGCGGGTGCGTCGCCAAGAAGGCGTATGACCGTCGTCAGGCACGCCGACGCGGCGGATCGATCTAGCCGCCCGCCTGCCACACCCGGATCGCCTCGACCGGGTGGACCAGCATCAGGACGTTAAGGGTCAGGTTGTCGCGGATTACCGCCAGCGTCAGCAGTTCGAATGCCACCCCCAGCGCGATCGTCATCCACACCGGCAGTCGCCGCGCGATCGCGAAGCCGATGATCATGCAGGTGATGTCCGACAGCGAATTCAGGACGCTGTCGCCGGTATAGCCGAACGCCATCGTCACCGCGCGATAACGATCGATGATCAGCTGCGAATTTTCGAGAATTTCCCACCCGGCCTCGATGACCGTCGCCATCACCAATCGGGCCTGCCACGGCCAGCGGCGCAGCAGCAGCCAGCCGCCCGCGTAGAACAGGAATCCGTGGATCAGGTGGCTGAAACTATACCAGTCGGTCAACTGCTGGCTGTTCTGGTCGGACTGGACGACGCCCCACCACAATCGCACGGTGCCGCACGGGCAGGTCGGGGAACGCCCCATTGTCAGCAGGATAACCGCCGCGACGACCATGATCGCGACGACCAGCCAGCCACTTTTCGCCGCGATCCAGCGGCTGATGCTTGACGCTAACCCCACCGCCACGTCAGTAGCGCGCATGGACGCACCCGCAAGCCCGACCACGACCCTGGCCGCGAACGATCCGCACGACTTCAAGCGTCGCGGCGTGTTGTTCGTCCTGTCCTCGCCGTCGGGCGCGGGGAAATCGACGATCGCGCGGAAGCTGCTCGCGGCCGACGACGAGATCGGGATGTCGGTGTCCTACACCACGCGCCCGATCCGCCCCGGCGAGGTCGACGGCAAGGACTATCATTTCGTCGACCTGGAGACGTTCCGCGACATGGTTGCGAAGGGCGAGTTCCTCGAATGGGCGCACGTCTTCGATCATCGCTACGGCACGCCCAAAGCGCAGGTCTGGAACGAGCTCGAGCAGGGGAGCGACATCCTGTTCGATATCGATTGGCAGGGCGCGCAGCAGCTTCACCAACTAGCCGGCGGCGATGTCGTGCGCGTCTTCATTCTACCGCCCTCGATGCCCATCCTGCGCGAACGCCTCGAACGCCGCGCGACCGATTCGATGGATGTTATCGACGCCCGGATGGGGCGCGCCGCGAACGAGGTCAGCCATTGGGACGGCTATGACTATGTTCTCGTCAACGACGACGTCGAACATTGCTTCGCGTGCGTCCAGACGATCTTGGCCGCGGAACGGCTGAAACGATCCCGCCAGACCGGAATCATCGGCTTCATCCGCAAGCTGCTGCGCTAAAGCAGCGAGAGAAAACGCGTCGCCGCGTCGAATTCCGCGCGATTGGCCGCCCGTGTTGCGGTGGCAAGATAATCCTCGCCCCACATCTCGGCCTGCCAATCCTCGTCGACATACGCCGCGGCCCAGATCGCGTCGGCGTCCGCCGCGTGATCGAGCAGCGCGAGGGTGAGGATCAGCGATCCCGTCAGCGTGACGATCGGTGCCGCCGCGGCGAGGCGGAAGGCGTCGTAGGAAGCAATCGCGTCGGCGAGCCGCTGGATCGTGGCGGGTGGTTGCGCGACGTGGATCACCCCGGCGGTCGTTTCGAGATGGATGTCGTAGCGCGCCCGCGCCCAGCCGAGCAGCGGATCCCACGCCGCGCGCTGGCGGTCGACCAGTGGCTCGGGCAGTTCGGCGCGGTAACACAGCAGGTCGGTCTCGCCATAGGCACCAAGCCCCGCGGCAAAGCTCGCTCGATCCGGCGCGACGAGGTCGATCGCGGCGTTGGCGAGCCCGGTCAGCGGCATGCGTCGCGGCTCCACCTCTCCCTCGACCGCGCGCCATTCATCCGCAATCGCGCTCGCCAGCGTGTCGGTCGGGAGCGCAAGTAGCGACCGCCCCGGCGTCCGCACCGCGCGCGCGTTGAGCATCACCACCCGATCGTCGCCGACCGAAACCTCGCTCCAGAATCGCTTCATTCCTCGGGTGGCGTCCGCCACCGCCGAGCGAGGCTGCGTGGAACGATCGCGATCATGACCAGCGCCGACATCACGAGCGCAACCCCGATGACCTTGGTCAGTGTCGCGTCCGCGCGCCCGATCAGCACCAGCCCGAATACGGCCCCCGCGACCCCCGCCAGCCGCGCCGCGATGATCGTGAAATAGCGCTGCTTCGCCAGCTCGTCGTCGGTCATGCAAGCATTCCCGGCAATTGTGCGACTCGCTGGGCGATCACGACCGCCCCCGCATCGGTCAGATCGTCTGCGTCGTGATAGCCCCAGGCCACGCCCACGGGGCGCGCTCCCGCGGCCTTGGCCATCGTCATGTCGAAACTGGTATCGCCGATCATCACGGTATCATGCGGGCTGACGCCGGCCTCGTCCATCGCCGCAATCAGCATCGCGGGGTCGGGTTTTGACGGATGCCGATCCGCGGTCTGGAGCGTCACGAAGCGGTCGGCGATGGCGTGTGCCGCCAGGATATGCGCAAGACCGCGATCCGATTTGCCGGTCGCGACACCGAGCAGCCAGCCATCGGCCGCCAACGTCGCCAGTACCGCCGCGATCCCGTCGAACAAGGGTTCGTCGGCGAGGGCGCCGGTGGTGCGCATCCGATAATAGGCCTGCTTGTAATCGGCCGCCATTCGCCGGTGGAGCGCGTCGTTGTCGTGCGGCAACAGCGTCCGCACCGCTTCGACCAGGCTCAGCCCAACGATCCGCCGGATCGCGCGCCGATCGGGCGGGGGACGCCCGGCGACCGCGAACGCTTCCTCCATCGCGACGCAGATGTTCGCCTGGCTGTCGACGAGTGTGCCGTCGCAATCGAACACCGCAAGGCGAGTCATCGGGGCAGGGCGCTGCGAACCATCGACGGGTCGTAGGCGATGCGCGCGCGAAGGGGAACGCTGGTGTCGCGGCAGCACACCGGACGGTACGCTGTCCCAGATCGGGATGGAATTGCGCGGCGTATCGCATTGGCGGCGCTCGATATGGTAGCGTCGGCCGAACGCGGTCGAGCGATTGGCGAGTCGCGAACATGGGAGGCATGTTGATGAACAAGGGAATGTGGGGCGCACTGCTCCTTGCGCC